>NZ_JAVMBW020000020.1:0-31987 GCF_031631895.2 Aequorivita marina
GTAAAATTTGAAGTGAAGTTCCCGTAAAATTTTAGGCTGTTTGAGCCAGCAAAGATAATCATCAAAGCAATGGATTTAAAGGCGAGTTCCTAAAATTTAGGGGACGAACAAAAAATTTAGAGAAGATTTCGTAAGCCTAGATTTTTTTGGTTCGTTTTTTCATCAATGGAAAAAATGAACAGGTTAAATATTTAGGACAGGATTGGATTGAAAACTAGATAAAATTGATTAAACATACTTTTTAATCGATAAATTTTGATGCTAAGTATAATAGCATGCTGTCATTAAATAAAAAATATTCTAATTGCCTATTATCTGTGACTCAACAAATTTTCTCACTCTTTTAATCGGACACTAATGATTCTAAAATAGTAGTGTCCGATTAAAATAATTAAAAAACCACTTGTTTCAACAATAGTAAGCTTTTAGAATAATATTTAAATATAACACCTTGCTATTGAGATTCCAATAAAGGATAAACATTTTAAAAATATGCATAACGGAATTAACCTAATTATCAACACTTTACAATTCTAGTCGTACGTCGTTAGTCATTTAGCGCAGCGGTCGTGCATCTTTGTCGGACACTAATGATTCTAAAATAATATTTTTTGGATTATTTCCATTTTACGGGAAATAATCCAATACAATCAAATAGATTTTCTTACATTTGTTTTCCCAGCAAAAACAAGAAATGAATTCTTCCCTTTTCGCAGTTATAGATGTAGAGACTACTGGCGGTGGCATTGCCGGCAATAGGATTACTGAAATTTGTATTGCCCTTTTGAAAGATGGTGAAGTGGTTGATAAATTTACGTCCTTGGTAAATCCAGAGCGAGACATTCCGCAGCACATTACCACATTAACCGGGATTGACAATGAAACGGTAGCGGGTGCTCCACGATTTTTTGAAATAGCCGAAAAAATTGAAGATTTTACGCAAGACGCAATATTTGTAGCGCATAATGTCAGTTTTGACTATAACGTAATTCGCGGTGAGTTTAGGCGCTTGGGGCAACATTACAATCGCAAAAAACTATGTACAATCCGGCTTTCGCGGAAATTAATTCCGGGTCATCTATCGTATAGTTTAGGCAGGTTGTGTAGTACTATTAACATCCCACATCTAAACCGTCATCGAGCAGAAGGAGATGTTGACGCAACGGTAATTCTTTTTCAACGCTTGCTTTCACTCGATGAAGACTCTGAAATTATAAATACATTTTTGAATCCGCGTTCCAAACAAGCTACGCTCCCACCCCATCTTCCTTCAGAACAGATTGACGAACTTCCTGAAGATGCGGGAATCTATCTTTTTAAAAACCAAAAACACCAGGTTATTTATGCTGGGAAGGCAAAAAATATAAAAAAACGAGTACTCTCACATTTCTATAATAAAAAAACCAAGGAATATCAGCTAGGGCAAGAAACGCACTTTATAGATTTTGAACGTACCGGAAACGAACTGGTAGCACTTTTAGTAGAATCGGAACACATCAGAAAGCACTACCCAAAGTTTAATCGCGCCCAGAAATGGCCGGCTACTACCTATGAAATCATTAACTATGAAAACCAACGCGGCATTATTCAGCTGGCTTTGGCAAAAACCAAAGTGGTCCACGATTCGGTAAGTACGTTTTATAATAGAACCGAAGCCACCGAAAAGCTAGAAGAAATCTGCGAAACCTTTAAACTATGTCCGCGTTTTTGCACCCTGCAGAGCAATACAGAAAAATGCTCCCACTACCGACTCAAAAACTGTGAGGGAATCTGTGAAGAAACAGAGAGCGTAGCCGAGTACAATAAAAAAGTTAAGGCTGCTATGCAATCGTTAAAAGAGAACAACCCAAGTTTTGCCATTCAGGGAAAAGGACGAACCGACGCCGAAATAGCCTTTGCTTTGGTTGTAGCAGGAGAATATCGCGGGTTTGGGTTTTTTGATCGGAATGATGCCATCTGCAATATTGAAGATTACGAACCTTTCCTAAAACCACAGCACCCCACGTACCACACTCATGCCATTATCCGAAGTCATCTTAAAAAGCACGGCGAGCGCAACGTAGTTCGTTTTGAAAACGCACCTCAGCTCTCAACCAATAGACTTAAAACAATGAAAAAGAAATCGGTTAAAGCAGAAACGGAAAACGTACTTGCCAACCTTTTAGGTTTTTAGAATCCAATCCTTTCCCATTTTCCTTTACCTGAATGAATTCGCCTCAATTATTTTTTTCTGTATATACCATCACTACTATTTTACATCTGTAAGGATATTCAATTTTATTATTTTAAAACCCATACGTTATTTTTTGTAATTTAGCTTTGCCTCACAAAAACACATAACATGTTTAAGTATAAAAAGCTTTTTTGGATGGGTATAATGTTGCTATCTATCCAGATATCGGCGTTTGGACAAAGTTTTGTTGAAGAAGTTTTAAAAGCCCCCATTCAAAAAGCCATTTCGGAAAGTTCAGAAATCCACCTAAAACAATTAAAAGGAGACGGCACCCAAATGGAAATGGAAGCTGTAAAGGCTAAAAAATTCCCACACATTTCTTTTATGGGCGGATATGGATATTCGTATTTTCATTTAAGCCAGAAATTTCCTGTACAGTATTTGCCCATCACAGGAACGGCCATTTTTGAAAACGCCATTGTTTCCGATTTTCAAACCCAATTTTTAGCAGGAGGCATTTCTGTACGCCAAGTAATATTTGCTGGTCTTCAAATTTCTGAAGGGGTAAAAGCTTTGGAACAAAAAGCCAAGGCCGAACGTTTTTTGGCAGAAGCCAACAAGGAGGAAGTAGCGAAGGAAGTTATCTTAACCTTTGACCAATTAATGCTACTAAACGAAGTAGATAAACTGCTCAAAGACTCCGAAAAAAGATTGGCTAAGGAGCATCAAAAGGTTTTAAAAGCCCTAGAAAATGGCCTTGCGATTCCTTATGATAGAGATAAAATTAAATTGGCCATTTTAGAATTGGAAGAAAAACAGATAGAAGCTGATGGTAATAAGGCGGTATTATACGCTAAACTTCAATACCTCACAGATATGGAAAAAGGTGAACTGGAAAGCATTGGCTATCTATTACAGCCTTTTTTAATTAATAAGGAAGGTTTGAGCACAGACAATCGAGTGGAATTGAAGGCCTTAGAATCAGGAAAAAAAGCAAACGAACATGTTTATAAAAAAGAAAAGGGCGGTAGATTTCCCACGGTTTTTGCCTTTGGAAATGTATCTTATTTCAATGCCTTTAATTCCAGTCTTACGTTTCGTGACGCTCCCGTAGCGGGTGACGTAAAGCTAGAATCAGACCGTTTTGGATTAGAACCAATGGCAGCGGTAGGCGTAGGTTTAAAATGGGATTTGTTTCAAGGCGGAGCCCATAACAAAAAGCTTAAACAAGCCGAAATTGACTTGGAAATAAGCGAAATAAAACTAGAGAAAACTCGGAAGGAACTTGAGCTTTTATTTCATAAAAACAAGGCCGATCTGGAAACCTCTGAAAAAAAGGTAGGCGTTGCCAAACAAAAACTAAAGATGGCCAAAAACAACTTAAATTTAGCCACCAAGCAATACGACGCTGGCCTGATTGATTTAACAGAACGATTGGCATCTGAAAACCAATTGTATAAAGTAAACCTGAATTATTTCCGCCAAATTTTAAACCAGCGAAGTGCTGCAGTAGAACTCCTTCTAGGAACTGGCGAATTGTTACAAACTATAAATATTAAGAATGAAAAATAGCATAGTATTATTCATAGCTTCCCTTACCTTTTTTGTGTCTTGTAATAAGAAGAAAATTGACCCTGCTTTTATGGGAAAAATTGAACGTGATCAGATTTCCGTAGTTACCAAAGTTCCGGGAACTATTGATAGCATCTTAATAACGGAGGGAGCTAATATAAAAAAAGGAGACACGCTGGCCGTTCTTGATATTCCGGAAGTGGATGCCAAAAAACAACAAGCAGAAGGGGCTTTAACCTCAGCAGAGGCCCAATATCAAATGGCAGTAAAAGGAGCCACAAAAGGCCAGCTAAAACAGTTGCAGAACAAGGTAAATGGACTAAAAGAGCAATATGAATTTGCTCGTAAATCAAAAGATAGGTTACAAAAAATGTTACAGGATAGTTTAGTTCCGCAACAGCGTTTTGACGAAGTTTATGCAAAGTTCCAAGGTGCCAGAAATCAATATGAAGCAGCAAAAACCGAACTGGAAGAGGCTAAAACCGGAGCTAGAATAGAACAACAAGCTATGGCAAGGGGTCAAGAATTGCAAGCCCAAGGTGCGGTTTCGGAAGTATCTGCTGCAGAAGATCAAAAATATATGATCGCCCCACAAGACATGTCGGTAGAAAACATCAACCTAAAAATTGGTGAGCTGGCTTTGCCCGGTTATCCAATAATAAGTGGTTACATTAATTCCTCCGTGCATTTTAGATTTACAATTGCCGAGGAGCGCTTAGGAGATATCACGAAAGGAGAAAAGGTAAAGATAAAAGTACGCTATAAGGAAATGGAATTAATCGATGGTAGAATTACATCTATAAAAGCCTTGAGTTCTTATGCAAACATTGCCACGGCCTATCCCGATTTTGATATGCAACAAACTTTATTTGAAGTCTTGGTTCGACCTACAAACCCAGAAAAAGTAAAAGATCTGGTTACCAAAGCAACCGTTTCCTTAGAATTTCAGAAATAATTCGCTGTGAAGAAATTTATCCAATTAATAAAAAGAGAATTTCGGCTGTTTTTTAGCAATAAGGTGCTGAGGCTGCTGTTTATTGGAGCTCCAATTTTGTACGGGGTGTTAATAGGCGGAGTGTATCACAAAGGAAAAATAACCGACCTTCCAGTGATTGTGGTAGATCAGGACCATAGCCCGATGAGCACTAAATTTATCGACATGTTAGAAGAGAGCGAAAGCGTTGAAGTAGCAGCAGTACGCCCCTCGTTATTCGGTGTAAAGGATAAAGCAATTGATTTGGAAGCCACTGTGATAATTGATATCCCCAAGGGATTTGCAGCCGGAATTCAACAAAATCGCCTCCCTGAAATTACGCTTTTTGTCGATGCCTCCAATACCTTGACATCCAATACCGCCTTGATGGCTGTTAATACCGTGGCCATGACCATGAAAGCCGGAATCCAGATTGAGTCACAAATGAAAAAAGGGGTGCCGCAATATATTGCTTCGCATAATTACGAACCCTTTAAAACCACCATTATAAAGCAAAGCATCCGTAGCGGGAATTACTTGTTTTTTATGTTACCTGGAGTTTTGTTGACGGTTTTTCAGCAAATATTATTACTCGGTCTTGCCTTGAGTTTTGCCTCGGAATATGAAAACGAAACCTTTACCGAATTGGTAGAGAAAATGCCAAATCCCTTTGGGATGTTAGCCGTAAAAATAGTTCCATACCTAATTATGTCTGTCGGTATTATTCTATTGTATTGGGCTTTTTCCAAATATTACAATATGGTAATAGGCGGAGCGTTTTGGGCCTTTATGCTGAGTACGTTGGTTTTTGTATTGGCCGTAAGTGGCATAGGTGTTTTGGTAAGTATTGTTTTACCCAATCAATTAAAAGCTACTGAAGTTTTAATGGTGGTGGCCACGCCAAGTTTTATTTTAAGTGGTTTTACTTGGCCATTGAGTCAAATGCCAGTCTGGGTACAGTCTATTGCCGATTTAATACCCTTGACACATTATCTGAAAATATTCAGGCTACTCTATCTAAACCACGCCGAATTTCATCATATAAAAACCCCTTTAATTACTATGGCGCTTATTGCCGTGGTTTGTCTATCGGCTTCTGCAATAATATTGTATTTTAAAATACGGAAGACAAAAAGACTTTTAAAGGCTTCGCAATAAAGATAGCATCAATTAGATATTAGAGATTCGTAAGGTTTGCGTACGCTATTTCCTTAAAGCTCGTAATCACCTTATCTGCTTTGCTATAATCTTGATTAACGGAGTGTGGGCTTTTAAAACCTACACAATAAATATTTGCAGCTTTGGCAGCGGTTATACCATTAGTAGAATCTTCAATTACCATGCAGTTGTCAACATGTTCTCCAGCGAGCTGAGCGGCTTTTACAAAAATTTCAGGATGCGGTTTTGACGCTTTTAAATCGGCACCGCTAATTTTTGCCTTAAAATATTTATTAAGATCAAACCTATCAAAAATACGATTGATATTAGGCATAGACGCCGAAGACGCTAACACCAAAGTCAAGCCGTTGTTGTAGTAATCTTTAATCAGCTCGTAAACACCATCTATAAGCGCAAAGTCAGTATCATTATCAAAAAGATACTTAAAATGCTTCCTTTTTATTTTCACTAAGGTTTCAGGGGCTTCAGAAAGATTGAAGTGTTCACATAAATCTCGGCATATTGGCAAAGTAGCCTGCCCCGTATAGCTATCATATAAGGCTTCATCTACATCAATATTCACCTCTTCAAACATTTTGAAATAGGCTTTTCGGTGCAAGGGTTCAGTGTCAACTATAACCCCATCCATATCAAATAATACGGCTTTCAACATATCTTTCGTTTTTTGCGAAGATACTATGGTTTGTTGAAAGCCAATACTATTTAAAGCAATTTATACTTTTCAATATCGGAAAAAGGTATCTAAAACTGGGCTATTAGGTAATTGATTAAATCGGTAGTGGTAACAATGCCAACAAGCTTTCCGTCATCCACTACGGGCAAGGCATGAAATTCCTTTTTTGCAAGAATTTCGGCAACTTCTTTTATAGATGAAGTAGATTCAACACTCACTAGATTTTTCGCCATAACTTGTTCTATCGTAAACATATTATAAACCGTTGTGTCAATGTCAGTCTCATCTTCGCCAATTGAATCGGCAAAACTAATTCGCAACAAGTCCGTATAGCTTAAAATTCCAATGATTGCCTCGCCACTTACCACGGGAATATGCCGTATTTTCTTCGATTTAAATATTCGTTCTGCGGTCTCTAAATCATCCGTATGGTTTAACGTGATGACATTTTTGGTCATAATTGATGAAATCGGTTCTCTTTTTTTCATGATATTTATCCTTTTAAATTCTTCTATAAATTTCTAAAAATAGAACCACTTAAAGTATGACCGTAGTCATTAAACGGAAGAATCTTGCTTTAGTTGAGCCAATAACTCAAAAGATTTAAGTCTAGCTTCCTGATCATGGATATATGCAGCCGTAATAATCTCGTTTACTTGTGTTTCCGCAATAAAGCCAAGAATTTTATTGCGAACCGTTTCCTTGCTTCCCACAAAAGTATATCGCATCATTTTTGAAACGTGCGCTTCTTCCATTGGGCTCCAAAGTCCGTTCATGCTTTTTACTGGCGGCGGAAGTGGGGAGCGCGTGTTTCTGATAATATTCAACATAAACAGTTTCATACTCGTGGCCAAGTATTCCGCCTCCTCATCAGTATCTGCTACAATTACATTTACACACGCCATAGCATAGGGTTTCTCTAATTGCTTTGAGTTTTCAAAATTACTGTGGTATAACCGCAGGGCATCGTGCAAATGGGTGGGCGCAAAATGGCTGGCAAAGGCATAAGGCAAGCCCAGCGTTCCAGCTAACTGCGCGCTAAAAGTGCTAGAGCCTAAAAGATATAACGGCACCTCAAGACCTTCGCCCGGAATGGCTCTTACCAGACTGTTTTTATTCGATTTTGAAAAAAACTGTCGGAGTTCCTGTACGTCTTTTGGAAAATCGTTCACCGTTTCTACACGCTCCCTTCTAAGGGCCCGTGCAGTATTTTGATCGGTTCCCGGAGCACGGCCCAGTCCTAAGTCAATTCGGTCTGGATATAAGGTGGCTAGGGTTCCAAATTGTTCGGCGACAATTAAGGGCGCATGATTAGGCAACATTACTCCACCAGAACCCACGCGAATGGTTTTTGTGTTTTCTGCCAAATAGCCAATAATTAGCGGTGTAGCAGAACTTACTAGGCTTTCGGTATTGTGGTGCTCCGAAATCCAAATGCGTTTATAACCTAAGTTTTCGGCGTGTTGCGCCAAGGCAAGGCTGCTTTCCATTGCCGATTTATGGGATTTTCCATCAATTACTGGAACCAAATCCAATATAGAAAACGGAATATTTATGTTGTGCTGTTCTTTCTTATTCATAGTTATAATTTAGCTCTTTGGTATTGTATGGGCCAATCTATCGTATCATTCAACTCATGGGCAGCCTGAAGTGGCAGGTATGGATTTCTAAGGCTTTCTCTTCCGTAGAGAATTAAATCGGCCTTCCCCTGTTTTAATATTTCTTCCGATTGGGAAGCTGTTGTAATTTGACCAACGGCTCCTGTTAAAATATTAGCTTCATTTTTAATCTGCGCTGCAAATTCTACCTGATAACTTGGCGCACTGGGAATCTTCGCTTTTGGAACATTTCCGCCGGTAGAAGTATCTATTACATCCACCCCTAACTTTTTCAATTCAACGGCAAGTTTTACCGAATCTTCAATCGTCCAACCTCCCTCAGTCCAATCGGTTGCCGAAATACGTACAAAAAGCGGTTTTTCATCGGGCCATTCTTTCCGAACAATTTCAGTAACTTCTAGCAAGAGCCGAATTCTGTTCTCAAAACTTCCACCGTATTCATCGGTACGGTTGTTTGCCAATGGCGAATAAAACTGATGAAACAAGTATCCGTGTGCCGCATGAATTTCCACTACATCATAACCCGCCCGGTATGCACGGAGCGTAGCAGCTTTATAATCGTCTTTTACTTTTTGAATTCCTTGCGCATCTAAGGCAATTGGGGCAGGCTCTTCTTCTCTAAAGGGCAAGGCTGAAGAAGAAACAGTTTGCCATCCGTTTTTAGCTTCGGGTGCTATTTTTTTCGCTCCTTCCTGCGGCAATTGATGACTCGCTTTTCTACCGGCATGCGCCAATTGAATTCCAATCAACGCATCTTGCGAATGGACGAAATCTACAATCTCTCTTGGTTTCCGAATATGTTCATCGTTCCAAATACCTAAATCGCCGTACGAAATTCTTCCTTCAGGCGAAACGGCGGTGGCCTCCTGAATTATCAAAGCCGAACCTCCTACGGCACGGCTTCCTAAATGCACTAGGTGAAAATCGGTGGCATAACCATCAATGCCACTGTACATGCACATAGGCGATACCACCGTTCGATTTTTAAAGGTTGTGTTTCTTATTTTTAATGGGGAAAAAAGAATGCTCATTATGTATTGTGTAATAGTTATTTGTTAATGGGTAATTGCTATAGAAAATTTCAAAATTAAAGATAGGCCGTAAAGCCATACCACTTTCTTTTCATTAAATACGCTAAGTCGTGTTCATGACGAAAGGCTTCTCTCTCAAAGGAAATATTTCTATAGGCTTTATTGCGGTTTTTATATTGAATGCAGCGGTACAAAAATTCAAGCCCATACCACAAATAGAAGAAAATCAGTGCCATTTCCAACTGCTGCCGAAGATGAATACGCTCGTGATTTAACAACACGGCATTTTCTTTTAAAGCATGATGCCTTAGGACCACAAAAGGCCAAAGCGTGATGCCATTAAAATTTTTTCGAAGTAATCTAGGGTTTACAATTAAAATCATGCAACTGCTTCTTCCAGATTCTTTAATTTGGGGTCTGCCTAGACAAACCCCAAATTGCGAATCATGAAATTATTTCTTTAAAAACTGGCGCAAAACAAATTGCAGGATACCTTCATTTTGGTAGTATGCAACTTCAATTGGGGAATCCAGTCTTGCGAGAACCTTAAACTCAATTTTCTTGCCATCATCGTTGGTGGCAGTTACCGTTACTTTTTTCAAAGGCGTTAAATCATCTTCAATACCGGTGATGCTGAAAGTCTCTTTCCCCGTCAACCCGTGCGAATCTGCAGTTTCCCCTTCCAAGTATTGAAGTGGAAGCACGCCCATCATGATTAAATTACTTCTGTGGATGCGTTCATAGCTTTCTGCCAAAACGGCTTTTATTCCTAAAAGAATTGTTCCTTTGGCAGCCCAGTCTCGCGACGAACCACTTCCGTATTCCTTTCCTGTGAGTACAACAAGAGGCGTGTCATCTTCAATGTATTTTTCTGCAGCCTCAAAAACCGTCATTTCTTCACCCGTAGGAAGATGAGTGGTATAGCCGCCTTCTTTGTCGGCCAATTGGTTTTTTATACGCACGTTGGCAAATGTACCACGAACCATAACCTCATCATTACCTCGTCTTGATCCATAACTATTGAAGTGTTTTCTTTCAACCCCTTTGGATTTCAAGTATTTTCCCGCAGCTGAATTTTCAGCAAAAGCTCCCGCTGGCGAAATATGATCTGTGGTAATACTGTCGCCCAGCTTTAACAATGCTCGTGCGCCCTCAATATTTTTCAAAGGTTTGGGGTCATCTGGAAGGTCTTTAAAAAACGGGGCTTCCTTAATATATGTAGAGTCATCTTCCCATTGATAGAGTTTATCGTCTGGCACTTCAAGATTTCTCCAAATTTCGTTGCCTTCAAATATTTCATCATAATTCTTTTTGAAGTCTTTTGGTGTAAGCACATCACTCATTACTTCGTGGATTTCATCATCGGTTGGCCAAATATCTTTTAAATACACGGCCTTACCGTTTCTATCGCAACTCAAAGGTTCTTTGGTAAGGTCTATATCTACTCGTCCTGCAATAGCAAAAGCTACCACCAGCATTGGCGACATTAAAAAATTCATTTTCACCTGTGGATGGATACGAGCTTCAAAATTACGATTACCCGAAAGCACCGAAGTTACAACCAAATCATTTTCATCTACGGCTTTTGCAATTTCTGGAGGTAGCGGGCCTGAGTTACCAATACAGGAAGTACAGCCATACCCCACCAAGTGAAACTGCAGTGCCTCAAGATCTTTTAGCAAATCTGCTTTTTCCAAATAATCGGTTACCACTTTGGAACCCGGTGCCAAGGAAGTTTTTACCCAAGGTTTTACGTCTATTCCTTGTTCCCTCGCTTTTTTAGCAACCAAGCCGGCGCCAATCATCACAAATGGATTTGAAGTGTTGGTGCAGGAAGTAATTGCAGCAATGGCAACAGCTCCGTCTGAAAGCATAAACTTTTCGTTACCCTGGGAAATCCACACGGTTTTTAATCCGTTTTTAATCTTTGCTTCAATTTCCACATCGGGTGCGGGATCTTTCGCCGGTTCTACGGGTTGGCTTCCGCCCTCTTCTTTCCAACGTGTGATTGCTTCTTCACGTTCGCCATGCGCAATGTACTTTCTTCCGAAGGAAGCGTGTTCCAGCTCAATAAATTTCTCTTTTAAATCTTTTAGAAGAATTTTATCCTGTGGTCGTTTTGGCCCCGCCACACTGGGTTGTATTTCTGAAATATCCAATTCAAGAACATCGGTATATTCAATTTTATCTTCATTTTCGCGCCACAGCATATTGACTTTGCAATAATCTTCCACAAGTTGAATTTGCTCCTCACTTCGGTTACTACCTCGCATATATTCCAAGGTTTTATCATCTATGGGGAAGTAGGTAATGGTACACCCAAATTCTGGCGACATATTCCCTATGGTAGCTCTATCTGGCACCGAAAGATTATCGAGCCCGGGACCAAAAACCTCAACAAATTTACCAACCACGCCATATTTACGAAGTAAGTTTGCAATAGTAAGTACCAAATCGGTTGCGGTTGTTCCCAACGGAAGTTTTCCGGTAAGTTTTAAACCAATTACCTCTGGGCTTATAAAATAAATGGGCTGGCCAAGAATTGCGGCTTCCGCTTCAATACCGCCAACACCCCATGCAACCACGCCAATTCCGTTTACCATTGGCGTATGGCTATCAGTACCTACTAGCGTATCTGGAATAACCATCCCGTCTCGGGCAATGGCACCTTTAGAAAAATACTCCAGGTTTACTTGGTGGCAAATACCCATCCCCGGCGGTACAACACTAAAATTATCAAACGATCGTTGCGCCCACTTTAAAAAGGTGTAACGCTCCTTATTTCGTTTGTATTCTTCTTCCATGTTTTGCTGATACGCATATTGTGCCGCAAAATAATCTACCTGAACGCTGTGATCAATAACCAAATCTACAGGAATCAACGGATTTATTTTTGAAGCATCTCCACCTTTTCTGGCCATTTCGGCACGAAGGGAAGCTATATCAACCACGGCAGGCACACCGGTAAAATCCTGCATCAATACCCGAGCGGGTTTAAAAGCCACATCATCTTCGCTGCCTTTTGACTTCCAGTTTAATATGGTTTCCAAATGGTCTTTTGTTACAGAAAAATCGTCGTAATTGCGCAGGGCATTTTCCAAAAGAATACGAATAGAAAAAGGCATTTTTGAAATATCATATCCTTGTTTCTCTAATTCGGGCAAACTGTAATAGGAAAGTTTATCTTTGGAAGAATCGAGCGTTTTTTTGAGGTTGTATATATCTTGTTGCATAATAACGTATTTTATACTCTTAAAATTAACGAATTATAACTGAGTCCACACGAAAAGCCTCTCCTTTAACAACCCATTAACAGCCTATTTTGAAGTGAATTTTTAAGGGTTATGGACATTGTTCACTAAAATGGAGTAATTGCGTGTATCTTTAAATTCATATCTTTTTTCATAAAAGGAACGCCATAGAAAACATTCATTATCTACTCGCATTGATTCTAAAAAGTTAAAACGGCAATCACTTTAAAACTGAGCCTAATAGCTTAATGAAAGCATATCATTTAGTACTTTAGCACGATGACCGCCATTTCCTACAAAATAAAAAAACCTTTACTTGTCCTTGCAAAAGTTTTGGTGCTCAGCATTAGCTTTGGTTATATATTTTATAAAATAAACAACGCGCAAACGCTCACTATTGAAGGATTTGCAGCAATCACTCTTTCTAAAGGACCTATTGCCGGATATGTATTGATGTTGGCTCTGCTCTTCGCGGTTGCCAATTGGTATTTTGAAATCCGGAAATGGCAAACCCTTGTTTCTACTTTTAAAAACATCAGATTTAAAACTGCAATGAAACAATCTTTGGCTTCCTTGACGGTCTCCTTGGCAACGCCAAACCGCATTGGAGAGTACGGCGCAAAAGCCCTGTTTTTTGAGGCGAAACACCGTAAAAAAGTATTGTTGCTCAATTTTTATTCGGGAAGCATCCAAATGATAACTACCAGTATTTTCGGCATTATCGGACTTTTATACCTATTTCAAAAATTCAACTTAAGTCTTGCTTATAAAAACATTGCCATATTTGGATGTATTGCCACATCTATTTTAGGACTCGGATATTATTTTAGGAAAAGGCAATTTGGCTTTAAAGGCTTTTCTATTCTGAAAGCTTTTGATTTTTTTAAAAAACTCTGCTTTTCGGTAAAACTGAGAGTTTTTCTATATTCCGTTGTTCGCTACTTAGTCTTTAGCGCTCTTTTTTATGGACTATTATTATTTTTTGGTGCAAAAATTGGCACTTTAGAAGCCCTTTTACTAATCTACGCCATGTATTTTTTGGTTTCTATACTTCCCACATTTTTTATTTTCGATGTAGTAATCCGAAGTGGAATCGCAGTTTGGGTATTTTCATTTGCGGGAGTTCCAGAATTAACCGTTTTAGCTACGGTACTAGCAATGTGGCTTTTAAACTTTGTACTTCCCGCGCTTGTGGGAAGCTTTTACGTAGCCACCTACCAACCCAGTATTTCATGATTATAGGGCTTTCCATACTTTTTGCTAGCTATTTTATCGCTATCATGATTTTGGTCTATGGCTATAAGAAAGTGGCTGTTTTTCCTCCAGCTAGACCAGGAATCTCAAAAAAGTTTAGCTTAATAATTCCCTATCGAAATGAAGCTGAAAACCTTCCTGAGCTTTTAAATTCTATAGCAAAGCTGAAATATCCTAAAGACTTGCTTGAGATACTCTTTGTCAATGATGCTTCAGAAGACCATTCCGAAGCAATTATTATAGCGGCAAGTGAGAAAATTCCGTTTTCCATACACTGCATATCGAATAAGCGCATTTCCAATTCGCCAAAAAAAGATGCCATTTTGGAAGCCATTAAAAACGCAAACCATGAATGGATAATTACCACCGATGCCGATTGTAAACTACCACAAGACTGGTTAAAAAGCCTTGATGCTTTTATTCAACATAAAAACCCCGTGATGGTCTGCGGGCCCGTAATCTATGGGGGCAACAACAGTTTTGTTGAAGATTTTCAGCAGTTGGATGCCTTAAGCCTTCAAGCAGTGGCCATTGGAAGTTTTGGCGTTGGAAACCCAATTTTAAGCAACGGTGCGAACTTTGCTTATACTAAAGATGCATTTTTTAAAGTAAATGGCTTCGTTGGAAACGATCACCTTGCAAGCGGAGACGACGTTTTTCTTTTGGAAAAGATGAGAGCCAAGTTCCCCGGACAGGTTCAGTTTTTAAAATCGGCTCAAGCTATTGTATCAACAAATCCTCAAAAAAACTGGAAAAATGTAATTAATCAACGCATTCGCTGGGCTTCTAAAGTTTCGAAACAGAATAATTTTGCTTCAATGCTGCTGGGTGTACAGGTTTTTTTAGTGAATCTTATACTGCTAATATTACCGTTTTTATTAATCTTCAATTTTGAAAATTGGATGGTTTATACGTTGCTTATAATTTTTAAATTAGCAACCGACTTCGTTTTTATATGGCTATCTGCGCGATTTTTTGACGTGAAAATTCAGCTTTGGAAATTTTTACTCCATACCTATATATATGCAGCGATAAGTGTAATTGTCGTATTGGGAAGTTTTCGTGGCGAGTATTCTTGGAAAGGCAGAAGCTTTAACACCTAATATTGGGTGTAAATTTAACCGTTCTTAAGATTAGTTCGTTTTGATGATTACGGGCAAAGTAAACTGTGTTTTTACCGGAATTCCGCGTTTATAGGCAGGAGCAACGGGCTGAAGCGAATCAACACTTTGCAAGAGCCACTGTTTTAAGTGAGGAAATTCTTTTTGCAAAAGCGTATCCATTTTAATCTTACGAATGGAAAGTTCGCCGTGGCTACTAACTTCAAAATTTACTTTTACGGTGTCGTAAACATCTCGTGCGGCAACCATACTTTCATTGCTAATTGATTTATACAGCTGGGTGCTAATTGTGTTTATAAAACACTCCTTCTGTTTTGACTTTTCAATCGCATTTTCGCAGTTGGTAAAGGAAGGATAGCTATCTACATTACTCCAATCAATTGTTTGAAGCTCTTGGTTATAAATTTCTTCCGAAGAAACTTTTTCAGTCTCAAAAAACTGACAGGAGGTTGCCAGTACAAGGATGAGAATAAAAAGCCACGGATGTTTCATTTCAGAAAAAATTCAATTTGAAAAATACAAAATTACTGAAACTTAATCGGTAGTGAAATGAAGTTCATTTTTTAAATCTGCAACACGGTGTTTTGCCAAATTGCGCATTTTTCCATTTTCGGCATATTTTCTCAAATAAGCCTCATAATAACCAAGCACCAGTTTTTTATCGGCAAAATAATTATCGGCAGCTATCGCCATGCTATAAAGCGCCATTTCATTATTTGGATTATTTGACAAAGCACTTTTTAAAGCTTCCATTTCATTTTTATAGTCTTTTTGTGCTTTAAATACTTTTGCTAGCCCCATATAACTTTTAGACAGAGGAATCTCTTGCAGGGCAATAGCAATATTCAAATGACGCTCTGCCTTCTTATATTCCTTTAAACTTCGGTATAAACCTGCAATTTCTAAATGCCATTTCGCGTTTTTATCATCGTATTCCGTAAGTAATATCTCAAATTGATGTAAGGCTTTTTCAAATTGATACGTGTTCGAATAACAGGAAGCCAAGTTTTCGTGAATTTGAATATTGCCCGCTCCCCGAATTATTAATTTGGAATAGGTAACAATTGCTTCATGATAATCTTTGGTGTAAAATTGTTTTAAGGCAAGCAAGTTTAGAAATCTAATACTCGTGCTATCAGCTACCAATCCTTTGTTGATATATGCTTCCGACTCCACAAATTTTCTGTTTTCAATATGATTACGGGCAATTTTGTAGGTAGAATTAATATGGTTTGTGTCCAATAAATAAACCTGCTTGTAATATTCAATTGCTGTGGAATCGTTTTGAGCCTCTTTTATCAGACCTCTTTTATAAACGAAATTGGAATTATCAGGAAAACGCGATTGAAGATTTTGAAGCACACTATCGGCTTCTTTATAACGCGATAGTTTCACGAGCAACTTAACATATTCAAATTGCGTTTTGGGATTTTCTTTATTTTTGAATAGCGCTTTTTGAAAATATTTGCGCGCTTTACTATTATTTCCAATTGCCTCGTAACTTCTAGCAACTTCTCGATAGCGTTTGGCCTCCAAAAAGTAAGGTATCGCCTTGTTATACACTCCTATTTCAAACAGACTATCTGCCTTTTTGGAAACAGTTAAAGCCGAAGCGTTTTGAGCTTCGGCCTTAAATAATAGCACTAGAAAAAGGAATAAGATTATTTTATTCATTCCACTACGTCAAAAACAATAGGCAAGGAGTAAAGTACGCCAACTTTTTCACCTTTCTGCTCTCCGGGTTGCATTTGCGGAAGCATTTTCACTATTCGCAGTGCTTCTGCCTCTAGCTTAGGATGATTTGCACGTGCCCGAACATCAGCAACCTTTCCTGTTTTGTCAATTTTAAACTGAACGGCAATTCGTTGTCTTCCTTTAAGATCCAGCGTTTTACCCAATTCCGTATTAAAATTATTATTGAGAAATTCGGCTATTTTAGTTGACATGCATTTTTTCATAGTTTCATTGTCTCCAGAACATCCTGGGTATGTGGGCACTTTTTCAATTGCTGCAAACGGTATATCAACATCTCCCTTGTGTTCAGGAGGTGCTGGTGGTGGAGGTGGTGGAGGGATTTCATCAGAAACCTGCTGCTGTTCTTGAAGATTTTCTGCATTGTCCGAACAGGAGGTATATATCAACATACCCCCTAAAATTGGAAGCAATAACAAATACTTCATTAATTTAATTTTTCGTGATTTTGATTTTTGTAACATGATTACTCGTTTTTTGATTAATGATTGCTTGAAGAATGTATTGATAAATGATATTTCTTCGGTCTGAAATACTTCTGAAAGCAAGTTTTGATAGTATTGTTTTTTGTCTTTACTCAAGGCGATCTTGGCATCAGCAATAAATTCATGGAGCGTTGTCATCCGGCTTTGAAACAGGTAGATAAACGGATTAAACCAACAGACAATACGAAGCATTTCGAAAAAAATAAGATCGTAGGTATGTTTTTGTTGCAAGTGTACTTTTTCGTGCGCAATAATACTGGCACGGCTTTCTTCTGAAATATTTTCACCCAGATAAATCGTTTTACTAAAAGAAAAAGCCGCCTTGGTTTTTGGCAAGATTATAAGCTTAGAGCCGTCTTGCTTATATAAAGCCCCTACCGACCTAAGTTTGTGTAATTTATATAATTTCCAGCCAAAAAGAGCTGTGCTAATTACAACCCCAAGTGTCCAAACCCCGAGTAAACTGGGAAGCCAATACGAAGCTTCGCCAGAAATATTTTCCGCAGCTGTGTTGCCAATAACAAGTGTTGGCAACTGAAAAACATATTCCTGCGGAATGTTTTGCTGTATAAACCCGAAACTGAGAAAGGGCAGTGCAAAGCCTAAAACCGGAGCTGCAAGTAAATAGATCCTGTTTAAAGTAAAGAATGTTTCCTTTTTTAGAAAGAGATCATAAACCGCCAAGAACAGAAACTGAAAAACCAATATTTGTAAGATGGTATGTATCATTTTTTGGTTTTTTCAGAATTAATTTCCTTCATAATCGCTTCCATTTCCTGGATGCTGATGTCGTTTTTCTTCATAAAGAAAGAAACCATACTTTTAAAAGAACCTTGAAAATATCCGTCCATTAATTTATTTAAAGATTGGCTGCTATATGCGCTTTTTTTCACTTTCGGAAAATAGATATGCCCTCTGCCCTGCTTTCTATAATCTACAAAATCTTTGCTTTCCAAAATGCGTACAATGGTTGAAACCGTGTTATAGGCTGGTTTTGGTGCAGGTAATTTATCTATGATTGAAGCCACATTCGCTTCCTCCAAATCCCAAAGAATTTGCATTATGTCTTCTTCGGCTTTTGTTAATTGTTTTATTTTTTTGGTCATAAGGTTTTAGATTTATGGCGTGGAACAACAAATGTAACTAATTTTTTAGTTTGAACTAGGTTTTTAGTTAATTAATTTTTAAAAAAACCTCGAGCTTGATAAAAGCATGAGGTTTTAAGGTTTTGATTTTTAGACTTGTGCAATTACATCCATTCCGTTTTTTCTTCAATGGAGGTATTCCGTGTTCCTGCTGGAAGCGCATCGTCATATTTTCCCATATAGAAAAACCCCAAACAATGCTCCCCTTCCTCTAGGTTAAGAAATTCGCCCATCTGTTTTATAAGTGCTGGCGAGCTCCAGTAGGCTCCAATTTTCATTTCGGAAGCTGTTAGCCACATATTCTGAACAGCCATTGCCGTTGCTGCAACCTCTTCCCATTCTGGTACGCGTTCTTTTGGATCTCTCTGCATGCAGATTGCAATTACACATTTGGCTATCGCACATTTATCTATAAGTTTTTTGTGTTTAGTATCGGAGAATTTAGCAGTGGTATTTTTATAGGTCTCCCCCATGAATTTTCCGAGTTCTACCAGCGAATCCCCGTGAAAAACCTTAAATCGCCAAGGTTCTGTTCGCTTATGGGTGGGCGCCCAATTGGCAGCTTCCAGGATACTTAAAATTTCTGCCTTTGTTATTGGGGTATCGTTATACTGTGCAGGAAACACGGCACGTCGATTTTTTATTGTTTTTAGAATCATGTTCTTTTAAAATGTTGATTAATGTTGAATGAAAGATAAGAGAATTTTCAATATACCAAACCCCATATCATGGATCATTCCAATTAAACTAATGGCGGATTTTTGAGAAAGCCCAGGAATTTTTGCATAAACACAACAATTGTTCTTGATCCACAACTTTTGGACTTGATCCCCTACGCGAGAATTTGGTGTAAAACAAAAAAAGCCTCTCCAGTAGGAAAAGCTTCTCATCGGTTCTTCCCGATAGCTATCGGGATTAAACCACAAGCCACTTTTAAGTGACTCAACACAACATCTTCATTCCTGCGGAGGCAGGAATCCCATCAATAACAGTTCAAATCATTAATGAGATGCCTTTCTTCAAAGGCATTATGCGGTCTGGACGAGACTCGAACTCGCGACCCCCTGCGTGACAGGCAGGTATTCTAACCAACTGAACTACCAGACCAATATTATAAACCCGTTTTAAACGGTAACCGACAACAGTCGATTGGTAATATTGCTTCAGCCTATTTAAAGATATAAGCCAATCTTTTTCTCTTGTCAGGTATTCTAACCATCCCGATAACTATCGGGAGAACTACCAGACCAAATTTTCAATCTACCTTCAGGCAAACCCTAACAACAGTTAGGCATAGTGAAAAATTGTTACCAATACATTTTGGAACATGTTCCTTGCTGTATTAAGCGGTGGCAAATATACCACTCCATTTCATTTCCACAAACTATTTTTAAAAAAAAATTAATTTATTATTTCAGTAATTTCTAACATTCTCAAATACTGCATACTGGCAATGGCTTGTTGAGGTTTAAATCCAGAAAAATAAATATTGAAACGAGTACTACAAGTTACGTCACACTCAAACTAAAGCATACCTCCAGCGCAACCGGACAATTACCGCCTATTAACCAAATTTTTGACGCTCCACCAAATAAGTAGTCAAAATGGTATTAAAGCTTTCATTTATATCGGTCAATACATACTTAATTCGATATTGGGCACATCGCAATTGCAACTCTTTAAAATAATTCTGAACGGCGGCCTCATAATGCTCCTTAATATTATCGGCATACAAGTTAATATGTTCTCCCGTTTCAACATCTACAAAACGTTTTGGCCTATTGCTGAAATTGAAATCCACCTCGTGTTTTTTATCGAACGTATGAAATAAGATGACTTCGTGTTTATTGTATTTTAAATGTTGAAGCGCCTCAAAAAGCTTTTCTTCTTCGGCATCACTTTGAAACATATCGGTAAAGAGAAAAACCAAAGACCGACGTTTTAATTTTTCAGCAATTAAGTGAAGGTGTTCATAGGTTTTGGTTTCAGTCTTTTCTTTTGAAGAACCCAAAGCTTCGTTTAACTTTTGAAGTAACATTTGATGATGGCGCTCACTTCCTTTTTCCGAAGCATAAAACTCATATTCGTCACTATAAATACTCATCCCCACAGCATCGCGTTGACGTTTCATTAAATTCATTATTGCCGCTGATGCCAACACCGAGAATCCAATTTTATTAAGCGAATTTATATTGAAATCTTTTAGTGAAGGATAATGCATTGAACTGCTGTTATCCACAATAAGATGGCAGCGCAGATTGGTTTCTTCCTCATAGCGTTTGGTGTATAGCTTATCAGTTTTAGCAAAGAGCTTCCAATCTATATGTTTTGTACTTTCGCCCTGATTGTAAATTTTATGCTCGGCAAATTCAGCAGAAAAACCATGAAACGGACTTTTATGAAGTCCAGAAATAAAACCCTCTACCACCTGCTTCGCTAGCAGTTCAAGATTCTTAAAACCAACAATTTCGTTTATTTCCTTTTCTATATTCACGTGTAAGCACTATTTACAAATCGCTAAGCATCATAACAACCACTCAGCGACCTAAATTTGATCGTTTTATTTGAATTTTATACTACAATAGTTACTTGAGTTCAAAATGAAATTAGAAACTTCAGATTTCTGATTGGTTTTTATTTGTAAGCAAAACTTACTTATAAAAATGCACCCAAGAACTAAAAAATCACTCAATTGTTTTCTTTAGAATATATAAATCGGCCATATCGCCTTTTACCCTATTTCCTTGCATATCGAGCATGAAAATTTGATTCTCCCCCACTTTAAACATTCTGTTGGCGTCTGCGTTCTCTAAAGTGATATTTGAACCTGCATCGTCCCAGTAAAAGTTTCCAGTTGATTTAAGCTCATCGTCTGATTCACCAAGATAGGTTTCAGAGAGAAGGTACGTACCGTCGTCCTTAAGCTCCAGAACCGTTTTAATGCCTTCGCAGTCTGCGCATGGCACCACGCCTTCATATACTCCCGACCAGTCTAGTGAATTTTGGGAGTTATGCCCGTCTATTACGGCGGAATCTACAGTTTCTTCTACTTCTTCAATTTCTTCAGAAGCAACTTCCTTCTTTTCGCCATTTTTACAGCCGAAAAGTATTGTTACAACTAATGCTAATACTAAGGTTGCTTTTTTCATTTTAAATAGATTTAGAGTTGTTCAAAATAAATACAACAGCATTACTTGCTACATACATCCGGAAAGCGCCGCAGCTATGCCATGCCTTTTTATTTACTTCATAATTTCATCTACAATTCCGTATTTTACCGATTCTTCGGCATCCATCCAATGATCCCGATTAAAGTCTTTTAACACCTTATCCATTTTTTGACCACAGTTATCGGCCAATATTCTAGCACTGATCTCCTTGGTCTTTAAAATTTCCTGAGCGGTAATTTCTATATCACTAGCAACACCTCGTGCTCCGCCACTGGGCTGGTGAATCATTACCCGCGCATGGGGCTGAATAAATCGTTTTCCTTTTGCGCCGGCCGAAAGTAAAATACTTCCCATTGAAGCTGCTAAACCCGTACAAATGGTAGAAACCGGACTTTCTATTTCACGCAGGGTGTCATAGATTGAAAATCCTGAGGTTACATAACCTCCTGGGCTGTTGATGTAGAATTTAATTTCGTCATGGTTTAATGCGTCCAGATACATCAATCTATCTACTACATGACGGGCACTTTTATCATCCACCATTCCCCAGAGAAAAACCTTGCGCTCTTCCAATAGTTTACCATCAATTACATCTTGTACTTTATCTGTTTTTCCCATATTAATCTCCGCGAAGGCGGGTGTATTTTTATTATTAATTTCAATTTCAAAAGGCCTCTTAAACGTATCTGCAAACTACGGCAAATATTAAGCTAGACATTTTACTAATATAAAAAAAGGCCTGGCAATACGCCAAGCCTTTTATAGTTTTATTTTATCTAGTTCTGTTACAAAAGCGTATCAATTGCTTCTGCATAAACGTTTTTAGGAGCAACGCCTACTTGACGTCCTACAACCTCACCGTTTTGAAAAACCAATACCGTCGGTATGTTTCTAACGCCGTATTTAGAAGCAAATTCTTGGTTTGCATCTACGTCAACCTTACCTACAACGGCTTTGCCTTCGTATTCTTTACCAATTTCTTCTATGATGGGTCCTACCATTCGGCAAGGTCCGCACCAGGCCGCCCAAAAGTCAACCAATACCGGCTTGTCACTGTTTAAAACCGTTTCTTCAAATGTTGCGTCTGTTATTTCTAATGCCATAATCTTTGTTTTTAATGATTGTCAAAAATAGTTAATTTTTTTACTATAAAGTAATAGTTAATATATGTTTAGGAAATGCGTGTATTGTTTATTTCTATTGCCGTAAAATATGTTTTAGAGACATTAGCGTTTAATTTAACCTATAATGAACCTCCTCCATATCAAGTTCTTTTAACAGCTCTTTTGAAATATTGACCTTGTGTTTCTTACTCGGCAAGGTGAGCTTTATCTTTTCGTCCATTTCATAAACCACAAAATACAGTTGTTTTTCGCCGTTATGCGTTTTTATCAAATCTTTAAGCGCATCTATCTTTCCATCTTCCAGGTAGCTTAAAGGCATCTGAAGCGTTAGTTTTTTAGAATGCTTTTCCATAACATCATGAAGCAGCTGAAAGTTGTTATACTGAAGTCGAGGATCTCCTTTTTTTCCGGTTTCCCGATTTGTCCAGCCTTCTTTTACAAAAACACGACCGTGAATAAAAGAATTAGGAACCAAGAAATGCCGCCATTTTAGGTATTGTTCTCCAAAAATCTTAAAGTCGTAACTGTCTTCATAATCTTCCACAGTAAAAATAGCCCAACCTTTACCAGCTTTAGACTCCCTGTGCTGTACATCGCTAACCACACCACCAAAAGTCATTTCTTTATTCAAGTAATTATCCAACCGATTAAAGTCTGAAACTTTGCAGTTTGTAAAGTATTTTATCTCCAATTCAAAATCGTCTAGCGGATGTCCAGAAATATAAACACCGACCACCTCGCGTTCTTGTTTTAGCTTTTTCATGGTTCCCCATTGTTCGCATGGCGGAACTTCGGGCTCAGGAATCTGCACTTCACTGGCATCACCAAACAAACTAACCTGCGACGAATTCTGTGTTTCCTGATACTTGGCAGCATAACGCAGCACCTTTTCAATAAACATAATCCCATCGCCTTCATCGTGAAGGTATTGCGCACGGTGAGTATCAAAACCGTCAAAACCGCCAGCTAAGGCCAAGTTTTCAAAAGCTTTTTTATTTGCCGCACGAAGGTCTATGCGCTTGGCAAGATCAAAAATAGATTTGTATTTTCCGTCTTTTCTATTTTCAACAATGGTTGCCACAGCACTGCCACCCACACCTTTTACAGCCCCCATTCCAAAACGGATAGCACCTTGGTCATTTACGGTGAATTTATGAAAAGATTCGTTAACATCTGGCCCCAAAACATGCATCCCCATCCGCTTACATTCGTCCATAAAGAAGGTTACCTGCTTAATGTCGTTCATATTGTTACTCAACACAGCAGCCATATATTCCGCAGGATAATGCGCCTTTAAATATGCGGTTTGATAGGCAATCCAAGCATAACAGGTAGAATGCGATTTATTAAACGCATAACTCGCAAATGCTTCCCAGTCTTTCCAAATTTTCTCAAGTTTTTCAGCATCATGGCCCTTTTCCGAAGCTTGGGCTATAAACTTGGGTTTCATCTCATCTAGTACCAGTTTTTGCTTTTTACCCATTGCCTTTCGCAAAACATCGGCTTCACCTTTAGTAAATCCTGCCAGCTTTTGCGACAGCAACATCACCTGCTCCTGATAAACCGTAATTCCATAGGTTTCTTCTAAATACTCCTCCATGGCGGGAAGATCGTATTCAATTTCCTCCTCCCCGTGCTTCCGTTTTACGAAACTCGGGATATACTCCATTGGTCCAGGACGATACAAGGCGTTCATTGCAATTAAATCTGCAAAGACCGTTGGTTTCAATTCTTTCATATATTTCTGCATCCCTGCAGATTCATATTGGAAAATCCCAACCGTTTCCCCTCTTTGGAAAAGCTCATAGGTTTTTACATCGTCTAGCGGAAAAGCATCTGGATCTAAATCTATATTGTGTTTATGCTTTACAAGCTTTACGGTGTCCTTAATAAGTGTAAGCGTTTTAAGACCTAAAAAGTCCATCTTTAACAAACCAGCACTTTCCACCACCGCATTATCAAACTGGGTAACGTATAGGTCAGAATCTTTTGCAGTAGAAACTGGAACGAAGTTGGTAATATCACTGGGCGTAATGATTACCCCACATGCGTGGATTCCGGTGTTTCTGACGGAACCCTCTAAAATTTTCGCCTGGTTTATGGTCTGGGCCTCCAAATCAGAACCTTCCGAAAGGTTTAAAAGCTCCTGCACCTTTGGAAGCTCATCGCTACGGAACTTACTGCGTAAATCTGCTGGACTCAAAGCAAAGATTTTGTTCAGCTTTGTCATATTCGGGATAAGCTTCGAGATTCTATCCGCTTCATTTAACGGTAAATCCAAAACCCGAGCCGTATCGCGAATGGAAGATTTTGCAGCCATGGTACCATACGTAATGATCTGCGCCACTTGGTTGCTTCCGTATTTATCAATTACATAATCCATCACCCTACTTCTGCCCTCATCGTCAAAATCAATATCAATATCGGGCATACTCACACGATCCGGATTTAAAAAACGCTCAAAAAGTAAGTCGTAGGCTATGGGGTCTATGTTGGTAATGCCCAAACAATAGGCCACCGCACTACCCGCCGCCGAGCCACGTCCTGGACCCACCGATACGTCCATTTTTCGAGCTTCGGCAATAAAATCCTGAACAATAAGAAAGTAACCGGGATAACCGGTGTTAGCAATCACCTCCAATTCAAAATCGAGGCGCTGCTTAATATCTTTGACGCGTTGTGGCGTTTCATCGGTAAGCTCAAAACTGGTAAGGGCCTCAAAAGAAACCTCAATGAGTTCGGGGTATCGACGCCGAGCCCCTTCATAGGTTAAATGCCTTAAATACGCATTTTCTCCACGTTTGCCACCATCAACGTCTTCAGGATCCAAAAACTGCTCAGGAATCCCAAAATTGGGAAGCAACACATCGCGATGTAAAGTAAAAGGTTCAATTTTTGAAACCACTTCAGCTATATTCAAAATTGCTTCCGGAAGGTCTTTGAACAACAGTTTCATTTCGTCCTGACCCTTAAAATAATACTCTTGGTTTGGCAAACCATATCTATAACCGCGACCACGGCCAATAGGTGTTGCCTGCTTTTCGCCGTCTTTTACACAAAGTAGAATATCATGAGCATTGGCATCTTCTTTATTGATATAATAGGTATTGTTGCAAGCTACAAGTTTTACGTTATTGCGCTTTGCCATAGCCACCAAAACATCATTTACCCGCTTTTCATCTTCTTGGTCATGGCGCATAATCTCAACATAAAGATCGTCTCCAAACATTTCCTTCCACCAAAGCAAAGCCTCCTCTGCCTGATTTTCACCAATATTTAAAATTTTTCCAGGCACCTCTCCCGTAAGACTTCCCGTTAAAACAATAATATCATTCTTGTATTTTTCAATGACATTTTTATCAATTCTCGGCACATAATAGAAACCATTGGTATAGGCTATAGACGACATCTTGGCCAAGTTATGATACCCGTTTTTATTTTTGGCGAGCATTACAACTTGATATCCGTTGTCCTTATGGCTTTTATTAAGGTGGTCTTCGCAAACAAAAAACTCACAGCCTACAATTCCTTTTAGAGATTTATCTTTGTCTTCTTCCGAAAGGGATTTGTTGTGCGTATTAACGGCCTGCACAAAATGGAAAGCCCCCATCATGTTGGCAGTATCTGTAATGGCAACTGCCGGCATATTGTTTGCCACTGCAGCTTTTACCAAATCGGCCGTTCCGGAAGTAGATTGCAAAATGGAATATTGCGAATGATTATGTAGGTGAACAAATGACACGTCTTCCAGAGTGGCTATATTTTCCTGAATCTCTTCGGAAGAAATTTCTGAGGTGCCAGAAGCGGCCTGCATTTGCTTTCGGATTTTTTCCGAAGCTTTTTTTAGGTTGATATGCTTTAACCCAATTAGTTGGATTGGCTCCGGGTTCTCTTCTGAAAATTTTTCAAAATAATCAGGCTGAACATCTAGCTCCTCCCGCGTGTATGTTTGCCGCCGAATAAGCTCTAAAAAACAGCGGGTTGTTGCTTCCACGTCGGCCGTAGCGTTGTGCGCCTCTGCAAAAGCCTCACTAAAAAGATGTTCGTGAAGTTCGGTTAGTGTTGGCAGTTTAAACTTTCCACCACGGCCACCAGGAATTTGACATAGCTGGGCAGTGGTTTCGGTACAAGTATCTAAAACGGGTAGGTTTTCTAAAGAATTTTCAATTCCCAATCGGAAAAACTCCGCCCCCATGATATTTACATCAAAGCCTACGTTCTGACCAACTACGAACTTAGATTTTGACAGGGCTGTATTAAATTTTTCAACCACTTCTTCTAAAGGAATGCCCTTGGCAGTAGCCAATTCGGTAGAAATTCCGTGGATTTTTTCAGCATCAAAAGGAATATTAAACCCATCTGGCTGCACCAAGTAATCCTGATGCTCCAATAAATTCCCCATCTCGTCGTGCAGTTGCCAAGCAATTTGGATACAACGTGGCCAGTTGTCACTATCGCTAACAGGAGCATTGAAACGCTTTGGAAGTCCTGTTGTTTCGGTATCAAAGATTAAATACATTTATTTTTCAGAGTTTAGGGTTTATTGTTTTGTGGTTTTATTTTTGAAAGCAATCCGAGACATTTTCATTCACATAGAGTCAATCTTTTAAAATGTACCGAAGATAAATACTTACTGCATTAAATTCAAGAAAGCGTCTGAGCCTGTCTGGCGCGCTTTGGCAAACAGGTGTGTCGAAAGCAATCTAACCCCCTCACTTGCAGCAGAATTAGCCTCTTTCAAAATATATCGAAAACCGCCTTTTCAAGATTCCTGTAAAAATAGAAAAAACCCAAGCTATCGGGAAGTAAAAACACTTGGAGTTGTTCACAAAAAAACCGACTCCAATATTTAGGAGCCGGTTTTCATTTTTCTCAATCATATTTCTTGATTACTAAGAAACTATTGCTTCAAAGTTTTTAGCACTTTGCCATGCGCTGTCTATGGTATCACGCTGGTTGGTTAAAATTCGCTGGGTTGTAGGAGGTAAGGTTGTATCTTTAATCACCTCATTATACTCCTCTACAGCGGCTTTTTCACCTTTTTGAACTTCGCCTAAAATTGTTTCCTCATTATTTGAAGAAAAAGCAGTTTCAACATCCATCCATGCTCTATGCGCCGTTCCTGTAACACTGCCACCTTTATCTGGGGTTTCTCCGTAATTTTTGATTTCGGTTTTTAATTCATGACCAAAATCGTAACGCTTTTGAGCCTGCTCGTTAAAAAATTGCTTCATTTTAGTGTTATCCACTTTTTCTGCAGCTTTTTTATACCCTTTTTCGGCATCGTAATTTTTTTCTAAAAGCTCGTTTAATTTATTCGACATTTTTTCAGTAAACTTCATCATCAATTATTTTATTTTACGCAGCTGTTTTATAATCGTTGGTCCGCGAAAGACAGCTGTTTAACTTCAATCGGACACCCATAAATATATTCCGAAGAAAGGCACACAACAAATTATTAACCTAAGTTTAATGTAAATTAACAAGGTTTAACGCGTAATGAAAATTCTGTAGTTTTAGACTACCTAATAGGTTACATTGAAATTACCCATTGTAATTTCAGATTGATCGGTGGAGAAAGAAAAAGCAGCCTTTATAGTTTTTGCTGTAGTATCGTGCTCCAGAATAGTTATTGTTCCCTGTTCGGTTGTTTCGGGACCGTCCGCATCTTGGTATTTGGCATTAAATCCAGATTGTAGTAGCGTATACTCTTCTGGTTCAACATCATTTGGCACTGTGATTATTATTGTGGCATCTGTGCCTACACCAGATACAACAATATTACCGTCCGTATCAGTAGCCGAAATCGAAACAGTGGTAAACGTATTATCATCTACCTTTGCATTAAATATATTATTAGGATCTGTATTTTCACCGGCTGTATAAGAGACATTGTGCAAAAAGCCCTTTGAAACATAAATAGTATCAATTCCTGGCAAGATAGCATTAAAATGAAATGTACCTGTAATGGTCTTGTTAGTTTCGTTCACTTCAGAAATAGTAACCATTCCCGTTCCATCCGGTCTGGTATTGTAGATATTACCACCAAAATCTTCGAATACGGCATAATTTGATGCTTCTTCCCCAATGCGAAAATTACCCTCAGCCAGACTAGATAGCTGAAGTGTTAAAGATTCTTGCTGCGTTATCCCCTCAACGGTAAGACTTCCGTCTCCATTTAAAAAAGCACGGGCATCGGCAGAAGCATAGAATCTATCGTCTATATTTGCCTGTAGCGCTGGGTCGTTTTTTTCAATATCATCGCAAGAAATTAACGACAGTACAGATAAAAGTAAGAATATATAGTTCTTCATGAGCGAGAGATTGAGTAATGATTTTGACAAATGTAAAGAAAAACTTTAATTGATTGAGTTCCAAAAGGAAAATATACTATCTTTGCCGTCCTTAATTATAACCGGAGTCGGGAACTCCAAAAATTAATTTTAATATGCCTGTAAAAATCAGACTACAAAGACGCGGAAAAAAAGGGAAACCTTATTTCTGGATTATCGCGGCAGACAGCCGTAGCAAACGAGATGGTAAATACCTTGAAAAAATAGGTTTTTACAATCCAACAACAAACCCAGCACAAATAGATCTTGACGTGGATACTGCTGTAAAATGGCTTCAAAACGGAGCGCAACCTACAGATACTGCACGTGCAATTCTTTCGTACAAGGGTGCTTTATTAAAAAACCATCTTGCTGGTGGAGTACGTAAAGGTGCTTTAACTGAAGAACAGGCTGAAGCTAAATTCAACGAATGGCTAGAAACAAAAACAGAGGCCATTGACAGTAAAAAAGCGAATCTTTCTGAAGCTCAGGAAAAAGAAAAAGCCGAAAAACTTGCTGCTGAAAAAGCCGTAAGCGACAAGCGTGCTGCTGATGCCGCCGCCGCTGCTGCTCCTGCTGAAGAAGAAGCAACTGAAGAAGGCGAAGCTGAAGCTGAAGCTACAACAGAAGAAGGTGAAACCAAATCTGCTATAGAAGAGGCTGCTGCCGAAGCTAAAGAAGACAACAAAGAAGCTTAAATTTAACAACGATGCAAAAGGAGAATTGCTTCTACTTGGGCAAAGTCGTTAGAAAATACAGTTTCAACGGGGAGCTGCTCGTAAAATTAGATACGGACGAACCCGAAATTTTTACCGAAATGGAATCGGTTTTTGTGGAACAACGCAAAAACCTGATTCCATTTTTTATTGAAGAAAGCTCTTTACACAAAAGCGAACTCCTACGGTTGCGCTTTGAAGATGTTACTAATGAAAAGGAAGCAGACGCCCTTCTAGGTGCTCACCTCTATCTTCCTTTGGAATTTCTTCCAAAACTTACCGGAAATAAATTCTACTACCACGAAATAATAGGCTTTACCGCCAAAGATAAATCCTTTGGCCAAATTGGAACAATTACTGCGGTTAACGACACTACTTCGCAGGCTTTGTTTATAATAGACCAAGAAGGAAAAGAAATATTAGTACCAATCATAGATCGTTTTATTAAAAAGGTAGATCGAGAAAATAAAACCATTCTTTTAGACGTACCTGAAGGCTTGATTGATCTTTATCTGTAGAGTTTTACTATCTTGACGTCTAAATCCACTTTAGAATGATTCGTCTTAGCCTCATTATAGTTGTCATTTCGGTAATTACAGCCTGTTCATCAACAAAAATTACGTCAGAAAAAAAGAGAATTTCTGAGTGCTCCGAACATTTTAAAAATGATTTTTCACGCTTGCAACTAGCGGAAACACTTCTTACTATCAATAATAAAACAGAGAAAGTTACCGAAGCAAAATTCATTTGCGTTTACTCCTTCCTTCAAACAAAAAAGGTGATGTATGACAGCTTCGGCCTGTGGAATTCCGAAAGCTCTTCAAAAAAGCAGCATCACCCTCTTCTTATATGGAATGATATACCATTACTTGAAAACGTTACAGAAAAGTTCACAATCATTGCATCCGGTAAAGAACATTTCAAGATAGAAACTTATGCCTCCATAAGCGTTTTAGACGAAAACGGACGGGACGCACTTTCCTCGCAATCCAGATATAAAACTGCTTTAATAGATTATTTTAGCAATATGATAAAAGAAACAAATCATGAAAATGATACGTTTTACAACGTATATCTTAAAAAAGTAAGCCCCAAAAAATGGGAAAAAATCTACAAAACGAAACCTTGAAACATCAACCATTTAAATTCAAACAATTTACAATCGAGCAAGACCGATGCGCCATGAAAATTGGAACAGACGGAGTATTGTTGGGAGCTTGGGTTGCATTAAAAAATAATCCCTTCGCCATTTTAGATATTGGTGCTGGCACAGGAATTATAGCCTTACAGCTGGCCCAACGCAGCAAAGCAGAATTAATTGATGCTTTAGAAATCGATGACCAAGCCTACGAACAATGCGTTGATAACTTTGAAAACTCACCTTGGGGCGACCGACTATTTTGTTATCATGCATCTTTAGCAGCCTTTGTTGAAGAGATTGAAGATAAATACGATTTAATAATTTCCAATCCCCCATTTTATTCTCCCCCTCTGCCCGCGGAACCTTCCTCAAAAGAGGATAAAGTTATTTCTGCTGAAAGAAAATTGGCACGCTTTAACGATGCCCTCCCTTTTGAAGAATTGATAAACAGCGCTTCACAGCTTCTATCAGAAAATGGTGTATTTGCAGTTATTCTTCCACGAAAAGAAGAAGAAAAATTTATTACAATAGCTTCAGAAGCAAATCTGTTTCCCAAGCGAATCTGTAGGGTTCGTGGCAATAAAACTTCTGAAGAAAAAAGAAGTATGATAGAATTCTCTTTTAATAAAGCCGATCAAAAAATTGAAAATCTCACTATTGAAACTGCTCGGCACGATTATACCGATGAATATACGAATCTGGTAAAGGATTTTTATTTAAAAATGTAATTGGAGCTACTCATTTTGACTGTGCAGATTTATTCTGCTATAAAAACTAACATCGCTTTTAAAAAACATCAATTAATCGCTGGACAGTGGCAGTCGTAGGGTTCTGGTCTGCCGCCCAAGAAGTCGTAGCCTAGGGTAATTTGGTGATAGCCTCCGCCATCAAAGCGTACGTTTCCACTTTGGTATGAGTAGGTATAGGCAAACATAAACTTACCAAGATTGATGCCTAGTACCGGGGTGATGTAATTGAGCTGCTGGTTCTTGGTTTCCCGTCCACTAAGGTACTCTGCTCCATCTAGGCTCCTGCGGTACGAGAGCCCCGCCCAGAGCTGTCCAAACGGCATGGCCCGGTAGGCCTTAAAGTTTACATCGATCGTCTTCTCGCCCGTGCGCTCAGCCCACTGAAACAAAAACGAGGGTTCATAACTCCAATCCGAATCAAAGCGACCAATGGCATAGGCCCCAGAAAGCAAATACCGGCGCTGGTTCTTCGGCTCATACTCCTCAGTATAGATGGAACGGTTCTGAAAAATAATGTTCTTAACCGT
>NZ_JAVMBW020000021.1:0-21898 GCF_031631895.2 Aequorivita marina
CCCCCCTCACTCGTTTTTGAGAAAATGGCTTTTTGTTTTTTTATTAATAATGACCAATCTTTTGTTTGCTCAAAAAAGTGTAATCGCTACCCCGAAAAGCGTAGTATTTAATTTAAGTGACCAAGCCGTGGTAAATGCCACCGAGAAATCATTACCTGAATTAAATCTTAATGCTATCATCGCCCAAGATATTTTGGATGAACAAAATGGATTACCTCCAAGATTTGGTATTCCCATCGATGTAAATTACGATTTAAGGAATGCGGGAGTTTGGACTATACTGCCCAATAACGACAGAATCTGGCGGTTAAAGATTACGTGCCCGGATGCTGTTTCAATAAATTTACTTTATGATCAATTTTGGTTGCCAGAAGGTGCAAAACTTCATTTATACACCCAAGACAAAACCCAAATGTTGGGCGCGTTTACCTCAGAAAACAATAGAGGAACAATGAATGATCCAGGTAAATTCACTACTGGACTTTTGTTTGATGAAGATATAATCTTAGAGCTTTATGAGCCAAAAAATGTTGACGATTTAACAGTTATCTCTGTGGATAAGATAGTACATGGATATAAAGAGCTGACCCAGTTGATGGCAAGCACGGGATATGGACAATCGGGATCTTGTCAGGTTAATGTAAATTGTCCTGAAGGCCAAAACTGGCAGGATGAAAAAAAAGGGGTTTCCATGATTTTGGTCAATGGATTTAGAGTGTGTACTGGCTCCCTTGTAAATAATACGGCAATGGACCTTAAGCCCTATTTTTTAACCGCAGACCATTGTATAGGAAGCTTGGACGCAACTGGAGATACCGACGCTTCATATTATTCGTTTTATTGGAATTATGAAAGCAATAGCTGTAGCAATTCTTCTAACTATATACCAAGCTCAACCTCTGGGGCAACGCTTAAATCGAACAACTCATACTCTGATTTTGCACTTTTTGAACTTACTGAATCGCCTTTAAACAGTAATATTGACGTTTATTATAATGGTTGGGACAGAACGAGTACACCAGGTCAAGGGGGTGTGGGCATTCATCATCCCAGTGGGGATTTTAAGAAAATCGCTACCCATAATATGATTCCTATAGCAGGTCAAGTATATAATTCTAATTCACATTGGAGGATAAATTGGGTTCAAACTCAAAGTGGCTACTCAGTAACAGAAGGAGGTTCCTCAGGTTCACCACTGTTTACAAATAGTAAGAGATTAATAGGTCAATTGCACGGAGGTAGTAACAATGATTGTAGTAATCCAGCCAACGATCCAGGGGAATATGGAAAATTTAGTGTTTCTTGGGATGCCAGCAGCCCCCAACGTAGATTAAAGGATTGGTTAGACCCCAATAATCTGAACCCCCAATTTATTGACGGACTTGATGTTATTGAAATTACGGCCCAGCAGAATTTGGTCTGTGCAAATAATGGTACAGTATTTACCATTCAAAATGCTTCGCCTCCATATAGTTGGACATCATCTTCCAATATTATAATTAACTCCCCAACCAATGGCAGTTCAGTAACGGTTCAAGCAAATAATGTTAATACACGTGCCCCTGGTTTTGTTCAAGTTACCCATGGTACTGGAAGTGAGACTATAAACGTGTGGGTAGGCAAACCTAAATTTTCTGTTTTGTTGACACCTGATATCAGTCTCCCAGAAAAATTCGTGTATGTTGATTTGATTAATAACAATTATTCTCCCAACAACCAAGAAATAGCGACTGCCAATTGGCAAAAAACAGGGGGGAATGGCAATCTACACGCATTTAGTATGTTTGACGGAATGGGTTTTGGGCCTACGCATACTACTTGGAATGTTGATGTAAGTGTTGGTCTTACAAATATCTGTGGCACAACCACAACCCAGTTCGTTATTACCCCTCCGGCCCCGCCATTAGAAAGTGTGGTTCCTATTCCAAATGCCACGGATGAACAATTTTCATTAGATTTTTCTACTTTACCGATAGATACTTATTATATTGTGGTTTATGACCACTATTCAAACATCCATTATTCGGGAGAAAGCTCTAACACCGAAAAAACTATAGAAACTCTTAATATACCCGAAGGGTTATACATTGTACAAATACATGACTCACAAGGAAATATGAGCACAAAAAACTTGATGGTCGATCATTAAAAATAAATATTATGAAAAAAGCAATTTTATATTTAATAGTCTTTACCTCAATATTGGGCTGTAGCTCTGACAAAAGTATTTCACAAAATGATAGGTTATTTGGGGAATGGAAGCTAATGAAATTTATAAGTTCAGATGGAACCGTGCTTACGGCAAACGATTTTGAAAACTCCAAAGACATTACGATAGAGTTTAATACTGATTTCAATTATATGGGCGAAACAGGTTACAATGATTTCTTTGGAAGCTACTCGCTAAATATGGGGAAGGACACCAAGGATACATTAATTTTAAAGAAAGTACATAGGTCTGAAGCAAACGAATCAGGTTGGGGAAGTTTATTTTTTGATAAATTGAGGTTAAACTATGACCCCTCCACTCAGTATACAATTCTTTTTTATCAAGTACGCCCTACTGAATTAAGAATTTTTTATTCAGAGGATGATTATATGTATCTTGAAAAAAGATAGAGAGAATGAATGCCAATAATGTTTAAATAGCTTCACAGATAACCCATTTATTGCCACGGACAATTTTTTGATTGACGAAAGCCAAAAGAAGCTATAATTCCTGTCTTTACGTCAAGTGGAAAGGTAGGCCCATAAACCTCCAATGCGGCATCAAAAGCCGTAAAGACAGAAGCTGAGTCATAACTGGTTACCATTTTCATACGGTATTCCTTAAAGTTGGGAACGTTCTTAAAATAGTTAGTGTAATGGTGGCGGGTTTCAAAAATGCCTAACATTTAATTCTTTTCAAATAAGTATTAGAACTGGTAATGAGAACAAACAACCTGAACCGGGTACAGTAAACATTTATGATCAATTGCTTTAAATCAATCATAAAAATCTCTGGGCTATTTTGCTAGGTTTACGACCTTTGCGCTTTACTAATGTACAAAACATACCTCATAATTGGGTTTATCCTGTTCGGAAGTTATGCCTGCATGGCCCAAAAAGTTATTGAAAAAGAATTTTCTGCCGAAGGCTTACGAGGCTTATCCATTACCGACGATGCTATTTTCAGTATAAAGATTACTTCCTCAGCACGTAAAACCGTCAAGATAAAGCTTCATGTATCTGGTGAACATGCAGAAGCGATAATCATTGAAGAAAACCGCTCAAAAGGGAAACTTTCATTAAAAACGGGTGTAATGCCTTTTTTTGAGTTTGAAGACGATAAGCTCGCCGCCCATAAGGTAATGGCGATTGAAGTGAGCTTGCTGGTTCCCGAAACTATTTTCATAGAACTAAAATCGAGATTGGCTTCTTTGGAGACCCATGGAAAAATTGAAAATCTGGATATTTCTTTACAAAAAGGGAGCTGTAGGCTGTATAATTTCTTGGGCAATGCCCACCTTCGCACCCTAGATGGAAGTATTGAGGTGCAGGCACAAAGCAATGTTACTGGTCATGCATTTTCAAAAAATGGAACCGTGGAAAACACCCTTCCCAAGCAAGGCGTCTTTTATGTGGAAGCTGAAAGCGTCAATGGTACTATTTACATGCGGCAAACCAAATAATATTGCTATTTTTGCTTCCGCTCGCTGAAGCCTTGTGCGAAAGTGTGTCTGCATATTTTGAGCTTTAACGTGGCGATCCCCACATATTTTGAAGCCCAAGTAGCGAGAAAAAGTATAAATAATCTATGAGCCTAAAAAAAGCCACCATCATCATTATCCTGATTCTATTGATTGATCAGGTTTCCAAACTATATATCAAGACAAATTTTGTTTTGGGCGAAGAAATATATGTTTTTGACTGGTTCCGGATTCTCTTTGTGGAAAACGAAGGCATGGCTTGGGGCGCAAAAATTCCCGGCACCTACGGAAAACTGTTCCTTACCCTTTTTAGGATTGTGGCAATAGGCGGTATTGGGTATTGGCTTTGGGATTCGGTACGGAAAAACATGGCGCCAATTTTAGTTTTATGTATAGCATTGATCTTTGCCGGAGCCTTGGGCAATATTATAGACTCCGTGTTTTACGGCATTATTTTTAATGATAGCCATGGACAAGTGGCTACGCTATTTCCAGAGGCTGGAGGCTACGGCACGCTGTTTCACGGAAAGGTGGTAGATATGCTTTATTTTCCGTTATATGGCGGTACATTACCAGAGTGGATACCGTTTTGGGGCGGAGAGTATTTCACCTTTTTCGATCCCGTTTTTAATGTTGCCGATTCTTCTATCAGTATTGGGGTAATTCTGCTGCTAATTTTTAACAAGCAAGCATTTCCAAAGAAATAATTTCCGGAGTAACCATTTATAAGTCACTTTGTTTTTTACCCTGTTGGTGCCAGAAGATTAAAAGGATAAACAGGTAAATTACGAAGTATCCAATACAGAATGGCTATGCCAAAGTATCCAAAAATAAAGAGCTTGCTATAAAAGATCATAAACCGATACTGCGTATCAAAAATCCAATTGGCAATCGTTATTCCTAAGCCGTAAATTAATATGGGCAGGGTCAAAACCAGTAGCGGATTAAACCGAAAAGCTCCACTAATATCGCCGTGTAACAATAGGTGGATTGCTCTTTGCGAACCACATCCTGGACAGTAAAAACTCGTTGTGTAATAGATTGGGCAAGGCAAAAAAAAGTTTGTTGATGGATTGAAGGCGTAATACACCAAACCCAAACCCGCCATCAAGACAATAATTGCTCCTATTTTGATGAGTTTAGTAGCCTCCTCCCGCAAGTGCCCCACCAAAACCAATTACTAAAAAGAATACAACGTAGAGTATCCAGAAGGCCACTGCGGCTACTGCACCCCAAATTGCCCATTTTTTGGCATCGGCGGCAGCTTTTTGTGCGCCAGCAGTATCACCCAAAGCCCATAATTCCTTAACTTTTGTCGATTTTATAATGGAGACAATGCCCAATGGCAGGCAGCATAAAACAGTACATAATATTGCCCACACGAGGTTGTTATCTGGCGGAACGCCAATGGGTTGATTGGGTGTTGGCGTTCCTGTTGGTTGGTTGGTGTTTCCATATAGTTTTTTGATATAAGCCTATAAAGATAGGTTTTTATTTAGTAGTGTCCGATTAAAATTATTAAAACCTACTTGTTTCAATAATAGTACACTTTCAGGATGTTTAAAAAAAATTAAACCTTGCTTTTGAAATCCGAATTAAAAATAACCGTTTTTAAAGCATATGAAATGGGGGAAACTAAATTATCAGATAATTGCAATTCTAGTCGTACGTCTTTTCCGGACGTTACTGGTTTTTATTTAGTCGTGTCCGACTAAGATTTAAGACCGCTGCGCTGAAAGACATAAGACTTGCTTTTTAGTAGATTGAAAACTAGTTAAAATTGATTAAACATACTTTTTAATCGATAAATTTTGATGCTAAGTATAATAGCATGCTGTCATTAAATAAAAATATTCTAATTGCTTATTATCTTTGACTCAACAAATTTTCTCACTCTTTTAATCGGACGTTACTGGTTTTTATTTTTAAAATCGAATATCTGCGTTGGCGTTACACAAAAATCTAAGGGTACATCATTTGCGTTAAAAATCACTTCTGGTTCGGGCTCAAAGAAAGAAAGCCCTACGAATATTGCTCGCGGACTGCACTTTTCTAAAAACCGGTCATAAAAACCCTTACCATAGCCAATGCGATGTCCATTTTTACCATAAGCCAAAAGTGGTACAAAGACAACGTCTATTGTTTCTGGTGTAAGCTCAATGCCAGATACAGGTTCGGGGATACCGTATTTTGAATGTTTTAATACCGTGTTTTCCTGTAATAAAAAGTGTGTCATTTCACCGGTTGAAAATACAGCTTTGGAAACCGCTATACTTTTATCTTTTCCTTGCAAAATATGCATAATAAATTCTGTATCCACTTCCTTTTTTGAGGTAATGGGAAGAAAAATATGGTAATAGGTTTTTTCCCAAATAGGAAGTTTTAGTGCCTGGTTGGCAATTTGGAGGCTCATTTCGGCAATTTCATTTTCTGAAAGTGCTTCGCGAAGCTTTTTATATTTGCGCCTAAGTGAAAGTTTATCGGTCATTTTAAGAATTAAATTGGCTGTACGGATTGTGTTCTGAAGCCGAGCAAGCTTTGAACAAATATAACAATAGATCTATTTAATCAGCGCAAACGCAGGTTGATTGTGGGAAAGTAGCTGATTGATGTTTTTGCAAAACTTCTTGATAAATTTAAACATAAAAAAAGAGGTGCAAAAACACCTCTTTTATACTTTTAGCTGGACGTAATTATTATCCCTGATTTTTCATCAAAATAGCTTGCAAACGTTGTTGCAAAGCTTGGTCTTGTTGAATTTGTGCAGCCAGGGCCTCAAAACGTTCCATTGACAATCCTGTTGCGGCTATCTTTTCAGAAGCTTTTTTCTCTAATTCAGGTTGTAATTTCTCCATTTTTGCAATTGCATTTCCATGCATTTTCATTTCGGCAACTGTTGCATCTACTTCTTGGTTTGGATCCATTGAAGCTTGTTGGATGGTACTGAAACGCTGAACATCCATTCCTTCATCTTCAATAATCTTTACCATTTGCTGCTGTGCTTGTTGGTTTTGCATCTGCATTTCTTGGTAGGCATTTGCAAACTGTGTCAACTCGGCATCGCTAACGGTGGTTTCTTGGGCAAAAAGGCCAAAAGTTCCCATCATGGCAACAAATAAAAAGACACTTTTAATTTTTACTGATTTAAACATAGTTGTTTTTTAAAATTAATATCAAACTTGATTCACTGAACTATAAAAAATTAAATCAATTGAGACCTGTTGTCTGTTAATCAATTTTCAAATAATCCAGAAAAATTCAAATCTAAAGGCATCGATAAACACTGACAATTAAAAGGCTGTTATTAACGTTAAATTAATAGAATTTTATGATTTTAACGCTGTTATTTGTCAATAAGCACGTGCTATTTAATCTTTATAGCCCTATTTGCCTGTAGTGTTTGCGGTAGAAATATGAAAAATGGCATCGCCCTGGTTCACAATGGGCGATTGATTTACATTAATAATATACCCTTCATTGGGTGCTGTAACCTTAAATCGCATTTTGCCGTATGGATCGGTAATCGTTGCTAAAAATTCTCCCTTTTCTACGTGTTTATTGCAATCTATTTTTACATGAAGCAGACCACTGTTGTGTGCGCGTATCCATTTACTTTTATTGATGATAACCGTTTTTGCATTGGGTTCTGGAGCTATATGTTTTTCGCCTAACATATTTAGGTGTTTTAAAAAGCGCAAAATACCATCAACACCTTCTTTAGCTATATGTTTATTGCTTTCAAGGCTCTTGCCACCTTCAAAAAGAAGGGTTGGAGTATTCAATTTATCACAGGTTTTTCGGTACGATTTATTAAGCGTATTTGAATAAACGATAAAAGGTGCGTTAAAAACTTCGGCAAGTGCCAAAAGCTTAGCATCATCTGGCTTTATCCGTATTTGGGGTGCATTAAAACGGCTTGCACCTCCGGTGTGAAAGTCTAAACAAAAATCGGCATGGGGTAGTATTTTTTTGGTAAATTGATAGGCAACTCTACTTGCCAAAGAACCTGATTTGTAACCTGGAAAAACCCTGTTGAGGTCGCGACCGTCGGGAAAATATCGATCTCCGTTTAAAAATCCGAACACGTTGAGAATAGGAATACAGATAATGGTTCCGCGTTTGGGCTTGTTCAATTTTCGCGCAATGAGTTGCCGTACAATTTCAACCCCGTTTATTTCATCGCCATGAATTCCTGCTGTAATTAAAACCGTTGGTCCCGGAGTAATCGAACGCTCAATAATAATTGGGATTTCAACCTTGGTGCCAGTATAGAGCTTTGCAATGCTAAAATCTATGGTTCGGCTTTCTCCTAAAGCGATGCGTTCATTTAAAATTACAATATCCTTTTCTTCTTTTGTCATACTTATACGTTGGGGTTCTATATACCTGATAATTGTGTTTGCTAGATCAAGCCTGATTCTATGTTTAAAATCGAAATCGAAAACAGCGATTTATTCGTCTCAAAAATGTCGCTGGATTCAACCCTATTTACTGATTTCTGGCTACTGGCTACTGGCTACTGGCTACTGACTACTGATTTCTGACTACTGACTACTGAAACCTGATTACTTTTTTATATTCCGTTCAATAAACCCAATAACGCTTTTTGAAATATTCTTGCCCGAAGTAGTTTCAATGCCTTCTAATCCCGGTGTACTATTTACTTCTAATACCAATGGTCCGTTGTTGGATTCTAAGATGTCAACACCGCAAAACCCAAGGTTTAAGGCTCTAGCGGCTTTAATGGCAATTTTTTCGGCTGCTGAAGAAAGATCAATCGTTTCTGAAGTGCCTCCGCGATGCAAATTGCTTCGGAAGTCGCCCGCTTTACATTTGCGCTTCATGGCCGCAACAACTACGCCATCAACAACAATTGCTCTTATATCTGTTCCTTTTGATTCTTCTATATACTCTTGAAGTACAAACTGAGCCCGTGTTGCACGTAAGGTTTCAATGATTGCCAACGCATTTTGGGGGTTTTCGGTTAGCAGCACGCCTTCGCCATGTGTGCCTTCTAAAAGTTTGATGATAATTGGTTTGCCGCCAAAAGTTTTTACCTGTTCCTCATATTCAAAACTGGAAGCAAGAACAGTTCGTGGAAGAGGAATCTGGTTTTTTGCCAATATCTGAAAACACGTCCATTTATCACGGCTATTGCTTATACCTTCAGAAGAAGCCACCGTAAAAACACCCATTGCCTCAAAATGGCGTACTACTTTAGTGCCATGGTAGGTGTTTGAAGTGCCTATTCTGGGAATAACGGCGTGTAGATCGTCCACCAATTCATTTTGAAAATACAGCACGGCCTTGTTGTTTTCAACAGCTAGGTTGCAATAGGAAGGGTCTAAAACTTCCATAACGTGGTTTCGTGCATTTCCAGCCTTTAGCAGGCTTCTTGTGGAATAAAGCGTTTCTCCACGTGATAAAATGGCAATGTTCATAGTTGGTTGTTGATAACGCAATTTAATGAAAAAGACTTAGGTAGCTAAATTGATTAAAACATTTAGCCACAATTAACATATTGTCTGGCAAACCGCTTCCTATAAAATATACAAAGTCTTATCTTTGAACCTATGGCCGATGCTCCGTTAAAACTTCAAATTTCTACCCTTCCCAATTCTCCAGGTGTGTATCAATACTACGATAAGGACGGGAAGTTGCTCTATGTTGGGAAGGCTAAAAACTTAAAAAAACGAGTCTCGTCGTACTTCACCAAAAACTTTGATAATAACCGCACGCGACTGTTGGTAAAGAAGATTAAAACCGTAAAGCATATTGTAGTACAGACGGAAACTGATGCGCTTTTGCTGGAAAATAACCTGATAAAAAAATATCAGCCGCATTATAATGTGCTATTAAAAGACGATAAAAGCTACCCGTGGATCTGTATTAAAAACGAACGTTTTCCAAGGGTTTTTTCAACGCGACGAATGATTAAGGACGGCTCGGAGTACTTTGGCCCCTATACTAGTATGAAAACCGTACATACGCTTTTAGATTTAATAAAAGGCCTGTATCCGTTGCGCACTTGTAACTATGATCTTTCTGAAGAAAAAATTAAGGCGGGAAAGTATAAAGTTTGCTTAGAATATCATCTCGGAAATTGTTTGGGCCCTTGTGAAGGCTTATTTTCTGAAAAAGAATACCACGAAAATATTGAAGCCATCCGAAATATTGTAAAAGGAAATTTTAAAGATTCGCTTCATAAGTTTAAAAGCCAGATGAAACAGTTGGCTGCCGATTTAAAATTTGAAGATGCGCAGCGCGTAAAGGAAAAGATTGACATTTTAGAAAACTATCAAAGTAAATCGACCGTTGTAAATCCGAAAATCAACAATGTAGATGTATTTTCAATTATTTCTGATGAAGGCTATGGTTATGTAAACTTTCTACAACTTTCGCACGGAGCGATTATCCGTTCGCATACTTTAGAAATAAAGAAAAAACTGGATGAAACCGACGCCGAATTGCTTCAACTGGCCATTGTTGAATTGCGGCAACGTTTCAATTCGCTTTCCAAAGAAATTTATACCCCTTTTAAAGTGGAAGTGGGAGAGGAGCTGAAGTTACACGTACCTAAGCTGGGCGATAAAAAAGCAATTTTAGACCTTTCTGAGCGGAATGCAAAATATTTCCGCATGGAGAAGTTTAAACAAGCAAAGATTGTAGATCCGGCACGGCACGAAAAACGCATTATGGCACAGATGAAGAAAGACCTTCGTCTTAGTGAAGAACCGCGGCATATTGAGTGCTTTGATAACAGTAATATTCAAGGCACAAATCCGGTGGCGGCTTGTGTGGTATTTAAAAACGGAAAACCAAGCAAGAAAGATTATCGTAAATTCAATATAAAAACAGTAGAAGGTCCAGATGACTTTGCCTCTATGGAAGAAGTTGTGTACCGCCGCTATAAAAGATTGCTTGATGAGGAGCAACCATTGCCCCAGCTTATCATCATAGATGGAGGGAAGGGGCAGCTTTCGTCCTCATTAAAAAGTTTGGATAAGCTGAACTTACGCGGTAAAATAGCCATTATTGGTATTGCCAAGCGTTTGGAAGAGTTGTTTTACCCGGACGACCCAATTCCTTTGTATTTAGACAAGAAAAGTGAGACCTTAAAGATCATCCAGCAATTGCGAAATGAGGCGCATCGCTTTGGAATAACTTTTCATCGTAGCAAGCGCAGTAAGCAAGCTTTAAATACCGAGCTTGAGTCTATTCCTGGGATTGGCGAAAAAACAATAGTTGCCTTATTGAAGCGTTTTAAAAGCACCAAACGTATTGGAGATGCTAGCTTTGAGGAGCTTTCAGAAGTTGTGGGTGCCAGCCGTGCCAAGAAATTGAAAGCGCATTTTCAAAAAGTTAACGACTAACCTGCAAGGCGTTGTTTTCATATTGCCATAGTGAAAAACAAAACCTCTTTGTAGGTTTAATTTAAAATAAGTATAAAAATTAAAGACCTGAGAATTAATAACAATGAAAAAATCACTTTTCATACTTTTTCTACTACTTTCAAGTTTTTCCTTTTCGCAAGAAAAGCAAGAGGATTTAAAAGTGGGTCTTGTGCTCAGCGGTGGTGGCGCAAAAGGCTTGGCGCATATAGGTGCTTTGCAGGTAATAGAAGATGCTGGTATTCGTATTGATTATATTGGCGGTACGAGCATGGGAGCAATTATAGGAGCACTTTACGCTTCGGGGTATTCCGCAAAACAGTTGGACAGTATTTTCAACAAAACCGATTTTAGTAGTTTAATACAGGATGAGATTCCGCGTGGCTCAAAAACATTTTATGAAAAACAGGAAGCCGAAAAGTATGCGCTAATCCTTCCGTTTGACAATTTTAAAATCGGTTTTCCTTCCGGGCTCTCGAAAGGCCAGAATGTTTACAACCTAATTTCTAAACTTACCGCCCACGTTAGCGATGTTTCAGATTTTAGTAAATTGCCAATTCCGTTTTTTTGCATTGCTACCGATGTAGAAACTGGAAAAGAGGTTATATTAGATAGCGGATATCTTCCCCGAGCCGTTACCGCAAGTGGTGCCTTGCCTTCCCTTTTTAGCCCTGTGGTGATTAAAGACCAAGTTTTAATTGATGGCGGCGTTGTCAATAATTATCCAATAAGTGAGGTTAAGGACAAAGGGATGGACCTTGTAATAGGCATAGATGTACAGGACAGTTTAAAAACCCGCGATAAATTGAACTCGGCTTTTGCTGTTTTGGTGCAGATAAACAACTATCACATGATAAGTGATATGAAGGAAAAAAGGAAGGTAACAGATGTTTACATCCATCCCGATATCAAAGATTTTACAGTGGTTTCTTTTAGTGAGGGAGAGGATATTGTAGCATCTGGTGTTGCCGAAGCAACAGCATACCTAGACCAACTTGAAAATATTGCTTCAAAGCAAAAGCCATCTAAAAAGAAGGAAGTTGAGTTTGAAACCCGAGATACCATACAAATAAAAGAAGTGCGGATTGAAGGGAATGAGAAATACACCCGGTCTTATGTTATGGGGAAATTGAAACTGCGAACCCCAGATAAGGTGAGCTACAAACATTTTAACGAAGGCATTAACAATTTATCTGCAACGGGAAATTTTCAAGATATTAACTACAAGTTCTTTGAAGATGAAAATAATGAAAACACCCTGCTCGTGCAGTTAAGGGAAAAAAACTCGTCAATGTCTCTTCGTTTTGCAGCACATTATGACGACCTTTTCCGAACTGCGGCCTTGGTAAATATTACAAAAAAAAGGTTGCTTACCAATAACGACATTGCTTCCTTAGATCTTATTGCGGGAGATAATCTTCGCTATAATTTTGAATATTATATAGACAAGGGCTTCTATTGGAGTGTTGGATTTAATTCAAAATATCATTTTTTTGATGCCGATGTGCCCTTGAGTTTCATCGGTGCCGATTTAACATCAGATCTTTCCCTACCAATAAATAAACTGAGCATAAAATATAGCGATTTTACCAACCAACTTTACTTTCAAACCCTATTTCAGCGAACTTTTGTTTTTGGGATAGGGGCAGAGCATAAATACCTGCGTTACTTATCTGAAACCATAGGCACCGACTCTAATAATTTACCGCGTACCGTTTTTGAAAGTACAAACTACTACAGTGCCTATGGGTTTTTGAAATATGATAGCTACGACAATAGTTTTTTTCCAAAAAGCGGAGTTTATTTTTCTGGCGACTTTCATTGGTACTTATTGGCAGAAGGTAGAAATAAAGATTTTGAACCTTTTTCGGTAGCTAAGGCTAAAATGGGGTATGCTTTTAAGGTTTACGATAAAATTTCAGCCCATATAACTACAGAAGGTGGTTTTAAATTAGGAGGGCCGGAAACTACTTCGTTAGACTTTGCACTTGGCGGGTATGGTTTTAAGGAAATGAATAATATTATTCCGTTTTTGGGTTATGAAGCAATCTCGGTTCGCGGTAACACCTACCTAAAATCTACCGTTACCATTGACTATGAAATATTCAGAAAAAACCATTTGAATATTGGGGCAAATATTGCTAATGTGGGTAATGATCTTTTTGAAAATGAAAAATGGATAGACGGGGTAGATTATTCGGCTTTTTCATTGGGTTACGGGCTGGAAACCATTTTAGGGCCTATGGAAATTAAGTATGCTTATTCTCCCGAACTTGACAGTGGAGAATGGTATGTGGCGCTGGGATATAGGTTTTAGCATAATCTTGAAGGTTTAGCTCCAATATTTTTCCGATATTTGTAGGGAAGAGCAATTGAGATTGTTGACTATTAGGTTATTAGGGAGGTAATAGTAAGTCCTGAGTACCAGATGGCCAACAAAAGAAGAGTTCTGTAACCTTAATACTTTTAAAAAAATGCCTTTTTACCATAAACTGGGCAAAATTCCGCCCAAACGCCACACGCAATTCCGAAAACCAGATGGGAGTCTTTATTCCGAAGAACTATTCGGTACCGTTGGTTTTGATGGAATGTATAGTAACATCTATCACGAACACAGACCCACCCAAGTAAAAGAGATCAAGAAACAGTACAATGTTGCGCCCAAGATTGCCCGTGCTAATAATATTGAGTCGCTTAAACTTAAGGGTTTTGACGTAAAGCCAGAAAAAGATTACCTAGATAGCAGAAAAACGGTGCTTACCAATAGCGATTGCAGTATTATTCTTTCCGCACCACAGGAGTCGCAAAAAGAATACTTTTATAAAAATACCGATGCCGATGAACTCATTTTTATTCATAAAGGTTCCGGAAAGCTGCGTACTTTTTTAGGCAATCTAGACTTTAAATACGGCGATTACCTGTTGGTTCCGCGGGGTGTTATTTACAAAATGGATTTTGATACGGAAGACAATCGGCTTTTTATTGTTGAATCGCGAAACCCTATTTATACCCCAAAACGATATAGAAATTGGTTTGGACAGCTGTTAGAACATTCGCCATATTGTGAGCGTGACATTCGCAAGCCTGAAGCATTAGAAACCCATGACGAAAAAGGAGAGTTTTTGGTTAAAGTAAAAAAACAGGATGAGGTTTTTGAAATGATATATGCCACGCACCCTTTTGATGTTGTGGGCTATGACGGGTATAATTTTCCGTATGCGTTCTCCATTCACGATTTTGAACCAATTACTGGTCGCATTCACCAACCGCCACCAGTGCATCAAACCTTTGAAACCAACGGAATGGTAGTTTGCAGTTTTGTGCCTAGGTTATATGACTATCATCCAGACAGCATTCCCGCACCATACAATCATAGTAATATTGATAGCGATGAGGTGCTTTATTATGTAGATGGCGATTTTATGAGCCGAAATGATATTGCAGCCGGGCAAATAACCTTGCATCCGGCAGGTATTGTTCACGGGCCACATCCTGGAGCAGCAGAAAGAAGTATTGGTAAAACCGAAACCGAAGAATTAGCGGTTATGGTAGATACGTTTAAGCCTTTGCAGGTTACCGAAGATGGTTTAAAACTCTCAGATGGAACATATTATCAAAGTTGGCTTGAAAAAGAGTAGCCAGTAGCCAGTTGCAGTTGGTAGTAAAGTAAAAACTACGCTTTGCATGCTTTATGATAATTGTTTAAAAATACTTAAAATCAACCGCGCTGTAATTTTAGGTTTTATTGGAAGCTGTTATAAATATTACATTTGAAGTTGTTAGGAACTTAAAGGCCTACATTAAAAAGATTAAATGAAGATATTCTTATTGAAAATCTTCTAAAATAATAAGTAAGAAATATAATTTTTAGAAAAACTAAACTATGAGCAAAGAAGTAAAGTCGGTCGAGTATGGACTGGAAAAAATTTTTGAAGGTGCAGAAGATTTTCTGCCTCTATTAGGAACAGATTATGTAGAATTTTATGTGGGTAACGCAAAACAAAGCGCACATTTCTATAAAACTGCATTTGGGTTTCAATCCTTTGCGTATAAAGGCTTAGAAACTGGATCTCGAGACCATGTAAGCTATGTGCTGAAACAGGACAAAATTAAGCTTGTGCTAACCACGCCGCTAAATAGTAAATCGCCCATTAACGACCATATTGTTAAACATGGTGATGGCGTAAAGGTAATTGCTCTTTGGGTGGACGATGCCAGAAGTGCCTTTGAAGAAACCACCAAGCGCGGTGCAAAACCTTATTTGGAGCCTACTGTTGAAAAAGATGAGCATGGCGAAGTTGTTAGAAGTGGAATCTACACCTATGGCGAGACTGTACACATGTTTGTAGAACGAAAAAATTATAAGGGAACGTTTTTACCAGGTTTCCGCGAGTGGAAAAGTGACTACAACCCATCGCCAACCGGGCTTAAATTTATTGACCACATGGTAGGTAATGTAGGTTGGAACCAAATGAACAAATGGGTAAAATGGTATGAAGATGTAATGGGCTTTGTAAACTTTTTATCTTTTGATGATAAACAAATCCATACGGAATACTCGGCATTGATGAGTAAGGTGATGAGCAATGGCAACGGCCGAATAAAATTCCCTATTAATGAACCTGCCAAAGGAATAAAAAAATCGCAGATAGAAGAATACCTAGATTTTTATGAAGATTCTGGTGTACAGCACTTAGCGCTTACAACAGACGATATTATTAAGACGGTGGCTCAATTAAAAGAACGTGGTATTGAATTTTTACCACCACCACCAAAAGCCTATTACGATGATATTCCACGTAGATTGGGTGATCACATGAAAATGATGAAGGAAGATATAGATGAGCTGCGCAAGCTTTCAATTATGATTGATGCCGATGAAGAAGGGTATTTGCTTCAAATTTTTACAAAACCCTTGGAAGATCGTCCAACCTTGTTTTTTGAAATTATTCAGCGCATGGGGGCAAAAGGTTTTGGAGCAGGAAACTTTAAGGCACTTTTTGAATCTATTGAGCGCGAGCAAGAACAAAGAGGAACTTTATAAATAGAGTAACAATAAGCAGACCCCATCGTCATTAGGAAGGTGGGGTTTCTTTTTTTGGAACGGAAGTTGTATTTCAAGTCCCAAAAACGTTTTAAGTCACAATCTATGAAGAAGCTACTCGCGCTTTTATTTATTATTGGTAATGTATTTTTTATCACTGCTCAGGAAAGAGCTTATGGCAGTGGTGAATTTTTTAAATTTCGGGTACACTATGGCTTTGTAACAGCAGGATATGCTACGCTTAAGGTGGAAGATGCCGCTATTGACGGAAAAGATGTTTTTCATGTACGTGGCTTCGGCGAAACCGTTGGCTTGTCTAAATGGTTCTTTAAGGTTGAAGATGATTACCAATCTTATATTGATAAGAAAAAGGATATTCCCTATCGTTTTATTCGAAAAATTGATGAAGGCGGCTACACCAAGGATATTCAAATAGACTTTAATCACTTCACCAATAAAGCCGTTGTAAACGATAAAAAGCACAATGAAACCAATGTATTCTCGTTTCCTAAAGAAACGCAGGATATGATTTCTGCTTTTTACTTTCTTCGGAATAGATTGGAAACCGAAAATATAAAAACGGGGGATATGGTAGAGATGAATATGTTTTTTGACAAAGAAAATTACAAATTCAGGTTAAAATTCCTTGGAAAAGAAATATTAGATACTAATTTTGGGCGCGTTCGCACGCTAGTGTTTAGACCGTATGTTCAATCTGGCCGTGTTTTTAAAGAGAAAGAAAGCTTAACGGTCTGGATAAGTGACGATAAGAATAAAATGCCCTTGCTTGTAAAGGCAAATTTGGCAGTAGGTTCGTTAAAAGCCACGCTAACCGAATTTAAAGGATTGCAGCATTCGTTTAAAATACTTGCCAATTAAATAGAAATAGAATTATTATACCGAAAACTCCCCACGATTGAAAAATTTAATTTTAACGGCTTTAGCGCTTACACTATTTACCGTAGCCTGTGAAACAAACAAAGACGATGTTCCCGAAATCAAAGAGGTTGTTGAGGCTCCTGTTGTTGAAAAATACGGCTATATTTTAGACGATTTTAATGTGGTACGGGATACCATCCGCTCTGGCGATACCTTTGGCGATATACTTATAGCCAACGGAGTTTCGCACGATAAAATAATGGAGGTTGCCACTAAATTCCGCGACAGCTTTAATGTGCGAAAAATTAGAGTAGGTAAACCTTATGTTTTACTCAACTCGAAAGACTCACTCAATACCACCCAGGTTTTTATTTATGAAACCAATAAGATTGATTATGCGGTAATCGATTTTCGCGATACCATTTCTATTTACAACAATCAAAAGCCTATTCGGTACGAAAATCGGGAAGCTTCGGGGGTTATTACCAGTTCGCTTTCTGCAACCATGGAAGAGCAAAACCTAAGCCCTAATATGACTGGCCAACTAGCAGATATCTATGCTTGGACCATCAACTTTTTTAAACTTCAGAAGGGAGATCGCTTTAAGGTTATTTATTCAGAGCGGTTTATAGATGATACGATACCGGCAGGGCTCCACGAAATAAAAGCCGTATATTTTGAGCACCACGGGAAACCGCTTTACGCTTTTAAGTTTAATTCAGATACCATAGAGAATATTTCGGGTTACTATGACGAGGAGGCCAATAATTTAAAAAGGGCCTTTTTAAAAGCACCCGTAAAATTTAGTCGAATATCTTCACGCTACAACTTAAACAGGCGTATAAAATATTACGGTTATAAACTGCGTCCGCACAAAGGAACTGATTTTGCTGCCCCACGCGGGACCCCTATTTTGGCGACTGCCGATGGCGTAGTGACAAAGTCTGAGTATCGTGGCGGAAATGGAAATTATGTAAAAATAAGGCATAACGGCACTTATGAAACTCAGTACCTGCACATGAAGGCTAGAAAAGTAAAAGTTGGCGAGTACGTAATGCAGGGCGATGTTATTGGGTGGATAGGAATGACGGGAAATACCAGTGGTCCGCATGTGTGCTATCGTTTTTGGAAAAACGGAAAACAAGTAGATCCTTTTTTGGAAGAAACTCCGTTTTCAGAGCCGCTTCCTGAAGCACTACACGAACAATATTTTGCGGGTTTATTGCCTCTAAAGGAGGAATTAGACTGCATTGCATTTTAATTTTTTTAACTTCATTATAACATGTTAATAACCTTGTTATTAACTAAAGCGTGAGTTTACAGGAACTTAAGGTTTAAATTTTATCTTTGGAAGTGACAAGCATTCTTAATGATTTCTTAATCAATTTTGTTGGTTTGTAATCTATTAAGATTGTATTTTTGCCGAAAATTTAAACTTAAACTCAAACTCATGAGAAAACTATTACTTCTTGTTTTTTTACTTGGCGGTTTTACCGCTTTTTCGCAAGGAAAGGTTACGGGAACTGTAATCGATTCTGAAACTAACACTCCATTGGCAGGTGCCAATGTAGTTGAAACCGGTACCACAAATGGTGCCATTGCTGATTTTGATGGAAACTTCATTTTGGAAACTTCATCTAATTCAGGTACAATTACTATTTCCTACATAGGCTTTACTGTTGAAAACGTAGCTTTTAATGTAGTGAATGGAACTGCAAATCTAGGTAATGTTAAAATTACTCCAGATTCTGACGCACTTGAAGAGGTGGTTATTGTAGGAAGAGGTATTATAGATTTGGCCAGAGATCGCCAAACTCCTATTGCCGTTTCAACAATTACTTCAGCTCAAATTCAAGAAAAAGCAATAGGTAACGTAGAATTTCCTGAGGCAATAAAAAGTACGCCTAGTGTGTATGTTGCCAATCAAGCAGGAGGTTTTGGAGACTCCGAAATGTTCTTACGTGGTTTTGACCAAACAAACACTGCATTCCTTTTAAATGGACAGCCCATAAACGGAATGGAAGATGGTAAAATGTACTGGTCTAACTGGTCTGGAATGTCTGATGTTGCAAACGCTATTCAGGTTCAACGTGGTTTGGGTTCATCTAAGCTAGCTATCTCTTCAGTTGGAGGTACAGTAAATATTGTATCGCGTGCCGCTGGAAGAAAAGAAGGTGGTTTTGCACGTTTTATGACGGGTAATGATAGTTACTTAAAAGGAACAATTAGTTATGACTCTGGACTTCAAGGAAAATGGGCTTACTCATTTTTGTTAGATCACTGGCAAGGACACAGAAAGTACTCTGATGGTACTGCTGGGCAAGGTCAAAACTATTTTATAGGGATAGGTTTTGTTCCTAATGACACGCACTCGTTTAACTTCTTATTAACGGGAGCACCGCAATGGCACGATCAAAACTTTTCTAATGATCTAGAAACCTATGCGCGTTACGGAAAAAGATACAATAGCAACACCGGTTTTTATAATGGTGAAAGATATACTTTTAGAAGAAACTATTACCACAAGCCAATTGCTAACCTAAACTGGGATTGGAACATTACCGATAAAACAAACCTTTCTTCTGTGCTATACGCCTCATGGGGTCGTGGTGGAGGAACTGGACCATTGGGAAGTTCAAGAAATATTATTAGAGATAGACACGGCGAGATAGATTTTGACGCTATTGAAGATAACAACATTGCTGGTGCCGACAATGGTATTGGTAGCTACGGAGGTGGTCAAATGGTTAGAAGAATGTCAGTTAACAATCATAACTGGTATGGCTTCCTTTCTAATCTTGAAAGCGACATCAGCGATAACTTTACAGTAAACGTAGGGGTTGATGCTAGATTTTACAGAGGTACACACTTCCGCCAATTAAACGACTTAATGGGTCTTGAAGGCTTTAATGATAACTTTGGATATGACGGCGTAAGAGGTGATGACTATGTGTTGAGCGAAACCTTTGAAGCTAATCCATGGGCAGCCTTGTTTAGCGCTGCAGACGAGGAACAACGTTACTCTTATGACTATAGCGAGAACATTAACTATATAGGTGGTTTTGGACAAGCTGAATACAAAATAGATAACTTCTCTGCTTTTGTGCAAGGAGCTGTTTCTACACAGAGCTACCAAAGAGAAGGTCGTGCTCCAGGTAAAGAAATTGAAGGCGTTGATGGACTTGGAAAGTCTGAAAAAATTAGCAAATTTGGCTACAACATTAAAGGGGGTATGGGATATTCTTTTATAGAAAACAATACCATCTTTGCAAATGCAGGATACTATTCAAGACAACCATTCTTGGATAACGTTTTTGATGATGTTAGAAACTCAAACTACATACTTGATGGTGATAACGAAGTAGAGAATGAAGAGATTTTAGGTGTAGAAGTTGGATATAGACTACGTTCAGGAAGCTTTAGCTTAGATCTAAATGCTTACTATACTTCTTGGGGTAACAGATTTTTACAAGGAAGTTTTATTGAAGGAGATCCATCTTCTTCAAACCCAATTGAGCAAGTTGATCGTTACCAAAGATTTACTGACATTACCCAAGTTCATAAAGGATTTGAGTTTGAAGGAAAATATAGATACTCAAGTGACTTTATGATTAGAGCCTTTGGTAGTATTGGTAACTGGAAATACGACGGAGAAACACCTTTCCAAACAAGAGATAGTGAAACCAATTCAGTACTTGAAGAGGGCGTTGTGCCACTTTCTGGGACCAAAGTTGGTAATGCACCGCAGACTTCTTTCGGTTTTGGCTTTAAATACAATGTTGTTGGGGGTCTTAGTGTAGATGCTGATTATAATATCTATACAGATTTATACGGGTTTGTTGATGCTAAAGACGCGTTAACGCCAGGATATCAGCCAGAGCGTTTACCTGCGTATAGCTTGTTAGATGCTGGTATTACTTATAAATTTGATTTTGGAGGTAATAACTTTACCGTTAGAGCAAACGTTTATAACGCTACAAACGAAATGTACTTAAGTCAGAAAAATGCTTACGGTGAGTTTTACTACGGTAACGGTAGAACTTGGAACGCAAGTGTTCGTTACGACTTCTAATTACTATTATTTTATATAGAAAAATGCTCCAACTATTGGGGCATTTTTTTTGTTTTATAAAGCTTATCTTTGAAGCACTTTTAAAAAATAAAAAATATTATGGCTAACACGTTACAGTTTATTCACTCATATTGGGCTTATTTAGTACTCTTGATAGTTGTGCTTGCAACCCTTAATGCCCTTGCTGGTTTTTTCTCTAAAAGAGAATATGGCGCTAAAGATTTTAGAATCTCGCTCTTCGCGTTAATTGTGGTTCACATTCAATTTTTAATTGGGCTTATACTTTATTTTGTTTCCCCTCTTGGCTTGCAGAATATTACCAATAACGGAATGGGCGTAGTGATGAAGGATTCTACATTTCGCCTCTATGCTGTTGAGCATCCGTTTGTAATGATTCTAACAGCAATTTTTATAACTATAGGATATTCAAAACATAAGAAAAAACTGCTTTCTAATAAGAAATTTAAGACCTTGTCTATTTTTTATACTATCGCATTAATATTGATGTTGAGTAGAATTCCTTGGGGGCAGTGGTTCTAAATTAACAATAAGTTTATTCATAATGGTGGGCTTTGGTATAATCTGAAGCTTACCATTTTTGTTTTGCTATTATTCTGAAACCAATCCTGTCCTAAATATTTAACCTGTTCATTTTTTCCATTGATGATTCCGATAGCTATCGGAACGAACCAAACCCCGATAGCCATCGGGGCTAGGCTTACGAAATCTTCTCTAAATTTTTTGTTCGTCCCCTAAATTTTAGGAACTCGCCTTTAAATCCATTGCTTTGATGATTATCTTTGCTGGCTCAAACAGCCTAAAA
>NZ_JAVMBW020000022.1:0-20526 GCF_031631895.2 Aequorivita marina
ATCTTAAGTTCAGGCGAATGGGTTAACCCTATCGCATTTAGATTTGATACTAGTCTTGATTTGACTCCATTTACCTTTGCAGGTGATGCCAGTAATGATACTGCGTATTGGATTGGAGTAGAAATGGGTACAGCTACCAATCAAGCAACTGTTTTCTGGTTGTACACAGATGGTCAAGGTCTAGAAGGCGAGCCAATGGCACAGTATAATGCTGTTGATGGTTTCTGGAGTGTACCAGAACCAACTAGAGAGGTAGGTTATATCTTCTCAGGAGAATGTTCTCCATTAAGTGTTGCTGATAACACGTTGGCTGGGTTTAATTTCTACCCGAACCCAACATCAGGTTCGCTTACTTTGAGTGCTGCTAATACTATTGACGCCGTATCTTTCTACAACCTATTGGGTCAGAAAGTACTGGATGTTGATGTTGACGCAACCACTTCAGAGATTAATATCTCAGGGCTTAAAACCGGAACTTACATTATGGAAGTTTCTGTAGCCGGTCAAGTAGGTACGTATAGAGTATTGAAAAACTAAGCCTTTATATATAAATATAAATAGGTATTGCTTAAAAGCCATTCACGAAAGTGAATGGCTTTTTTGCGTGTTTAATAGACCATTTATTAGATTGGTGCTGCTAAATGTGTCCAGAACAATGTCTTTACTTCTAAATGTAATAAGGGTTTTTAACAGGGATTGAGGATTTGTTTTTTTTGGGAAATGTATGCTATTAGCAACAAGAGCTAATTGAGAACTTAATTGCTGTTAATTTTAAGGTTAAAACAATCCTTTGATTAACTTTGCGGAATGCAGCGAAAATATTCTTTTATAATTCCGGTTTATAACCGCCCTCAAGAAGTAAAAGAGCTCCTAGCGAGTTTTGTAAACCTTGAGTTTGAAAGAGACTATGAAATTGTTTTGGTGGAGGATGGCTCCACAGTAACCTCCGAAGCCATCGCGAATCAATACGCTGAAAAGCTTTCCATTTCATATTATTTTAAACCCAATTCTGGTCCCGGTGATTCGCGGAACTATGGTATGGAAAAAGCGGCAGGTGATTACTTTATAATCCTTGACTCAGACTGCTTACTGCCTCCGCATTACTTAAATACAGTTGATGCATTTCTCAACAACAAGTTTTACCACTGTTTTGGCGGTGCAGATGCTGCTCATAAAAGTTTTTCGCCCTTACAGAAAGCAATTAATTATGCAATGACCTCGTTTTTAACCACGGGCGGAATACGAGGAAGTGAAGCCAGTGTTAATCGCTTTGAGCCTAGAAGCTTTAACATGGGGATTTCAAAAGAAGCATTTCAGAAAACGGGAGGTTATTCTAAAATCCATCCTGGAGAAGACCCCGACCTCTCCCAACGTATTTTAAAAGCGGGCTTTAACACAACATTTCTGCCCAATGCGTATGTGTATCATAAAAGACGAATTTCGTGGCAAAAATTTCATACCCAGGTTAAAAAATTTGGTCTTGTTAGGCCTATTCTGAATAAATGGCACCCTTCAGCATCTAAAATTACATTCTGGTTTCCAACCTGCTTTATATTTTTTGTTTTGGCGTCCTTGATACTTGCAATATTCCTGAATATAGCCTTCCTAATTCCTTTATTTATATATATTGTACTGATTCTGATTGATGCTAGCATTAAAAACAAGAGTCTGAGGATAGGTTTCTTGTCTATTTTGGCTGTATTCGTACAGTTTTTTGGATACGGATTTGCATTTCTAAAATCTACTATATTTATAAAACTTCTAAAGAAAGATCCGCAGAAACAATTTCCATCCTTATTTTTTAAGTAACTTTATTGCAATCCAAGATACGTATTATGGTGAAAGGTTTTTTTAAAAATGGCAAGAATGTAAAAGCAAAACGTGTGCTGTTTTTTCTGTTTCTAGCTACTATATTTTGGATTTTAACAAAATTCAGTAAAGAGTTTACCTCTAAAATGAAGGCTGAAATTCAATATAAAAATATACCTGAAACTGCGGCATTGGCTGAGGGCAATAAAAAAGAAATCACCTTTGATCTAACTGCAAATGGCTTCGAAATTCTTTTTTACAAGTTTAAAAAACCCAAAATAGCAGTTCAGGTAGGGAAATTTTACGAAAGTGAACACGATGGCTTTAAACTAGGGAAATCTGAATTGATGCGAATGGTGTCCTCAAACTTCAACCGAAACCTCGCAATAAATAACCTTTCTATAGATTCGCTTTATGTAAACCTAGATCCAATTATACTTAAAAAGGTTAAAGTGGTTCCTAAAACAGCTATAAATTATAAAGTCGGTTTTAAGGCGCTAGACAGCTTGCAGGTAACTCCAGATTCTGTAACGGTTTCGGGGCCTTCAGGTGTTTTGGGGGATATTCATACTGTAGAAACTGAACTTATTTCACTTAAAAATGTTGAAAAAAGTATTTCACAATCCGTTTCCGTTGTTACTGAGAATACCGAAATAGTTTCCATAAAACCCACAACCGTAAAAATTGAGTTGAAAGTTGCCGAATTTTCACAAGGTGAATTTATATTGCCTGTTGAAGTGATAAACTTACCACCCAATATTGAAGTTAAGCTAATACCTAGAACGTTACAAGTTACTTTTGATGTTTCCGTAGATGATTTTGTCCAAATTATGAAAGAAGACTTTAGGCTTGTCTGCGATTATTCAAAACGAAATAAAGAAGAGAACTTTATGATGCCTTTTTTCGAAAAAAAGCCGAAAAACGTTTATAACCTAACGCTTGAGCCAAAAAAAGTTGATTTTTTTATCTTCAAATAATAGAGAACAATGAAAGTAATTGGCTTAACCGGAGGCATAGGAAGTGGAAAAACTACAGTGGCAAAAATGTTTGCTGAATTGGGGGTTCCGGTTTATATAGCCGATATCGAAGCCAAGAAGCTTACCAATTCTTCCAAATTAATTAGGCGAGAACTAACTGAACTTTTGGGAGAAGAAGCTTATTTAGAAGGAGTTTTAAACCGGAAGTATGTAGCAGATAAAATTTTTAATGATAAAGCCTTGTTGGAAGCTGTGAATAAAATCATTCACCCAAGAGTGGGGGCACACTTTGAAGCTTGGGCTGCCCAACAAAATTCGGCCTATGTTATACAAGAAGCGGCAATTCTTTTTGAAAATGGAAGCTATAAAAAGTTTGATAAGGTTATTCTTGTAACCGCACCTAGAGAAACACGTATTGCTAGAGTCATGGAACGCGATAACACAGCTGCTGCTGAAGTTGAACAACGAATGAACAATCAGTGGAGTGATGAAAAAAAGAAGGTTCTAGCCGATTTTATTATAGAAAATATAGATTTAGAGACTACTCAAAAGACTGTGCAGGCCCTGCATCGCTCCCTTAGCTGACCCCTATAACACCATTGACGTGTTGTTATGTTAACTTTTGGTTAAATGGAGGAATGACTAAATGTTAAAATCTTACTTTTGGGTTATGAATAAAAAGCTATTCGTATTGCTTATAGCTCTTATGAGCCTCTCATTGTTGGGAATAGTATTTGTTCAGGGGTATTGGATATCTAATGCGTATCGTACCAAAGCCGATCAATTTACTATTAACGCAAAACAAGCGCTGTTATCAGTCTCAAAAAAGATTAAAAATAGGGAGGTTGAAGCCTATTACAAACTCTACCTTCCTTATGTTGATAGTATTCAGGTTCCTAATGATGCTACTTTTACCGAGTTAGCTTATAAAATACAAAATAAGAATACGAACGAAACTTATATTTTTACCGACGGAATTTTAGAGCAGGATTATAAGCTTTCTGCAGGTTTTTTTGATACTGATGCCGATTCAATTCAATTTAAAAAACTGACAAACAGAAAAACCAAGACTAAAATCTCACAAGGTCTTGACGGAACTACAATGACGGAAACCCGTGTAGAGTCCTTTTCAAGACTTAAAGATTATGAGCAAAATCAATTTGAAAGCTTTGTAAGCAATATCACTGCGCTTACACCCATCTATAAACGGGTAAGTGTTAGCGATATTTCAAACTTGATTAATAAGGAATTAAAAGAAAGAGGTTTAAAGTCTAAGTTTGAATTTGCAGTTTATAGCAATAACCTTGAAACAAAAGTGCGTTCAAAAAACTTTAAGTACGATGATGAAAGCACCTATATTGTTCCGCTATTTGACGGAGAAAAGAAGAGTGGATATGAATTATATGTAGATTTTTCAGAACGGAAAAAGGTTGTACTGAGTAGTATTTTGGGAATGGCAATATTATCTCTGGTTTTTACGGCAGTAATTATACTTGCTTACTCCAGTGCAATTTCACAAATTTATAAGCAGCGCCAAATATCGCAGATAAAAACGGACTTTATCAACAACATGACCCATGAGTTTAAAACACCGATAGCGACAATCAACCTTGCTTTAGACTCGTTAAAAAACCCGAAAGTAAAAGATAACCGGGAGTTTTTAGAACGGTATTTAGGCATGATTAGGGATGAAAATAGAAGGATGCATGCCCAAGTAGAAAACGTGCTTCGAATTTCAAAACTTGAAAAAAATGAACTTGATCTGCCAAAAGAACGAGTTAGTTTACAAAAAGTTGTTGAAGAAGCTATATCGCATGTAAGCTTGATTGTTGAAGATAGAGGCGGGTATATTAAAACGCATTATGGCGCATTACAGTCTGCTGTTCTGGCCAATGAATCGCATTTAACAAATGTAATCGTTAACCTTTTAGACAATGCCGTAAAATACTCTGACGATGAGCCTAAAATAGATATTTATTCAGAAAACGGGAAGAATAGCGTTATTTTGAAAATAAGAGATCAAGGAATGGGTATGAGCAAACCTGTTCAGAAAAAAATATTTGAAAAATTTTATAGAGAACACACGGGTGATATTCACAACGTGAAAGGTCATGGCCTTGGCCTAGCTTATGTAAAGCGAATTTTGGACGATCACGATGCCGAGATCTATGTAGAAAGCGACAAAGGAAAAGGCAGCACATTTATACTAAAACTACACTTAATATCTTAAAATTATGGAAACAGAAAACAAAAAAATCCTTCTTGTTGAAGACGACCCGAACTTTGGGACGGTACTGAAAGACTATCTTGCTATGAACGATTATAACGTTACACATGCAAAAAATGGAATGGAAGGTTTCGAGAAATTTAAAAAAGACGACTTTGATCTTTGTATTCTCGATGTAATGATGCCTTATAAAGATGGGTTTACACTTGCTAAAGAAATTCGCGAGAAAAACGAAGACGTGCCTATCATCTTCTTAACAGCCAAAGCAATGAAAGAAGACGTGCTTAAAGGTTATAAAGTTGGGGCAGATGACTACTTGAACAAACCTTTTGATAGTGAGGTGTTATTGATGAAAATTAAGGCCATTATCCAGAGGAAAGCAACCGATTCTATTGCAGATAGCAAACAATTTGAATTTGAAATGGGTGATTTTCACTTAAATTCAAAACTTCGTTTCTTAACCTATAATAATGAAACACCCCCAATTAAACTTTCACCAAAAGAAAATGAGTTGTTGCGACTATTGGCACTTCATAAAAACGATTTGATGCCAAGAGAACTTGCGCTAACGAAAATTTGGAGAGACGATAATTATTTTACTTCTAGAAGTATGGACGTTTATATTGCTAAACTACGTAAATACCTGAGTAAAGACGACGGTGTTGAAATTATCAATATTCATGGCGAAGGCTTCCGCTTAGTTGTAAAAGACGAAGTTGATAATTAATCTTATATATTAAGATAAGTGTAAAAAAACGCTTCTAAAGGGCGTTTTTTTCTTTTATAAAACCAACTATTGCTTCAAAGTTGGTCTGATAGTCAAACCAATGGATGTCCTCATTTTTCTTAAACCAGGTATTCTGCCGCTTAGAAAACCTACGCGTATTCTTTTTTATTTCTGCAATGGCCTCTTCCTTGGTAATCATACCGTCAAAATAATTAAACAGTTCTCGGTAGCCAACGGTCTGAAGAGCGTTTAAGGCCTTATGTGGGTACAAATTTTTGGCTTCCTCCAGTAATCCATTTGCAATCATTTGATCCACGCGTTCGTTAATACGATTGTATATAATTGCTCTTTCAGCAGTTAAACCAATAAAAATAGTCTTAAAACTTCGTTTGTCCGATTCCTTATTTAAAAAGGACGAATATGGTTTTCCCGTACCGCGACAAATTTCTAAGGCACGCACCAACCTATGGGGGTTGTGAATATCAACTTTCTCAAAATATATGGGGTCTTTCTCTTTTAGCTCTCTTTGAAGGGCTTCAATGCCATTTTCCGCAACCTCTGCATTCAAGGCTTCCCTAATGTGTGGCGAAACCTTTGGGAACTTGTCTAAGCCCTTTACAACAGCATCAACATATAGCCCAGAACCACCAACCATAATGCAAACGGAATTTCTTTGAAATATACTTTCTAGGCATGTTAAGGCATCAGTCTCAAAATCACCTACCGAATAATTCTGAAACACACTAATATTTTGTATAAAGTGGTGCTTGGCAGCATTCAGTTCATCTTGAGAAGGCACAGCGGTTCCGATGTTCATTTCTTTATAAAACTGTCGTGAATCGGCCGAAATTATTTCAGAAGAAAAAGCATTTGCTAATTTAATAGCAAGTGCAGTTTTCCCTATAGCGGTAGGGCCAACCACACAAATAAGCGTGGGTGTTTTAGAATTCATGAAGCTTCGTAATTTTCTGGCGGATGAAGTTCTGTGCCGCATCTATAACAAAATTCAGCATCGTCTCGGTGTTTTTTTGCGCCACAATTGCTACAATACTGGGTGTTAACATGCACAAAATCTTTCCCATCCTTTTTTACGTATTGCGCGCTAACGATACCTGTTGGTACTGCGATAACCCCATAACCTAAAATCATAATTAAGGTTGCCAAAAACTGACCCGCAGGCGTAACGGGAGCAATATCGCCAAAACCTACCGTAGTAAGGGTAACAATACACCAATAAACACTTACAGGAATACTTTTAAAGCCGCTTTCTTCGCCTTCAATTAAATACATTAAGGTACCTGCAATGATGGCGACAATGAGTACAGCGAAAATAAAAATGAATATTTTTGCCCTACTTTCAATAAGAGCCTTTCGGAGTTTATTTCCTTCCCCTACGTAACGTGTTACTTTTAAAATTCTAAACACACGTAGTAATCGAAGCGCACGAACAGTAAGTAAGTAAGTACTTCCAACAACAATAAAAGATAGATAAAGCGGAATTGTAGAGAGTAAATCAATAACGCCATAAAAGCTAAAAATATACTCTTTTGGTTTTTTTACGGTAACAATCCGTGCAATGTATTCAATTGTAAAAAAGATGGTAATGATCCATTCAATAACATAAAATAATTGATGGTATTTTATATCAATAGATTTTACGCTTTCAAGCATAACAATAATAACACTCACTAAAATTAAAATGAGCAGAATTATATCAAAAAGCCTTCCCATTGGGGTGTCGGCCTCATAAATGATATCATGAAGTTTTCGACGCCAAGAAATTTTATGGGGTGGTTTGGGTGTCAAATGCGAGTTTTTTTATTGTCTAAAATAAACAACTTTCCTTAAATAATACGCTAACTTGGTAGTTTAAGCGTTTTAAGCACTTTACGTCTTCTAAGGTAGTTATGCAAAATATGCTGTACATCGCGATTGTTCTGCATGGGGTTAATGATTGTTTTTAAAATCTCTGGATTGTTAATTTGATGGTTTAAATTGTAAAAACCATAGCCTTTATAGATACCGTTTTCTATTAAAATTACCGAGCGTTCGTCAATATCGCGGCCTCTATCTATAAGCAATATGTTTTGGTTTTCATAACTGTGCTCTTCCATAAAAGCATTCACTCGTTTATTGTAATCCATGGCCAATTCCTCCCTGGCGCAGGCACCTGAACAGTTTTTCGCATTATGTTTACAGCATTGTGCTGTCGAGTCAAAAATACCAGTTAGCTTTTGGCATAAATGATAGGTTTCAGTTATTTCTGAAAGCATCGATTTTGCCTGCTGATAGTTGCTAAAAGTAAGAATTGCTTTTTTGCGCCGATCGGCTTTTTCTATTTTAAAACTCTTGTAACCATCTTCATTCACAAAACAAGCAAGTTGATGTGTAAAGCTAGGCTTTCGTTGTACTTTATTGTAAATAGGTTTGTTTAGTTTTAATTCTTCATATTCCTTTAAGAGGGCGATTAACTCATTACCTGTTTTTTCAAAAGAAACAGACTTTACTTCAAGCTGTATTTTTTTAGATTTTCTGTTGTTGCTGGTAAAGTGCTGGGTCAATCTTTTCTTAATATTCTTGTTCTTGCCAATATAGATAATCTTTCCGGCATTGTTACGCATATAATAAACGCCAGTTTCAGAGGGAGTATCTTTGATAATATCCAATAGCCTGGGTTTTAATTGTTTTTTAGGCTCTAATCGTAGCGTTTCAGAAATTATTTTTTTTGAAGTGTCTTTGGCGAGCAGTAGTTTAAAAAGTGCTACTGTAGCTTTTGCATCGCCTTGTGCTCGGTGCCTATCGGTTAATGGAATTCCTAAATACCTCACCAGTTTCCCCAAGCTATACGAAGGCATGTCCGGAATTAACTTCTTGGATAGCTCTACCGTGCAGAGGGTTTCTTTTTGAAATTGATAGCCCAAACGATCAAACTCTGTAGTGAGAATTCTATTGTCAAAAAGTGCGTTGTGTGCAACGAGTATGCAACCTTCTGTAATTTCTATAATTCGCTTTGCCACCTCGTAAAATTTTGGGGCTTGCTGCAGCATTTTATTGTTAATGCCCGTGAGTTTTACTACAAAGGGTTGGATTGGTCTTTCTGGGTTTACTAGGCTTGAAAACTGATCTACAATTTCATGACCATCAAACCTGTAAATGGCAATTTCGGTGATTCCTTCCTCATTGTACTTTCCGCCCGTAGTCTCTATATCTAAAATTGCGTACACTTGTAAAAGTTATTGTATTATTTGTTAATTGAATATGGTGGTTAGCGGGTTTTAAATTTATCTAGCCCCAAAAATTGCGCTCCCAACTCGAACCATATTACTTCCGTTTTTTAAAGCAATTTTATAATCGCCGCTCATGCCCATACTTAAAATTTTAAATGTGGAATGCTGAGCTTTAAATTTATCGAAAATGTTTTTTAACTTCTGAAATTCTTCTGAAACCTGTTTTTCGTCTTCGGTGAATGTTGCCATTCCCATCAAGCCGATTATTTTTATGTTTTCATAGTTTTTTACATTTTCTGAAGCAAGAAGAGCTTCGGCGTCTGCTTTGTCCATGCCAAACTTACTGTCTTCAGCTGCTATTTTAATCTGAAGCAGACAATCTATAACGCGATCGTTCTTTTTTGCCTGTTTGTTTATTTCTTTCAATAGTCTTGGGCTGTCAACGGCGTGTATCATGCTTACAAAAGGCGCCATGTACTTTACCTTGTTGCGCTGTACATGCCCAATCATGTGCCATTGGATGTCCTTTGGCATTTCTTGCCATTTGGCCTCCAATTCCTGTACTTTGTTTTCTCCAAAAATACGATGCCCGGCATTGTAGGCTTCCATTATTTCGGAAACGGGTTTGGTTTTAGAAACCGCCACTAGTGTAACATCATCTGGTAATTCGCTTTTAAATTTATCTAAATTATCTGAAATCATATCTATCTTCTTTTTTCCTTCATCTTTCCATTTTGTCAAAACTCATAAACCGTAACTCCGCTTCGCAGTTTTGGCTCAATATAGGTGCTTTTTGGAGGCATTTTTAAACCTTGATCGGCAATATGTCTCATTTCCTCTGTAGTTACAGGCAATAACCCAAAGCCTACAGCAAAGGCTCCTGAATCTACAACGGTTTTTACATAGGCCAAATCTTTTTTACCGTGCGAATATTCTATGCGCTGGTCGTTGCGTAGGTCCTCAATACCCAAAAGTGGTTTTAAAATTGTAACATACAAAATATGTGTATCTAGAGCGTCTAATGCATTTGTAATTTTATACTTGCTCTTTCTAAGGTGTAGCGAGTAAAATTCGCCATCCAAATACATGCTAAAGTGGTTTACTTTAGAAGGCTTATAATAATCCGTTCCTCGGTTTTCTATACGGTAATACTCATCTAAACGTATTAAAAACTCTTCTTTTTCTAAGCCGTTGAGGTCTTTTATTAAGCGATTGAATTCATATATCTTTAAGTCGCTTTCTGGAATCAAATAGCTCATAAAATAATTATAGGCTTCAGTTCCGTTGTATTCTGGATCTTGATTTTTTAAATCTTCCGCCAATAAATAAGAGGAGGCCGATCGATGATGGCCATCGGCAATATACAAAGCGGGGATTGTTTTAAAAACATCTTGTATTTCTGTTAGAAGTGCTTCATCGTCCACATTCCATAAATAATGAGTGTCTCTGTAGGTGGTCGTAAACTCGTATTCTGGCCTGTTTTGCATTACCTTGGCAATAACCGACTTTAACTTTGGATTGTCAGGGTAGGTTAGAAGCACGGCTTCGGCGTTAAAACCTACAGTTTTTATGTATTTCTTTAACATTGAAACGCGGAACTCTAAAGTGTCTTCGTGTTTTTTAATTACATCGTCCTTATAGTCCTGAACACTTGCGGCGCCAACAATACCATTAAACTCAAGGCCATCGCGATTTACTATTTTGTAAATGTAAAAGGAAGGTTTTGGGTCTTGCATAAAAATACCGTCTTCCTTAAATTCTTGATAGCGGTTTTTAACCAAGCCATAACGCTCTTCGCCCGAAATATCTTTGTTAAAGCGATACCCCGGATTTACAATGTGCAAAAACGAAAACGGATTGTCCCGTAAGCGCGATTCTACCTGTGCTGCGGTATAGCTTTCATAAGAGCGTGCAGCAAGTAAATTTGCTTTATCTCGCGTAGGACGCACAGCCGTAAAAGGAATTATCTTAGCCAAGTTTATAGTTTATTTAAGGTTTAAAAGCCCGTTCATTTAAAAACCAGCCAAGCATAGAAAAGCCTCACGAATCAATTCGCCTAAACGCATTTTTTGTGAACTTTTCACTTTTCTAAGCTTCGGCTAGGCTTAAAAGAATTGCATTAGGCAAATTGTGCCGATACAACCGCTGCCTTCCTGTTTTCACTGTAATCGTAAAAGCCCTCTCCACTTTTGGCTCCAAGCTTTCCGGCCATTACCATGTTTACCAATAATGGGCATGGCGCGTATTTTGGATTTTTAAAGCCTTCATACATTACATTTAAGATAGAAAGACAAACGTCTAGACCAATAAAATCGGCTAGGGCTAAAGGACCCATTGGGTGCGCCATCCCTAGCTTCATCACGGTGTCAATCTCTTTAACGCCTGCAACCCCGTTGTAAAGTGTTTCTACGGCCTCGTTTATCATGGGCATAAGAATACGGTTTGCGACAAAACCTGGGTAGTCATTTGCTTCCACAGGCACCTTGTTGAGCTTTGTTGAAAGCTCTTCCACGGTTTTATAAGTGGCTTCACTAGTACTGTAGCCTTTTATTACTTCAACCAATTTCATGATGGGTACAGGATTCATAAAATGCATGCCAATCACTTTTTCCGGTCGGTTGGTAACCGAGGCTATCTTTGTAATAGAAATGGATGAGGTGTTGCTGGCTAAAATGGTTTCTTCAGCACAAAACTTGTCTAAGTCGCGGAAAATATTCAGTTTTAGATCTACATTTTCAGTGGCAGCTTCCACTACCAAACCAACAGATTTAACGCCTTCTTCCAAATTAGTGAAGGTTGTAATGTTGTTTAATGTACGCTTTTTATCTTCTTCAGAAATTTTTTCCTTCGCCACCATGCGGTCCAAATTTTTGGTGATGGTAGCCATTCCTTTATCAAGCGATGCTTGCGAAATATCAATTAAGTTTACTTTATAATCAAATTGCGCGAAAGTGTGGGCTATTCCATTGCCCATTGTTCCTGCGCCTATTACAGCTGTGTTTTTCATTTTTACTTAGTTTTATTTATTAATTTTTTTCCGTGCCAAGGGCAGTAGTCCCAATTGCCATTCAACATTTCATTGTCGGTTGGGCAGATTTTTTTCTGAACCAAGGCAGCCAGCGGAAGCTTATATATAAAATCTTCGTTGTTTACGTGTATCTTTAGTTCTCCTTTTTGGTACGGTCCTGCAATAAGATTGCCATGCTTGTCTATATTTTTAAAAGCAAAAAAGTTCATTTTCTCGCCAAACTGGCCTAACATACTTTTCATTGTTGGCTTTATCATTTCTAAAAGTTCAAACACTTCTTCGTTACCTTCTTGTTTAATGGGAGTGACTGTTTTTCCAGCTACATTGGTAAGGCTAACTTCAATCTCGTTACTCCTCATACCGGCGTAAAGCGTCATATTAATATCAACAACAGATACGATGGTATAGTTGGCTAAAACCGCTGTTAACTGCTGTTGCATTTCCTGGTTGGAATACTTAGTGTCATTTAACGCGGCATCCCAATATTCATTAGGAATCCACCAAACTTGTTTAAGGTTGCTGTCATTTTTTTTCGTGATGATTAACTCATTCACCAACTCCATAAAATCTACCTGAGTGGTCTTTACTTGGGCAAAAATCTGACTGGAAAAAAATAGAATTAAAAGGGAAGCAAACACTCTAAGCATCTAAATCTTCTTAAAGTTTTCAATAATCAACATAGCAACACGGAGCGCTTCGGTGCCTTGCCTTAAAGAAACTTCTGGAGTGCGGTCTGCTTTTATGGCTTCGTAAAAGCTTTCCAGTTCATCCAGAATGGCATTGTTGGCCACGATTTCTGGGTTTTCAAAATAGATTTGTTTTTTTACACCTTCGGCGTTGGTTAAAATCATTGCGTATTCATCTGGATCCTTTGGCGCATCTTTCATTTTTACCACCTCACATTCTTTCTCGAGAAAATCTACCGAAATATAAGCATCTCGCTGAAAGAAACGTGCTTTGCGCATTCGTTTTAGCGAAATACGGCTAGCGGTAAGGTTGGCTACGCATCCGTTTTCAAACTCTATGCGAGCGTTGGCTATGTCTGGCGTTTCGCTAATTACAGAAACACCGCTCGCGCTAACCTCTTTTACATCACTTTTAACTACGCTTAAAATGGCGTCTATATCGTGAATCATTAAGTCTAGCACCACAGAAACATCTGTTCCCCGCGGATTGAACTCTGCGAGTCTATGTGTTTCAATAAACATTGGGTTACTTATTTTGCTTTTTATAGCCTGAAATGCTGGGTTAAACCGCTCTACTTGGCCTACCTGCCCGCGCACTTTGTATTCTTTTGCTAAATCGCGAATTTTTTCTGCCTCAGATACGCTTTGCGTTATTGGTTTTTCAATAAAGAGATGTCTTCCGGCTTTAATAACTTTTTCGGCACATTCATAATGCTTGCTGGTTGGGGTTACCACTACTACCATTTCGCTTGCAGTTATAAGGTCTTCCATAGACGGAAAACTCTTATATCCAAACTCAGCCGTTATGGCTTCCGAAGCATTTTTATCTGCATCAAAAAAACCCACAAGTTCATACTTTGAGGATTGTTGTAGTAATTTTAAGTGTATTTTTCCTAAGTGACCTGCACCCAGAACTCCAGCTTTTAGCATTGTTCTTTGTTTTCTACAAATGTAAGGGTTTTATGCGAAAAAGTTTGAGGATTTATAGATTCAGAAATTTATAACTTTATGTAAAATGGCGTTTTGCACCTTGATCTAGCATATAAAAGGACAAATGTAGGTGAAGTGCGTCCCTCGCATTAATAAAAAATACCGCCCAATATCTGCGTTGTTTCGTTCTGTAGCTGCCATGACTGTTTTTAAAAATGAATTTTTGGTCAATCTGGAATGCGTTTTTTAACTGAAATAAGATTGCGGTAAGTTGGAGCTTGTTCGTCTTATTTGGTTACTTTGTAGAGTTAAACATCCACCTGGATTGATGTCGAGGTATAAACCGAAAAAAATAAACTTTAAAGTGAAAGATACATTTACCCATCAAGGCATGCGAAAGAATTTGGTAGAGATTCTTAAGAAGAAGGGAATCGAAGATAAAAACGTTTTAATGGCAATAGGGAAGATCCCGCGCCACCGTTTTATGGATTCTGGATTTATTGACCATGCATATGCTGACAAGGCGTTTCCTATTGAAGCGGATCAAACTATTTCGCAGCCTTATACTGTTGCAAGACAAACCGAACTTCTAGATGTAAAAAAAGACGATAAAATACTGGAGATAGGAACAGGGAGCGGATATCAAGCCGCAGTGCTTTTAGAGATGGGGGCAAGGCTTTACACAATTGAAAGACAAAATAAACTTTTTAAAAAAACACAGTCCTTTTTGCCAAAGCTAGGATATAAACCAAAACGAATGGTCTTTGGCGATGGCTATATTGGGCTGGAAAATGACGCACCTTTTGATGGAATAATTGTTACCGCTGGCGCTCCTTATGTGCCAAAAAATCTGTTGGCGCAATTAAAAGTTGGTGGAAAATTAGTGATTCCTGTAGGTGAAAATGTACAGATTATGACGGTGTTTTTACGCAAATCTGAAACCGAATTCGAGAAGGAAACCTATGGAGAATTTCGTTTTGTGCCGCTACTAGAGGACAAGAACTAACGGTTTAAGTGATACACTTCATTGTCTTGGTTGTCAGGGTCTGTAAGGTTGCAACTTGGAATAAATCCATGCTGTTTTAGTAGCTTTTTGGAAGGTGAATTCCGATAATCTGTGAACGCCATAATGGTTTGAAGCCCGTAATGTGTAAAGCCAAAATCTAACACGGCTTTTAGGGCTTCGCTCATAATTCCCTGACGGTGAAATATAGGATCTAGGTCGTAACCCACTTCTGCTGTTTTTCTGTCTGCTGAAAAATTTCGGAGGCCAATTGTACCAATTAAAGTAGGGGAGTCCTGAAGCATTATTCCCCAGGCTATAGCTTGGTTTGCGTTTATTGCAGCGGTTAATTTTTGAATATGTGCTGTCGCTATTTCCAAAGTTTGAGGCTGGGGTCTTTTAATATATCTGTTGACTGTTTTATCTGAACGGAGAAAATGAATCTGCACTGCGTCTGAAGCTACAACCTCTCTCAGGTACAGGCGTTTGGTGTTTAAGAATGGAAAAGGTATTGCCATGATAAGTGTTGGTTTTGTTGCGCTGTGATTGACTGATTTATAACCATATTGCAGCTCCAAGGGCTTAGTTTGCTTTTATAAACTTAACCAATTCATCTATAGATTCTTTGGCGGCTGCTTCATTGTATTTTAATAGGTATTTCTTCTTGCTTATAAAAGGGATGTATCTAAAGTACTTTCCTTTTTTTAGGCTCGCTACATCATATCCGTGATAGGCGTCATCATAGACTTTTATTGTAACGTTTTCAGTAACCATATGTTCTAAAATGTCGTCAACTTTTACAATTCGGTCTTTCCCGCCTGTCATAACTAACACCGGAACCTTTGGTTTAAGTTGAACCTCATAAGCATTTGCGGGATAGAATAATGCAATTGATTTTATATGTAGGTTTTTGAGTTGAATTGCATCGTTTGCCAAGGGAATTAATCCTAATCCAGCTCTGGACCATCCAACAATACTTCCGTTAGATTCTGAGGCTATATATTGCTGCTGTTTTGCCCATTTTAAAGCTTCCTTAAGTGTCCAAATAATTTGGGCAGGTTCTTCTTCATCTGCATCTCTATTAGAAGCTTTATAGGCTGCAACATTATCAACTAATAAAACGGAAACACCTTCGGAGTTTAGTTCTTTGGCTACGTTATAGTAATGTGTGGTGTCCTTAAAAATTCGTAAGCCACCGGTGCCGGGAAGAAATACAGCCCATTTTGAAGCGTCGTATTCTTGCGCTTTTTCAAAATGGAAGAAGTCGGTCATTTTCGCATCTTTCGGTACTTTCTGCGTGGGGATACAGCCCGTGAAGAGGGAAAGTATAAGTAGTAGTTTTAAAGTAGTTTTCATAGGTGCTTAAATTGATTGAGAGATGACGACTATACATTTTTGCGTTTATGCTATATCAAGTATATGAAGTTCTCAAGCCGTTTATTGCACTCTAAAATACTAAATTCTGTAAACCTATGCCTGTTAGGCAGCTTATTTAGAAGTTTTAATTACCCAATAAGTCTAAAAACTTCAACCCGAAAATGAATGCGCCGTGATTGCCGCCTTGGTAGTATGAGCGAACGTAGTCTACACGAAGCAAGCGAAACTTCCCAAAGCCAAGATTATCAATACCTATGGAAACTTCGGAATAAGGTTTGCGTTCCTCTGTACTTAAAAAGTGAGCGCCAGCAATTAAGTTGAGGTTTAGCTGATTAATACCGGGGATTTTCCCTAGAATCCAGCCGCGGAAATCGTGTTCCAGATGCCCTTCAAAATAACTCTTGTTCGTGCTGAACGCATAATACGGCATCAGATTAAAAACATTGGTGTAGTTGGCCGAAGTACCTACTCGAGTCTGATTTCCGTTAAAGTGTTTGTAATCAATAAAAGAGATTCCTTCGCCATTGGCAAAAGTACCACCCTTTAGGTTGTAGTAGAACTGCCCTTTGTTAGCGAGTGAAATAGATTGGTTTATACTTGCTTCAAACTGAGTGTAATCGTAACTAGAATTGGTTATTCCGGCTCCATTTTCCACCGAAATATTTAGCTCGGGAAATTTGTTATCGCCAATATTAAACTTCATATCTGGGTTTGAAAAATATTTTTGCGCAAAGTTGATACGCGCACGAAGCTTGGTTTTAACGATGTTGTGTTCCGCAATTGCCGCATTGTTGAAGTCATTGGGTGCTATTGGATTGTTGCTGGTGTAGCTAGTGCCATCATTGGGGATGGTAACGTAGTCTGTGTTGTTAAAAAGTGGGCTTCGGTTTTCGTATCCCGCAGAAGCATATAGGTGAAGCCCATTAAAAACCTCCTGACTGTAACCGATGCGGCCATAGTTTAGTTCGTAGATTTTCATATAGTTTCGCTCAAAGAGAAGCGTAGAAAAAGTATTTATAAAAGTTGAAATGGGTTCAGATTCGTTAAATTGGACAACTTTGCTTCCTCCAGAGAGTGAAAGTCTAAGCTTGTCTTTCCAGTTGAAGTTTCTCAATATTCCGGCAGTAAACCGCAATCTGTCTTCTGCAACTCCGTAACTGGCCCTAACTGCGGCGCTAAGGGTATTGGTCTGGTTATCGTCATACCATTTATTATAAGTTAATCCAGCTTTACTATTCCAGCCTTGTACGGTATTAAAATTTATTTTACTGATAGGCCCTTCGTATCCAACCGACCATTTTTCATAAGAGTTTTTATAAGTGTAACCTGTAAGTAAGCTAAGGATTCCGGGGGTGTTTGATTTAGCATCCAAGGAGTCTAAATAAGGTTTTGAGCTTCTCAATACTTGAATGCTGTCTTTTTTAATGTAATCTTTTAACTCTTCGTTGGTTAATGGCACGGGGCGATTTCCGGTCCAATAGAGACTGTCTTTTTTGTTGGCTTCCGGTTTAAAGGAAAGCACTTCATTAGTAAAGGTTTTATTTCCGAACACTGGCTTAAAGTCGTAATTGCTATACACGGCTATAAAGCGGCCATCACCTTCCATACCAAGAAGCCCGAAGCCGAAGTCTATGGTTTGCGAAATCTTTATCCAGTACTCATTTTTATTGTCTAGTTTATAATTCTGTTTTACCTGTATGTTGCTCACAAAGGGAACCTGAATAGCTGCGCCGGTTGCTGAAAGATCTGTGCCGTAAAGTTGCCAATCATCTTCCACGATATAAATAGAGCCTCGCCAAACCCTATCATTAGGGCGCTTTGGAGTTACCTTTATTTTATTAATGAGTTTGTTGCCTTCGTAAAATACACCTTCTAGTTTATAATTGTAATAGTTAAGCGCATTGTTGGCAATGGGCGATACCAGGGCTGCGTTCAAGTCTATTGTGTTTTCATAAAATGAAATATTAGCACTTTGAGCGCTGTTAAAGCTGAACCCGTTGTCGTTGCCACTAACCTTACTCGCAATTATTTTTTCGGTAAACTTATCGGGCTTTTGATAAGCGATCTCTGAAATGGTTTCAGAGAGATAAATAACACCTGTTCGCGTAGAATCCAACATCCCGTCAAAATCGCCAACTTCTTGGCCCATGATTTTTTCTGGAACATTTTCCACCTTCCAGAGTCCGCGCGAATAGAAATCGGCGGTGTATTCGCTCAATCTGGCTAGGTTTTCCTTTCGTTGTGCAATGGTAGCCCTAATAATACGGTATGCAGGATCTTCAGAAGTATTTAATAGTACTTCATCTAGGCTCGTTGATTCTTCTTCAAGTGAAACGTTTAAAATATATGGGAAGGAGGTAGGCGTGATGGTTTTTGTAAGCGTTTTATATCCCAAAAACTGAAAAGAAACCTTAACCTCGGCGTTTTCCGAAACATTTAAAGAGTAGTTGCCATCGTCATTTGTGGTAGTGCCTATATAGCTTTTCTGAAGATAAATATTTACATAGGGTAGGGGTTCGCCGTCGGTGTCGGTTACCTTCCCAACTATCTGGGCAGAAATGCTTGTGGATAGCAATAAAAAAAGAAGTAATAGTTTAGCCTGCATGTAAAAGTATTGAACCTATCGCAGATTGGTCCTTTTAGTTAAATAAGTTGATGCTGTAAGATCCTCCGTTCACCGCGCTTAGAAGGAATGATCTTATAGCTGCAAAATACTAATAAAAAGACTTTCTATTTGTTAAAGATATACTATGATTGGATTTTGGGTGTTTTTAAAGCAAACCCGCCTTAGGGTTCTTGAATTGGATGGGGCTAGCCTTGGTTAAAGGCTTTTTTAATACGGCTTAACTGTTTTTTGGAATCACGCTCTTTTATGGCCTCCCGCTTGTCGTATTCTTTTTTCCCACGACATAGGGCAATGTCCACCTTTGCCAAGCCTTTTTTATTGGTGAATAGTGTCAGGGGAATAATAGTTAACCCAGAGTTTTTTACTTGTTTTTCCAGTTTTTTTAACTCGCTGCGGTTTAAAAGCAATTTGCGTTCACTTTTTGGACTGTGATTGTAGTGCGTAGCATGGCTATACTCCTGAACGGTCATGTTTATTACGAAAAGCTCGTGATTGTTGAATTCGCAAAAACTCTCTGCAATGGAGGCTTTCCCTTCGCGAATAGCCTTTATTTCGGTGCCACGGAGTACAATACCTGCGGTATAAGTATCGAGGATTTCATATTCAAATCGCGCTTTACGATTCTTTATCTTTATGCTTTTTTGAATTGCCATAGCTACAAAAGTAGTATAATTATTTAGGCTTTAGGTATGAATTTTTGCCGCGTATGCTGCAAAGATTGGTTTGACGTTTAGAATATGAGGAAAACAGAGTCATAAATCTATGGATGCTAAAATTTTAATCTACCCTAAGAGTCGTTGCTGTTTTCTGGTCGTCGTTGAATATTACCTTAAAAAGTGTGGCATTGTCGGTATCGTCCATGTCTTTAAACTTCTTTTCGTCTATAAGTTTATTGACTAAATGTGGAATTGTATTGCTATGCCCTGCAATCAAAACGTTTTTGTGATATGTTTCTTTTAAAAATTCTTCCGAATAAAGAGTATGTGGCTCGTAATGTTTTGGGGAGATGTTTTTCTGCTTAGCGATAACCGATACGGTCTGTATTGTGCGAAGATAGCTGGTGGTGTAAATTTCGTCTAATGCTATAGAATCAAAATGCTTGGCCCAACCTTTTGCACGTCGTATGCCCTTGGTGGTAAGCCTAGGGTCCTGATTTTCTGGATCGGTTCGTGTTTTTTCGGCATGACGAATTAGATAATAGGTAGTGCTATTAGTTTGGGCTGAAGCTTCGTTGCTAGTATTGGAAATGCTGTTTTCTTCCTGGTCTTTATTCTTTTTCTCGCCACAGAAAGTGAAAAATGGTAATAGCGCTAGGATTATAAGGATATGCTTCATTGGTAAACAGTTAAAGTAACACTATTTAAGGTTTCTTAGCAAAGTTATAACGAATACCGGGAAATCTTTAATATTTCATTATAATATATTTAGATAATATGAATGTATATTTATTCCTGTAAATGATAATTTAATTTAACTTAAAACTAAAAGCTATGAATGAAGATCAGTTTAAAGGAAAATGGAATCAAATAAAAGGAAAGTTCAAACAAGAATATGCAGATCTTACCGATGACGATTTGCAATACGCGGAAGGTAAGTCTGATGAATTGCTTGGGCGTCTTCAAGAAAAAACAGGAAAGACCAAAGAGGAATTAAAAGAGCAAATTGACAAGTGGTAATTTCAGCTAAACTTTAAGTACCACTTTATTTGAAGCTAAGCCCATCAAAATTTTATACGCTAAAATTTTGATGGGCTTTTTTTGATTAAAAATCATTAGTGTCCGATTAAAAGAGTGAGAGAATTTGTTGAGTCACAGATAATAGGCAATTAGAATATTTTTTATTTAATGACAGCATGCTATTATACTTAGCATCAAAATTTATCAATTAAAAAGTATGTTTAATCAATTTT
>NZ_JAVMBW020000023.1:0-14617 GCF_031631895.2 Aequorivita marina
TTCAAATTTTACGATAAATTTTCGATAGGCCAAAAAACAGGAATTCTCAATTACAGACCCCTAAGCTTCATATTATCTCTAAGCCCCATTAAACAAAGGCTTTCAATGGTTACCTTATGAACGTTTAGGACGCTATTGATCTGATATCTATTTATCTACCAAAAGCCATTAATTCTCATGAAATAACAAAAACAATTAGTCGTGTCCGACTAAGATATAAGACCGCTGCGCTGAAAGACATAAGACGTAAGACTTGATTTTTAATAGATTGAAAACTAGATAAAATTGATTAAACATACTTTTTAATTGATAAATTTTGATGCTAAGTATAATAGCATGCTGTCATTAAATAAAAAATATTCTAATTGCCTATTATCTGTGACTCAACAAATTTTCTCACGCTTTTAATCGGACACTAATGAAAAACAATACTTATAAGTGTGGGAATGTTGTCAGATTTTATTCTTATTATTCAATCTAACAATGTGAAGTTACCTTTTAAAAGTTCAATCTCAATTCAAGCTTACTATGTATGTATGGCGAAGGCATTGGTCTTACAAAATTAATTGAAAGCGAGAAGATTCGGGTTGGAATATTATATTTCATTTATAAGCTATTAAAATAAAAACAAAACCATGAATATTCAAAAAGTATCCTTTTCTAACAAGGATGAAGAACAGTTAGCAGGCAGATTAGAGCTACCATTAAACAGGGAGCCACATAACTTTATAATTTTTGCACATTGCTTTACTTGTACCAAAAATCTAACTGCAATTCGGAATATAGGTCGTGCACTCACGAAGGCCGGTTTTGGAGTATTGCGGTTTGATTTTACCGGTTTAGGGGAAAGTGAGGGCGATTTTGAAAACACCAATTTCTCTGGAAATGTTGACGACCTTGTTGAAGCGGCCAATTTTCTGGAACGAAAATTTATGGCGCCCACCCTTATTATCGGACATTCATTAGGTGGTGCGGCAGCAATATTTGCAGCAGACCAATTACCTTCCATCCAAGCGGTAGTAGCAATTAATTCACCCAGCGATCCTGCCCATGTAAAGCACTTACTAAAGGATAGCGAGCAAGAAATTGCCGAAAACGGACAGGCAAAAGTGAATTTGGGCGGAGCAGATTTTACCATTAAAAAACAATTCTTGGACGACCTTAAGAACAAGTCTTTAAAAAATGTGGTGCGCGATTTTAAAAAAGCCCTGCTGATTCTCCATTCGCCACAAGACCAAATTGTAGGAATAAAAAATGCCGAAGAAATTTATAAAGCTGCCCATCACCCTAAAAGTTTTGTTTCCTTAGATGGCGTTGACCACTTACTTTCAAAAAAAGAAGATTCCAAATATGTTGGAGAAGTGATTGCAGGATGGGCCTCGCGTTATGTTGAAATACCGCCTATAAAAGCGTTAAAAAGCGAAAGTAAGGTCGCCGCAAGTTTAGATGGCGATCAAAAGTTTACTACCCGTTTAAAAATGGGCGACCATCACCTTACTGCCGATGAACCCACTAGCTTTGGAGGAAATAATTTTGGTCCTTCACCTTACGAGTTTCTTTCTGCCGGACTCGCCGCCTGCACGGTAATGACTATCCAAATGTACGCTAAGAGAAAAAAATGGCAAGTAGATAATGTTTCGGTTCACATAAACTATTCAAAAGAACACGCCGTAGATTGCGAGCATTGTGAAGATAATTCGGCAAAAATTGACACGTTTACCCGCAAAATACAATTGGAAGGTGAACTTACCGACAAACAGAAAAACCGATTGTTAGAAATAGCAGATAAATGCCCCGTACACAAAACACTGCATACCGAGACTCAAATTATAACCAACCTTATTCATTAACTGATTTTGATGCTTCTGTTTATTTTTCGATTGAAACTTGAAATACATAAAATGCTAAGGTTTGTTAAAAGTTTGGTAAGGAAAAAACTGAAATTGTATCTTTATTTTTAAATCAACATTAACTAAAAAAAATTCCAATGAAAAATTTAGGACTTTTAATAACGGCAACAGCATTATTCGCGTTTGTTAGCTGTAAAAATGAAAAAAAAGACGCTGAAAGCGTTAATGATATGGATGAAACTGTTGTAGTGGAAACCAAGGCTGATGAAAATAAAACAGCGCCAAAATCTATTATGGTGGCTATGGAATCTAAAAGTGGTAGCACCGCAACTGGTGAAGTAGTTTTTACCGAAGAAGATGGAATGGTAAAAATGGAAGCGAAGTTTACTGGATTAACTCCGGGAACCCACGCAATCCATTTACATGAAAAAGCAGATTGTAGTTCAGACGATGGAAAATCTACTGGTGGTCATTGGAACCCTACGCATGAACAACATGGTAAATGGGGCGATGCTGAAGGATATCACAAAGGTGATATTGGTAACTTTGAAGCAGATGCCGATGGAAACGGAAGTATCTCAATGCAAACCGATGAATGGTGTATTGACTGCGACGATGAAAACAAAAACATTGTAGGTAAAGCTGTAATTGTCCATGATGGCGAAGACGACTTTGTCTCTCAACCTACTGGTGATGCTGGCGGTCGTGTAGCCTGCGGTGGAATTATTGAATAACCCTCACCTAATATCAAATAAAAAAATGTCGGCAAAATTTGCCGACATTTTTTTTATCTTGAAATAAGAACTCTCCTAAATATGGATAGGTCTGTTCTCAGTTGCCGCAAGTGCAGCTTCTTTTACTGCTTCGGCATAGGTTGGATGCGCATGGCTTATTCTGGCAATGTCTTCAGCACTGGCGCGGTATTCCATTGCAACCACGGCCTCCGCAATTAAATCGGCAACTCTGGCTCCTACCATATGAACTCCTAAAACTTCATCGGTTTCTTTGTCAGAAAGTATTTTCACAAAACCGTCTAAATCGCCACTGGCACGACTTCTACCCAAGGCACGCATCGGAAATTGACCCGATTTGTATTCAACTTTATCCTCTTTTAATTGTGCTTCTGTTTTTCCAACAGAGGCAACTTCTGGCCATGTGTAAACTACCCCTGGAATTAAATTATAATTAATGTGTGGTTTTTGTCCCGCTATTATTTCGGCTACCATAGTTCCTTCTTCCGAGGCTTTATGGGCCAACATAGCACCGCGAACTACATCGCCAATGGCATAAATATTTTTAATATTGGTCTGCAGTTGGTCATTAACGTCAATCATGCCGCGCTCGGTAATCTTTACGCCTGCATTTTCAGCTTTTAAACCATCAGTGTAAGGTTTTCTTCCTACGGAAACCAAACAATAATCTCCTTCAAAAGTAATTTCCTTATCCTTTTTATCGGTTGCAGTAATTGTCACTTTTTTACCTTTTTTGGATACTCCAGAAACCTTGTGCGAAAGCTTAAACTTAATACCTTGTTTCTTCATAGCCTTCATCAACTCCTTGCTCTGTGCCGTATCCATGGTAGGGATAATTCTATCCATATATTCAATAACAGTTACTTCGGCACCTAGGCGACGATAAACCTGGCCGAGCTCAAGACCAATAACTCCTCCTCCAATTACCAGAAGATGTTTAGGCACCTCTTTTAAGCTCAATGCTTCAGTTGAAGTAATAACTCGATCCTTATCTAGTTTGATAAATGGAAGCGTTGAAGGCTTGCTTCCGGTAGCAATTATTGTGTTTTTAGCCTCAATGGTCTCGGTTTTATCTCCATTGGTAATTTCTATATGAGTAGCATCCTTAAAGGCTCCCATTCCGGTGAAAACATCCACTTTATTTTTATCCATTAAAAAAGCGATCCCTTTAGTGGTTTGCTCTACTACAGATCCCTTTCGTTCAATCATTTTTTTGAAATTCAGCTTTACATCGCCTGGAATTTCAATTCCGTGGTCTTCAAAATGCTTTATGGCCGCTTCGTAATGATGTGAGGAATCCAGCAAAGCTTTACTGGGAATACAACCTACGTTTAGACAGGTTCCCCCCATAACATCATATTTTTCAATGATTGCAGTTTTCATTCCTAATTGTGCGCAACGGATTGCGGCAACATAGCCACCGGGGCCCGAACCAATTACGGCTACATCATAAGTGCTCATAAAATATTTGTTTTTAAAATGAAATGCAAAGGTACAACAACTGGCTATTAGTATAAAAGTTTAGGAGTTTAAATGTTTAAAGGCTTACATTTTATTTTTACCAAATAAGCAAGATTTCAAACTCCACCTCTAAAGCTACCATAACCTAGACAGACCAAAGAAAAGAACTAACCTGCATTTTTGTAAAAGAAGAAATCTTGTGCAAATACTATTTATGAAATACAGCTTGTTTAATTACTTTTTAAAACACAAGTTGAAGGCTTCCATAGTTCGATTCAAATCTCAATACTCATGAAAGTTGTAGCAATTTGTAGCTTTTTCTTCGGCATGAATGATTCCATAAATAAAACTTAAAAGGAGTTGAATATAAATTTGACCACTTCTTTAAATTTTCGCAAATTTGTAGAACAACAAAAAAACGATACTCATGGCTTTCAAACCAGCAGATAATATTCAAGATTTACAATATTTTGGTGAATATGGTGGGGTTAACCCTTCTATTTCAGATTCAACTACTTATACCTTTCTTTCGGCGAAAACAATGTTCGATACCTTTGAGGGTGATGCCGAGGGTTGCTATCTCTATTCCCGCCACTCCAGCCCGTCAAACCTTTATCTAGGCGAGGCACTGGCAGCAATGGAGGGCACCGAAACCGCAAATGTAGCGGCAACGGGTATGGGGGCTATTGCTCCAGCGCTACTGCAGTTGTGCCAAGCAGGAGACCATATTGTTTCCAGCCGTACCATTTATGGAGGTACCTATGCATTTCTTAAAAATTTTGCACCACGATTGAACATTCAAACCTCTTTTGTGGATATTACAAGTCTAGATGCGGTTGAAGCAGCTATTACCAAAGACACTAAGGTTTTATACTGCGAAGCCGTAAGCAATCCACTTTTAGAAGTTGCAGACATTGAGGCCCTTTCAAAAATCGCTAAGAAACACAACCTTCAATTATTGGTTGATAATACGTTTTCGCCTTTAAGCATATCTCCTGCTAAACTGGGTGCTGATATGGTGTTGCATAGCCTTACAAAGTTTATCAACGGAAGTAGCGACACGATGGGAGGCGTTACTTGTGGATCGCAAGATTTTATCGATAGCCTTCGGAATGTTAACGATGGTGCCAATATGCTTTTGGGACCAGCAATGGACAGTATGCGTGCGGCTTCCATTTTAAAAAACCTGAGAACTCTTCACATTAGAGTAAAACAACACAGTACAAACGCCTTGTATTTAGCTGAAAAATTTGAAGCTGATGGTTTAAGAACGGTTTACCCAGGATTAAAGTCACATTCTGGACACGAACTTTTCAAAAAAATGATGAACGAAGAATACGGTTTTGGAGGAATGCTGACTGTTGACGTTGGTAGCATTGAAAAGGCAAATGAATTGATGGAGCTTATGCAAGAAAAAAACCTTGGGTATTTAGCGGTAAGTCTTGGTTTTTACAAAACGCTTTTTAGTGCGCCAGGTTCTTCCACTTCTTCCGAGATTCCAGAAGACGAACAAAAAGAAATGGGACTTAGCGACGGATTAATTCGTTTTTCAATTGGTTTAGACAACGACATTGAACGCACCTATAAAATGATGCGCGAATGTATGGTTGAACTTGGAATACTTTAATTTTTACCTACATCTATAATTTTATTTCAAGAGGACAGATTGACTGTCCTCTTTTTTTATGCTTAAATATTGCCCTGCGTTACGCAATACTTCGAATTTACAGCTTTTCTACCGCTTCAGTTTTGGTTTTGACCATGTAAATTCAAACTGAATATTACTTTTTAAACCCTGAATACCGTCCGCTATACTTGCATACCTTTTAACAAAATCGTAACATTACACTTCGTTTATAAAATCTCTCTATGAAAAGCCAGGATATAAAGCCAACAGACCCTAAAGATGAAGATGTTGTTGAAAATGTAGAATTAAATATTCGCGAAGCTTTAATTCCTGTTGTTGCCCTGGTCATTATGTTGTTTTACAACGTATTCTATGCTTATGGAGATTCGGCATTAGACGGAAGCAACCAGTTTATACTATTAATGGGAGCGGCAGTGGCTGCCATAGTAGGTTTCTTTAACAAGGTAAAATTTAACCAAATGTTAGAGGAAGTGGCCGAAAACATAAAATCTACCGGTGGCGCAATCCTAATACTCTTAATGGTTGGTGCTTTGGCAGGAACGTGGTTAATAAGCGGAATTATTCCTACCATGATTTATTACGGACTCCAAATTTTAAATCCTACTATATTCCTGGCATCCTGTATTATTATTTGCGCTATAATTTCAATAGCCACGGGAAGCAGTTGGACAACCTCGGCAACGGTTGGTATTGCATTAATAGGTATTGCAGAAGCCTTGGGTATTCCGCTGGGGATGACCGCGGGAGCCATTCTTTCAGGGGCGTATTTTGGCGATAAGATTTCCCCCTTAAGTGATACCACAAACTTAGCACCCGCAATGGCAGGAACCGATTTATTTACACATATAAGGTATATGCTTTACACCACGGTACCTACCCTTACAGTAACGCTTATTGTCTTTATAATAATAGGTTTAAACATTGACACTTCTGGCACCGCAGACACCCATTTAATCTTAGCTGCCGTAAAGGAATCTATCAACGTTAGTCCATGGTTATTCCTGGTACCGCTTGCTGTTATTATAATGATTATTAAAAAAACACCCCCACTTATTGCCTTGCTAATTGGCTCTTTACTGGGCGGATTGGCGGCTCTTATTTTTCAGCCAGACATTGTAGCAGCTATTGGCGGAGGCACCTCCTTGACCTTTGAAAGTGGGTATAAAGGTATTATGAATGCCATTACCGTAGATAGCGCAATACCAACAGAAAACGAAGCTTTAAAAGACCTCTTTTCTTCCGGAGGAATGTCTGGAATGTTAAACACCGTATGGCTCATTCTATGTGCAATGGTTTTTGGTGGTGTTATGGATGCTATTGGTGCCCTTGCAGCAATTAGCAAAGCCTTACTCAAATTGTTCCACACTACTTTTGGCCTTTTTGCAAGTACTGTAGTAAGCTGTTTGGCATTAAATGTAACGGCAAGCGATCAATATTTAGCTCTTGTAATTCCCGGAAAAATGTATGCAAAAGCATTTAAAGACAAAGGCTTGGCACCAGAAAACCTATCCCGAACCCTTGAAGATAGTGGAACGGTTACTTCGGTTCTAGTGCCTTGGAACACCTGTGGCGCATATCACAGTGGCGTCTTAGGCGTTGATACACTTCATTATGCTGGGTATGCTATTTTTAACTGGCTTAGCCCATTTATGACCTTACTTTTTGCAGGCTTCAGAATAAAAATAAGACAGCTAGCTACTTCTAAAAAAGCATAATCCTTTACGATAGGTTTTTCTTATTGTTAAAAAATTAACGCATCACTAAAACCTATCGCTTTATAAATTAATACATTCATTTTAGCTTCACAGAGCAGGGATACTCCCTATCTTTGTAATAGAAAATTAGTAATCATTAAAACTATAAAAATTATGTCATTAGTAGGAAAACAATTTCCAAATATTGCAGTAGATGCAATGAACGAAATGGGAGACACCTTTAAGCTGAATATTCTTGAGGAAGCAAAGAAGAACAATAAAAAAGTATTGCTTTTCTGGTATCCAAAAGATTTTACATATGTGTGCCCAACAGAGATACTTTCGTTTCAGGAAGCTTTAAAAGAATTTGAAGACAGAAACACAATGGTAGTTGGTGCTTCTTGCGATACTGCTGAAGTTCATTTTGCTTGGTTAAATACCGCTAAGGATAACGGTGGGATTGAAGGTGTTACTTACCCACTTCTTGCAGATACAAACCGCAACCTATCTAATGCTCTTGGCATTTTAGATATTGAATCGGCAGACTATGACGACGACGACAATTTTTTACTTGAAGGAAGCAATGTAACGTATCGTGCAACTTACCTTATTGATGAGGAAGGAAAAATTTTCCACGAAAGTGTAAACGACATGCCATTGGGTAGAAACGTAAACGAATACATTCGTTTGGTTGACGCATACACACACGTTCAGGAAAAAGGCGAAGTTTGTCCTGCAAACTGGGAAGAAGGTAAGGAAGCAATGCAAGCATCACGTGAAGGTGTAGCAAGTTACTTAAGTCATTAATATATGGTTTTAGAGCTTAAAGACGACAGCTTAAAACAGCTTGTTGAGGAAGAAAAAAATATAATCGTACAGTTTTCGGCCAATTGGTGCGGTAACTGTAGGGTGATGAAACCAAAGTTTAAAAAATTGGCTTCTGAAACTGAAGGTTATAAGTTTGTAATTGTAAACGCAGAAAAGTTTCCGGAGAGTAGAAAAATGGCCAGTGTAGATAACCTGCCTACTTTCGCTACTTTTAAAGAAGGAGAACTAGTAAATCAGGTACAGACCAATAAATTTGAACTTTTAAAAGAGCTTGTAGATGAAGTTGCCAGTAATTAGACATTTCCAGCGAAACAATTCAACAGCACAGCTTGAAAACTGTATTGAAGTTTTGGAATCGTACACGGAATACAAGCGAATATCAGATGAAGAACTAGACGTCATTGGAGAGCTTATCACGAACCTTTGTGGAGCCGTGGAAGTACACGAAATGATTGAAGACGGTATGCCTGAGCGCGATGCTGCAAATACATTTGCACAAAAAGTCTTGGGCTCTATAGACCGATAAGGATATAAAATCCGACAAAAGAAGTCCCTTTGCAATATTTGTAAAGGGACTTTTTTTATTCGAGTAGAAAAAATTATGTCTTAATGAAGGGGATGACCAATTAACACAAAACGAATTCATATCTTTAGCCTTCATTTAGAAACATAGCTTTATGGCAATTATACAGTTAGGCGGAAACGATATAGAAACAATAGGAACTCTTCCAAAAGTGGGTGATACCGCCCCTGATTTCAATTTAACCGCTGAAGATTTATCCTCAAAAAAATTGGCCGACTTTATGGGCTCGCGTGTGGTTATGAATATTTTTCCGAGTATAGATACCAATGTTTGTGCTACTTCGGTAAGAAAATTTAATGAGAAAGCAACTGGTCTACACAATACAAAAGTGCTATGTATTTCAAAAGATCTTCCCTTTGCCCAAAAGCGATTTGCCAGTGATGAAGGAATAAATAATTTAACCAATCTTTCGGATTTTCGCGATGGCAATTTTGGAAAAAACTATGGCGTTGAAATGGCCAATGGTGCATTACAGGGCCTTCATTCAAGAGCGGTTGTGGTTTTAGATGAAAATGGAAAGGTAATCTACAATGAACAGGTTTCAGAAATTGGTAAGGAACCCGATTATCTTTCGGCATTAAAACAACTTTTATAATGTGGAATACGTTTTTAGGAAAACGACTTAAAGGAGGTATGTATGCCATAAAAGGAGCAATACTTTTATTGCGCCACGAAGCCAGCATTCAGGTACAGGCTTTTATTGCTGTAGTAATGACACTCGCCGGTTTTTACTTTCAAATTTCCACAACAGAATGGATGTTCCAAATATTTGCAATTGGCTTGGTTTTAAGTATGGAAGGAATAAACACTGCCGTTGAAGAAATAGCCGATTTTGTGCATCCCGATTTCCACAATAAAATTGGCTTTATCAAGGATGTTGCAGCGGGTGCCGTATTCTTTGCCGCAATAACAGCCGTTATAATTGGTTGTATTATATATATTCCGAAGTTTTAGGTTGTTAATTCGTGCTTTACCTGCAGTAGAAGTAAGGTTAGTCGGCCTTTCTTCCTATACATTTGAATTGATTTCCGATTCGTTAAATTTGTTTTTTGTAATTTGAAATTTTACGCATTGATATTCGTATTTTTGCAAAAAAGACAACCAATTGCTGAATGGCCAAGAAAAAGAAAAAAAGCACCAAAACCAAATCTAAGAAAATTAGTTTTTCGCTATCCAAACAACAGAAAATCCTTTTGGGAAGTTTCTTGTTTTTATTGGGCTTGGCCTTGGTTTTTTCATTTGTATCCTATTTTTTTACTTGGCAAACCGACCAAAGTCAATTAGGGGTTCTCACGGAGCGCAAACTACAAACCGAAAACTGGCTGAATAAATTTGGCGCCAATGTAGGGCATTTCTTTATCTATAATGGGTTTGGCGTATCAGCATTTATTTTAGGCTTTCTAGTAATTTTATCGGGCATATACTACTTCTTCGATTATACCAAAAAGCGCTTGGTAAACTATTGGTTCTGGGGGCTGCTGTCTATGTTATGGATAGCTGTATTCTTCGGTTTCTTTAAAGAAAAAACTACAATCTTTAGCGGAATTATTGGTTTTGAAACGAATGACTTTATGCAAGATTATTTGGGACTGCTCGGCACTATCTTGGTAATGGCTTTTGTTTTGATATTTTATCTGGTGGTACGTTTAAAATTCACTCCAGATGCCGCGGTTAAAGCTTTTAAGAAATCGAAAGAACAAATTTCTGCCGATCTTAAGGCTGCCCAACCAGATGTAAAAGCGAGTGAAAAAACAGAAGTAGAAGCAAAACCTGAAACTGAAGTTGATACAGCTGAAAAACCAAAACCCAAAGAAGCAGATAAACCAACCCCACCTCCTACTCCACCTAAGGAAAAAATAATCCTAAAATCAGACGTTGAAGGTGATGTAGCCATGGAAGTTGAACAAACTGCCGATGAAGAAGAGGTAGAAGAAAACTTAAGCGATAAGCTAGTAAAAGACTATGGCGAATTTGACCCAAGATTAGAGCTTAGCAAATATAAATTCCCGAGTATAGAGCTCCTGCGCGACCATACTGTAGGTGCAGGCATCACCATTAATCAAGAAGAATTAGAAGAAAACAAAAATAGAATTGTTGAAACCCTCAACAATTATAAAATCGGTATTTCTAATATTAAAGCTACCGTAGGGCCCACAGTTACCCTTTATGAAATTGTGCCTGATGCAGGTATTCGTATTTCAAAAATTAAAAACTTAGAAGACGATATTGCACTTTCGCTCTCTGCGCTTGGCATTCGTATTATTGCCCCAATCCCAGGAAGAGGAACTATTGGTATAGAGGTTCCAAACAAAAATCCGAAGATTGTTTCTATGCGTTCGGTTATTGCTTCGGCTAAATTCCAAAATGCAGAAATGGAGCTTCCTATTGCTTTTGGAAAAACCATTAGCAACGAAACTTTTGTAGTAGATCTTGCCAAAATGCCACACATGCTAATGGCCGGAGCTACAGGACAAGGAAAATCGGTTGGTTTAAACGCCGTTCTTACCTCCCTGTTGTACAAAAAACATCCTGCAGAAGTAAAATTTGTTTTGGTAGATCCGAAAAAGGTAGAATTGACCCTGTTTAACAAAATTGAACGCCATTATTTAGCAAAACTCCCAGATTCAGAAGAAGCAATAATCACAGATACCACAAAGGTTATCAATACGCTGAATTCGCTTTGTATTGAAATGGACGACCGTTACGATTTGCTAAAAGATGCAATGTGCCGTAATATCAAAGAGTACAACACCAAGTTTAAAAACAGAAAGTTAAACCCCAATGAAGGCCATCGGTTTTTACCTTACATTGTTCTGGTTATAGACGAATTTTCAGATTTGATAATGACTGCCGGAAAAGAAATTGAAACCCCTATTGCCCGCTTGGCTCAGCTGGCACGGGCCATCGGGATTCATTTAATAGTTGCCACCCAACGACCGTCAGTAAATGTAATTACCGGTATAATAAAAGCCAACTTCCCTGCGCGTATTGCCTTTCGGGTAACCAGTAAAATTGACTCGCGTACCATTTTGGACAACTCTGGGGCAGACCAACTTATAGGTCGTGGTGATATGCTTTATACGCAAGGAAACGAACTAACTCGACTTCAATGCGCATTTGTAGATACACCTGAAGTTGCAGATATTACAGATTTTATTGGGTCGCAAAAAGCTTTTCCAGAAGCTCACTTGCTACCTGAGTATTCTGGAGAGGAAGGTGGCACAACTCTTGATAATGACATAGCGGAACGGGACAAACTATTCCGTGAAGCGGCTGAAGTTTTGGTTATTGCGCAACAAGGCTCCGCTTCATTATTGCAACGTAAATTGAAGCTTGGCTACAATCGCGCCGGTAGAATTATTGATCAATTAGAAGCTGCAGGTATCGTTGGCCCTTTTGAAGGCAGTAAAGCAAGGCAAGTTTTGGTCCCTACCTTAGAGGCATTAAATCAACATTTAGAAAATGAAGGCTCTTAAGGCAAGTACCAAAGAAAACTGGATGCCCAGCCTTTCATTTTCGTATTATACTAAAATTAAACACAGTTAAAACAAACACTATTTAAAATGAAAAATATAAGCATAATTTTAATCGCTCTTTTTATTTCTACTTTTTCATATGCACAAGATGCCAAATCTTTGCTAAAAGAAGTTTCAAGTAAAGTAAAAAGCTATGATAATATTGCCATTGACTTTAAATACAACCTAAACAATGCTAAGGAAAACGTAAACCAAGAAACCCGTGGCGACGTTACCCTTCAGGGCGATAAATATGTGCTCAATATGTTAGGCACCACGCGTATTTTTGACGGTAAGAATATTTATACTATTGTTCCTGAAGACGAAGAGGTAACTATTTCAGCATACAACCCTAAAGATGACAAAGATATTACCCCTTCAAAAATGCTAACGTTTTATGAAAAGGGGTACACCTATAAAATGGACATTGAACAAAATGTAAAAGGTCGAAAAATTCAATACGTAAAACTTATTCCGATAGATTCAGATGCCGAAATAAAAGACATACTTTTAGGTATAGACGTACAGACCAAACATATTTATAAGTTGATTCAAACAGATTCTAAAGGAACAAAATACACCTTGACTGTTAATTCGTTTAAAACAAACCAACCCGTTTCAAAAACCTTGTTTACTTTTAACGAAGCTAAGTATAAAAAAGACGGTTATTACTTAAATAGACTTTAAGCGCTGACAATTGAAAATACTGGATAGATATATATTGGTAACTTATTTGAAGACGTTTTTAAGCGTCTTCATTATTTTAATGTTCATCTTCGTCTTACAGACCATTTGGCTCTACATCTCAGAGCTTGCTGGAAAAGACTTGGACGTTTGGATTATTCTTAAGTTTTTGTGGTATGTATCGCCTCGGCTAATTCCTTTGGTCTTACCGCTTACTATTTTGGTTACTTCCTTAATGGTATTTGGGGGCTTCGCTGAAAAATATGAGTTTGCCGCAATGAAATCTACCGGCATATCATTGCAAAGAGCCATGGGAAGCGTTATAGGCTTTATTATAATTCTTTCCATTACAGCTTTCTTTTTTGCAAATAACGTTATTCCTTATTCCGAATATAAATGGCAAAACCTACGGCGGAATATTTCACAGTTTCAACCCGCAATGTTTATTGCTGAAGGGCAGTTTAGTCAAATTGACGATGGTTTCAATATTAAGGTCGAAAAAAAGAGTGGCGATCGTGGTCAGTATTTAGAAGATGTAGTGATCCATAAAAAAGATCCGAGCCGCCCAAATGGAAACTATACGGTTATCATTGCCGATAATGGTGAAATTGCGAGTGAAAAAGGAAGTAATACGCTTTCACTTATTCTAAAAGAAGGCAATTATTACGAAGATATCCAGGTAAATAGTTCTGCCAAACAGAAGAGAAAACCCTTTGCCAAAAGTTATTTTGATCAATACGCTATCAATATAGACTTAACAGCGCTCAATAATCAAGATGTTGATAAAGACAATAATTTGGACAACCAGAATATGTACAATATCAGTGAGCTTCGGGTTGAAATAGACTCACTTTCCAATAGCTACTCCAAAGACCTTGCTTCATATACCAAAAACATGTATTACAGAAGCGGTGTTGAAAAATTCACAGAAAAGAAGCTAAGAGATAGCATACAAAAGCCGTCCCAAATTAAAACTATTTTAGACATTTACAATCTCAACCATCAAATACAGGTGGTAAAATTAGCGCTTAATAACGCAAAAGGCACGTTACAAACCGTAGATGCCAAGAAATCAGAGTTTAAGCGAAAAACAAAACGTTTAAATAAAACTGAAATAGCGCTACATGAGAAGTATGTTTTAGGCTTTGCCTGTATCATCCTGTTTTTTGTAGGAGCGCCCTTAGGAGCTATCATTAGAAAAGGTGGAATGGGCCTGCCAATGGTAGTTGCTGTTTTACTCTTTTTAACCTACCATTTTATAGGAATTTTCGCTAAAAACAGTGCCGAAGATGGTACCATGCACCCTTTTATTGCTACTTGGCTTAGCACGGCTATAATGTTTCCGCTAAGTGTCTGGCTAACCTATAGAGCCACAACAGATCAAGGTATCTTTGACTTTGACTCTTTTTTACAACGAATTGGAAAGCTCCTTGGACTGAAGAAGAGAAAAAAGAAGGAAAAACAATAGCGTCCTAAACGTTCATAAGGTAACCATTGAAAGCCTTTGTTTAATGGGGCTTAGAGATAATATGAAGCTTAGGGGTCTGTAATTGAGAATTCCTGTTTTTTGGCCTATCGAAAATTTATCGTAAAATTTGAAGT
>NZ_JAVMBW020000024.1:0-2891 GCF_031631895.2 Aequorivita marina
ATAGTACCAATGTCATAACGCTCATCTGCGCCATCTAGGCTACCATCTTGATCCCAATCAATAAATACGGTAAAGCTATTGGTAAAACCTCCACCTGTATTACCTTCTAAGGCAATTGAATACGTTTCACCTTCTTCCATATTACCTACAATAGCGGTAAAATCTTCGTGGGCAGGACTTCCGTCAATAACCTCGCTACTTCTATTGTCAATATCGGCAACATTCACCAAGGTAATTGGCTCTACCGTAGAAAAGTCAATAGCACAGTATGGATCTGGGAAGGGGCCTCCGCCGCCACCGCCTGTTACAGTAAACTTATAATCTTCAAATTCACCATAATCAAATCCTGTTTCACAAGGATCAACGTCTCCTGATGTACTTAACCAGTGGCTCACAATTCGCATACGTGTATCACCTTCCATAGCATCTGCAGGAACGGTAATTGTACCTGTGTGGTTTTCCAGGTAACCGCTAGAAGTATAAGCTACTTCATCGGTTGTATCAAAAACCTCATCTTGGTTCCAGTCAACCCAAATTCTAAAACCTGCGGTTCCTCCTTCAACATCTACTGAGAAATCTACAGTGTCTTCTGGTTCTGCAGCAACTGCATCTGTATCATAAAAATCTCCATATCCGTCTGGTGAATAACCAGAACCCATATTGGAAATGTTATCACTACCGTTAGTGGTAGAGAAGTTATCGATAAATCTACCGGAGTTTATTCCTTCCGGGGTACAGTATCCACTACCGCCACCGCCACCAGCAGCCATAATTTCAACATCCCATCCAAGCCAGTTTACAACTGTACTCGCGTGGAAAAAGAAAAATAAATCGCCACTAGTACCAGTAAAAGTAGCCGATCCATTAGAGGCAATCATATCTGCCAAATCTTTATCTCCTGAATTTGCGCCCGTATCACTGTTATCATACAGCACTGTTCCAGTGTCGTCAGTTCCATCGTATATTATTAAGTAGTCGAACGTACCGTTTACTCCAAAATCAAGAAACTCAATTTCGGTAACCCCAGCCAAAGTTGATTGGGTATCACAGCCACAGTTTGGATAATTTCCAGGCTCTCCATCTGAGTTTGCCCCTCCTGGGCCACCTGGATCGAAGAAATTATCTCCTACGTCTGGGGTAAAGGTTTCTGTTGCACCAGCAGTAGGTACAATATCAGCAAGCACCCTGTTTTGAACTCCTGTATTATTAGGAACATTGGTATTGGGTCTTTCTAAACCTGCAGCCGTAAGTTCAGCTTCCTCCTCAGCCGTAAATCGACCTTGAGCTACAAACAAAGGCGTTTGGTTGTAGGCCGCCCTATTTCCAGTTGAAGCCATAATATCTCTAGCTTCCGCAGAACTGTTTCTAACAACAGGCTCATCGGCAATAGTTGAAGCCCTGCTGTTACTAGCGGCAAGTTGTTCTTCAGTAAGAACCAGTACTTGAGCTTCCTCAGAGCTGTTAAACACCTCGTTATTTGTATAGAAAGCAGTATGCTGACTGCCATCTCGTGTTAAAAGCTTACCACTGGTAGCTTCTGGATCAATTTGCAATCCTGAATCGGTCGGGCTCGAACCAGCCTTCGAATTCAAAGGTTGCGTAGTCTGGGCACTTAAGGTAAGCGAAAGCAAACCTACAAAACACCCAAGAATAGTACTTCTTTTCATAATTAGAATATGTTTTAGTTAATAATCCCTTAAAAGTATCTAAAATATCGTTAATAACAAATGATTTGTGGAAAGATTTTAACGCGATAAAAGTTACTCTGACAAAAAACACTTGAATACTGATGTTAAATTATCAAAAAAAGTCACTTTCTGTTATTACATCAATTTCTCCTATCGAAAGCTTAACAAGTCATGGCAAGGTATCAACTAGTTAAAAAAATAACCCGTAAAATCACTTGTCACAGAACCACTTCTATAATGAAGGTCGTGGATGATAATTTTCCTCCGTGTAAAAAAAAATGATCAAATTAATTGTTTAAACAGAAGTTGGCAGAAGGAGTGATTCGCTTTTACGAGAGGGAAATTTATAAGTTTTGACCCCTCGGATTCACACTATACTAACAAGCTGGATATACGATTTTCTCTTTTTTGAAGGAAAAGAACCGCTACTACACTTATTTTTAGCATTCTGGTCTTTATTTAACGCATTAAATCATCACAATACATTTCTATAGAGCGTCAATGTCCAATAAGCAAAAAAGCCATTCACTTTCGTGAATGGCTTTTAAGCAATACCTATTTATATTTATATATAAAGGCTTAGTTTTTCAATACTCTATACGTACCTACTTGACCGGCTACAGAAACTTCCATAATGTAAGTTCCGGTTTTAAGCCCTGAGATATTAATCTCTGAAGTGGTTGCGTCAACATCAACATCCAGTACTTTCTGACCCAGTAGGTTGTAGAAAGATACCGCGTCAATAGTATTGGCAGCACTCAATGTAAGCGAACCTGATGTTGGGTTCGGGTAGAAATTAAACCCAGCCAACGTGTTATCAGCTACACTCAATGGAGAACATTCTCCTGAGAAGATATAACCTACCTCTCTAGTTGGTTCTGGTACACTCCAGAAACCATCAACAGCGTTATACTGTGCCATTGGTTCGCCTTCTAGACCTTGACCATCTGTGTACAACCAGAAAACAGTTGCCTGGTTGGTAGCTGTACCCATTTCTACTCCAATCCAATACGCAGTATCATTACTGGCATCACCTGCAAAGGTAAATGGAGTCAAATCAAGACTAGTATCAAATCTAAATGCGATAGGGTTAACCCATTCGCCTGAACTTAAGATTGTTGGAACTACTGTTTCATTTCCTATTTCTGCACCTGGCAATCCAGCAGCATCTTCATAATAGAAAACATTTGCAGTAATCGGAGC
>NZ_JAVMBW020000025.1:0-2962 GCF_031631895.2 Aequorivita marina
TGATCCGTATCAGAATCGTTGCGGTCGCCCACTTGTGCCGTACCATTAAGGTTTAAATTTCCAGTTTGGTCAACATCAGAATTATTAGAGTCGCCCAACTGTAGGGTCCCGTTAGCATTTAACAAGCCAGTTTGAGTAACAGTACTTGTGTTGTTTTGCGCGAACATTACAGCTCCCGCCATAAGCGCTACTGCGCTTAAAACTACTTTTTTCATAATTTAAAGATTTAAAGGTTAATATTTGGTTAAAAAAATATTCAGTTTTTCAAAAGGAATCACTTCCTTAGCTATAAGCCATTTTCAAAATAAAATGACATTTATAATTTTATTGGCATAGCATTAAAATGAACCGTAAAGGCGCATTTTAAAATTAAGCGGGGGAAAGTTTTTAATTTTTTTAAATTCTTTAACAGATAAATACCAATAAAGAATTTAAAAGCAACCAGGGATAGGTTTGTTATTTATTTTTTGAGGAGATGTGACTTTATGTATCGCTACCTTCAAATCACAACTTTCACAGCTTAAAGATGCAACAAAAAAACCAATTATACAACTGACAACAAGTCCATTAACGCAAATAGAGGGAAAATCCCTTTTTAAAAAAATGGTTTTCCCCTTAGAATATATTAAAAATATAAGACGAAACACATATTACTTCGACAAAGCGTAATTAACATTCGTTTAGAAATAAATGTTATTTTTTTGTTAATTCATTACATATATTTTGATATTCACTCCTACGGAACAAAAGACAGTATTTTACCTCCTTATAAACAACAAACATTGAAGTTTCCGCAAAAATTTTATCAAAAACATATTTATCTTAAAATCCTTTAATTAAGTTATACATCTAGATATCGTCAACAATATTTAACCTGTTCATTTTTTTACTCACTCTTTTAAATAATAAAATGGGAGTTCGTGAATCTTTGATTTCATTGATGATTCCGATAGCTATCGGAACGAACCAAACCCCGTACAGCTGTCGGGGCTAGGCTTACAAAATTTTATCTAATTTTTTTGTTCGCCCCCTTCCCGAATCGTCGGGATTAGGAACTCGCCTTTAAATCCAGTGCTTTGATGACTATCTTTGCTGGCTCAAACCCGTCCGTACCGAGCCGGGCGGGCAGCCTATCCCCAAGCTTCGGGATTACGAGGCCCTCACTTCTCCCGACGTATCGGGATTACGATAAATTTTCGATAGGCCAAAAAACAGGAATTCTCAATTACAGCCCCCTAAGCTTCATATTATCTCTAAAGCCTCATTAAACAAAGACTTTCAATGGTTACTTTATGAACGTTTAGGACGCTATTGATCCAGAGAATAGAAGTTTATGGAATCGTCCAAGTTTTCAGGATTTCCTGATTAGCTTTTACGCGGTTCTAAATGTTGTCTCGGTTAAAACCAATATGGAAACTTATAGCACACAAAGTTTTACAAACCGTTCCATAATTATTAAAAAAAACCGCTCAACAAAAGCTGAGCGGTTTCAAATTTGAAAAAAAGTAGTCTCTAAATCCCTATTAATTTAAAAAATTAAAGTCTTCATTTACTCAAACAAGCACTTTTTAGTTCTGTAAAGTAACATCAATGTTTCCGTTACCAACTTGATCAACGTGACTCCAGTTGCCTGAACCCAACTGACCTACAAGGCTAAGGTTGTTGTTACCAGTTTGCTCAACAAGGCTATAGTGTCCTAATCCAGCTTGCCCTACAAGGCTGATGTTATCATTACCTATTTGGATTACTTCAGATTCATTTAAGATACCTAACTGACCTACAAGGCTGATGTTATCATTACCATCTTGAATTACGTCTGACTCATTAAGCAATCCTGCTTGTCCAACAGCACTGAAGTTATCATTACCATCTTGAAGAACATCAGAATCATTAAAGAAACCTACTTGGCCAACAAGGCTTTCGTTGTCATTACCAGTTTGGACAGTCAATGAATAGTTATCATTACCTAATTGGAAAGTGGTAGCTTCGTTACGGTTTCCAATTTGTCCTGTCAGAGCAATGTTGTCATTACCTATTTGGTCAACATCACTTTCGTTACGGTTACCAATTTGCAAAACTCCAGATAGGTTATCATCGCCAGTTTGGTCAACATCAGAATCGTTACGGTTACCAATTTGAAAAACTCCAGATTGGTTATCATCTCCAGTTTGCGCTACATCAGAATCGTTACGGTTTCCAATTTGCAAAACTCCAGATTGGTTATCATCTCCAATTTGGTCAACATCACTATCGTTACGGTTACCTAGTTGCCCAACTCCAGAGTAGTTATCATCTCCTATTTGGTCTGTTGTTGCATCGTTACGGTTACCGTATTGGTAAACTTCTGAGGAGTTACCATCTCCTAGTTGAAACAAATCTGCATCATTACGGTTTCCTACTTGTTCTACAATACTAGTGTTGTCATCACCCCATTGTTCAACTTCAGAGTCGTTACGGTTACCATCTTGTAATACATCACTATCATTACGATTGCCCCACTGATCTACATAAGAATCGTTACGATTACCTTGTTGATCTACAGAAGACATATTATCGTCACCCCACTGAAATACATCAGATTCATTACGATTCCCCATTTGATCTACATCACTATCATTACGATCTCCCCACTGATCTACGTAAGAAGCGTTGCGATTCCCTGTTTGGTCTACATCGCTTACATTATCGTCACCAGTTTGCCATACAAACGAATCGTTTCTATTACCATCTTGGGTAGTAGTACTCAGGTTACCATCTCCATCTTGGAGCGTAGTAGCAACATTACGATTACCTAACTGTAATGTTCCAGAAACGTTAAAATTCCCATCTTGTTCTGTGTATGCATCGTTAAGATTACCCACCTGAAGTGTTCCAGCGGCGTTTAAATTACCATCTTGGTCTGTTGTCGCTTCGTTGTCATTACCCAACTGAGCTGTTCCTGCAAGGTTAAGATTCCCCAATT
>NZ_JAVMBW020000026.1:0-2342 GCF_031631895.2 Aequorivita marina
AACCCCACCCCAGACCCCTTAATCGCCTGCGACGACGACAGCAATGGTTTTACAGACTTCTTCTTGCACACCGCAGACGATGACATTACCGGTGGCGACCCCACCCTTACGGTCACCTATCACTACACCGAGCTTGACGCCCGTACCGACGAGGGCGAGCTCCCTGAGCCCTTTGAGAACATCATCCCCTATAACGATGAAGTTTGGGCACGCGTAGTGGGTCCCAACACCAGTTGTTACGCCCTTGTAGCCCTAGAATTGGAAGTCCGTGATAGCCCCGTGCTCACGGTTCCCGAGCCCTACCGTCTGTGTGATGACGACAGCGACGGCCTTGCCATTTTTGATCTCACCACCAAGGAAGACGAGATCTTGGGTGGCCTAGACCCCCAACTATACGATTTGTATTTTTATGTAGTAGAGCAAGACGCAATAGACGCCGGGATGGCCGCTTTGGACAACCCCGACTTCTCCCTTGCCATACAAAATACAGGAGCCTACCAAAACCAAGTTCCAAACACCCAGACCCTCTACGTATTAGGCGTGGGCACAAACTTAAACACCAGCCCCAACAACGGCGGAGCAGGCTGTTATGACATTGTGGAGCTCGAGCTCATCGTGGATCCGATGCCTGAAGTATTCGAGCCCGCCGACTACCACCTTTGCGACGACACCCTAAACGGAAGCACACCCACCGACCAAATAAGCACCTTTGACCTTACCACCCGCGATGCCGAAGTTACCGGTGGCGCCCCCGGAGTATCAGTCACCTGGTTTGAGACCCTAGCCGATGAGGCCGCCGACAATCCCATCGCCAACCCCACAGCCTACCAGAATACCACCAACGCCCAGACCATTGTGGCCCGAGCAACCACCAGCCTTGACTGCAAGGATCTGGCAACCCTGACTCTAGTGGTAGACCCACTGCCAACCCCAGCCACACCCGATCCCCTTGAACTTTGCGACCAAGGCGATGGCTTTGCCGAATTCGACCTGAGCCAACGTACAGTAACGATCATCAACGGCGAGCCCGATGTTAGCGTAACCTACTACCCCACACAAGCGGAGGCAGAAGCCGGAGGTCCCGGTGCAATCCCCGACCCAACCGCATACACCAACACCGTACCTTTTAACGACTCCGTTTGGGCACGCATCGAAAAAGACATTACAGGCTGCTACGCGATTGTGGAACTCGAGCTTATTGTGCACCCACTCCCCGAAGCCCCGGACGCAAACTTTATGGATCCCTACTTGGTCTGTGACCTAAACGGAGATGGACAAGCCATTTTTGATCTGACCCTCCAAGACGCATCGGTATTGGGCAGCCAAGACCCAGCAGCCTTTGCCCCGATAACCTACTACATCGACCTAACGGATGCAGAAGCAGGCACCAATGCAATCGATCCCGCCGATGCCTTTGCCAGCGCCGGGCAGACCATCTGGGTACGCCTGGAATTTCTAACCACCGGCTGCGCCCAAATAACCCCCTTTGAGCTTGAAGTGGGCGGCTTCCCCACCCATGGACAGGCAGACGATCTAGTAAAATGTGACGATGAAGAAAACGGCAGCACCAATAACGACGGCATCTCCACCTTTGACCTGACCCAGAACACCCTGCCGATACTCGATGGCGACCCCAGCCTGAGCGTACGCTATTATGCCAACCAAGACGACCTAGACAACGATACGCCCATTGCCGACCCAACAGCCTACCAGAACGTGGAGACCCCAGAGCAGGAGATATTCGTTGGTATAACCGGCCAGAACACCTGTAGCGACAGCATCAGCTTCCTGTTAACGGTAAACCCGAACCCGGCCCCCGTAGCACCTACAACCTTGTACGCCTGCGACCCAGATAACAATGGGATTACCTATTTTGATCTGGACAGCAAGACCGCCGAGATCAGTGGAGGCGACCCCACCCTTGGAATCACCTACCACGAGACCCGGCAAGATGCCGCCACGGGCAACTACCCCTTGGCCAGCCCCTATGAGAACATCGTGCTGTTTAACCAAACCCTTTTTGTACGTGCCGCCTACGCTGGTCCCCCTATGGGTACGGGCTGCTACGCAATTGTAGAACTGGAACTCGAGGTACTCCCAACCCCAGTGATACCGAACGACCTTCCAGACCTTACGGCCTGTGACGATACCGGATTCTACCAATTTGACCTTACCGAACAAGAAGCCCTTATTTATGGCGACCAGCCCCGCGAAGACTATCGCCTTACCTACCACCTAACCGAGGCAGAGGCCATCAGTGGCAATGCCCCAATTGCCGACCCAGAAGCCTATACCAATGAGACCAACCCCCAGACCATCTGGGTACGCCTAGCCACCAACGA
>NZ_JAVMBW020000027.1:0-3950 GCF_031631895.2 Aequorivita marina
ATTACCTCAACAGATCCTGTAGTATGGTACGATGCATTAACCGGCGGAAACACCGTAAGCAGTCCAACCCTTAATAGCGTAGGCAGCACAACCTATTATGCCGAAACTGCAATCAGTGGCGGCTGTAACAGTTTAACAAGAACATCGGTAACGCTAACGATTACGGATGCACCCGAAGCACCCGTAAGTGGAGGAGATCAGGTTTCTTGTGCTTTAGATCCAGTTCAGACCTTAACAGCTACCGCTACTGTACCAGGAGGCCAAACAGTTGTTTGGTACACTGCAGCTACAGGAGGTGCAGCTGTGTCAAACCCTACCTTGGACAGTGTTGGTAGTATAACATATTACGCGCAGGCCGATGTTGATAATAATGATTGTTTTAGCTTAACAAGGACTGCTGTGACCTTAACCATAAACGACTGTGGTATTAATATTGAAAAAATAGCAAGCCCGAATAACCCACAAGGTTGTACTCCAGTAGCTGCTGGTGAGAGCATTTCCTATACTTTTAGGGTTACGAACAATGGTACTACACCTATTAGTAACGTAGTAGTAACTGATGCTATGATTGCTGCAATCTCTGGCCCATCAGGGGACACGAATAGTGACAATAAGCTTGATGTTTCTGAAACTTGGGAATACACTGGTTCTTATACAGTAATTGCACAAGATATTATAAATGGGCAAATTGTTAATACAGCGGAGGTTTCTGGTGAAGCTCAGGCATCAACTCCATTCCCGGTTTCAGGTTCAGATTCCGAAACTGTTAATCTTTGTCAAAATGCTGAGATTTCAATTGTAAAATCGAGTACAAGTGCAACAGGAGAGTGCATCAACTATGAGGTTGATAATACTATTAATTATGAGTTTGTGGTAACTAATGAGGGTGATGTTGATATTACCGATGTTGTTGTAAACGACACTAAGCTAGGTGGTGTAATAGCCGGTCCAGCTAGTGGAGATACTAATAGTGACGGAATATTAAATGTAGGTGAAGTATGGACATATAATGCTTCATATTCAATAACTCAAATTGATATAGATGCCGGCTCAGTTGTAAATACTGCAGATGTAGATGGTAATTCAGTTTTGGGCGCTCTCGATACTGTTACAAGTAATGAAGTTACGGTATTGATCTGTAGCGATGCCAGTATAGCATTAATAAAAACCGCTAATGTAGAAGTAGATCCAGCCACGGGCTGTTCAGTAGTAGAAGAGGGACAGGTAATCACCTATAACTTCTCCGTTAAGAATACTGGGAACGTAACCCTTACCGATATTATGGTGTCAGACCTTGTTGGTGGCGTAAGCGTAGCAGGCGGACCGATCACCTTGGCACCTGGCGCGGAAGATACAAGTACGTTCACCGCAACCTATACTATTACCCAAGCTGATATTGACAATGGGTCATTTACCAACTCCGCTGAAGTAGCTGGAACCACTCCTGATGACACCCAAGTAACCGATACGTCCAACAACGACGGGTACCCAGGAAACAACTCAACGGTGGTAACGATCTGTAGCGATGCCAGTATAGCATTAATAAAAACCGCTAATGTAGAAGTAGACCCAGCCACGGGCTGTTCAGTAGTAGAAGAGGGACAGGTAATCACCTATAACTTCTCCGTTAAGAATACTGGGAACGTAACTCTTACCGATATTATGGTGTCAGACCTTGTTGGTGGCGTAAGCGTAGCAGGAGGACCGATCACCTTGGCACCTGGCGCGGAAGATACAAGTACGTTCACCGCAACCTATACTATTACCCAAGCTGATATTGACAATGGCTCATTTACCAACTCCGCTGAAGTAGCTGGAACCACTCCTGATGACACCCAAGTAACCGATACGTCCAACAACGACGGGTACCCAGGAAACAACTCAACGGTGGTAACGATCTGTAGCGATGCCAGTATAGCATTAATAAAAACCGCTAATGTAGAAGTAGACCCAGCCACGGGCTGTTCAGTAGTAGAAGAAGGACAGGTAATCACCTATAACTTCTCCGTTAAGAATACTGGGAACGTAACCCTTACCGATATTATGGTGTCAGACCTTGTTGGTGGCGTAAGCGTAGCCGGAGGACCGATCACCTTGGCACCTGGCGCGGAAGATACAAGTACGTTCACCGCAACCTATACCATTACCCAAGCTGATATTGACAATGGCTCATTTACCAACTCCGCTGAAGTAGCTGGAACCACTCCTGATGACACCCAAGTAACCGATACGTCCAACAACGACGGGTACCCAGGAAACAACTCAACGGTGGTAACGATCTGTAGCGATGCCAGTATAGCATTAATAAAAACCGCTAATNATTACCCAAGCTGATATTGACAATGGCTCATTTACCAACTCCGCTGAAGTAGCTGGAACCACTCCTGATGACACCCAAGTAACCGATACGTCCAACAACGACGGGTACCCAGGAAACAACTCAACGGTGGTAACGATCTGTACTGATGCAAGTATTGCACTGATTAAAACTTCCGATGTAGAAGTAGATCCAACTACAGGATGTTCCACAGTTGTTGTAGGTCAAGTAATCAACTATAATTTCTCCGTTAAGAACACGGGTAATTCAACACTTACAAACGTAATTGTTACGGATCCAGACGCCACAATGTCTGGTGGTCCTATTGCTAGTTTGGCACCGGGCGTTGAAGATGCTACAACCTTTACAGCAACTTATACCATTACACAAGCCGATGTTGATTCTGGAATGTTCTCTAACCAAGCTACGGCCACGGGAACTGCTCCTGACAATAGTCAGCCAACGGATCTTTCAGACCATACAAGTTATACTGAAAACAACCCAACAATCGTAGACATCTGTACCGATGCAAGCATTGCATTAATCAAAACTTCCGATGTAGAAGTAGATCCAACTACAGGATGTTCAACAGTTGTTGTAGGTCAAACGATTAACTATAATTTCTCCGTTAAGAACACGGGTAATTCAACCCTTACAAACGTAATTGTTACGGATCCAGACGCCACAATGTCTGGTGGGCCTATTGCTAGTTTGGCACCAGGCGCAGAAGATGCTACAACATTTACAGCAACTTATACCATCACACAAGCCGATGTTGATTCTGGAATGTTCTCTAACCAGGCTACGGCTACCGGAACTGCTCCTGATAATAGTCAGCCAACAGACCTTTCTGACCATTCAAGTTATACTGAAAACAACCCAACAATCGTAGACATCTGTACCGATGCAAGTATTGCATTAATCAAAACTTCCGATGTAGAAGTAGATCCAACTACAGGATGTTCCACAGTTGTTGTAGGTCAAACGATTAACTATAACTTCTCCGTTAAGAACACGGGTAATTCAACCCTTACAAACGTAATTGTTACCGATCCAGACGCCACAATGTCTGGCGGACCTATTGCTAGTTTGGCACCGGGCGCAGAAGATGCTACAACCTTTACAGCAACTTATACCATCACACAAGCCGATGTTGATTCTGGAATGTTCTCTAACCAGGCTACGGCCACGGGAANACGGGTAATTCAACCCTTACAAACGTAATTGTTACGGATCCAGACGCCACAATGTCTGGTGGTCCTATTGCTAGTTTGGCACCGGGCGTTGAAGATGCTACAACCTTTACAGCAACTTATACCATCACACAAGCCGATGTTGATTCTGGAATGTTCTCCAACCAAGCTACGGCTACCGGAACTGCTCCTGACAATAGTCAGCCAACAGATCTTTCAGACCATACAAGTTATACTGAAAACAACCCAACAATCGTAGACATCTGTACCGATGCAAGTATTGCTCTGATTAAAACTTCTGATGTAGAAGTAGATCCAACTACAGGATGTTCCACAGTTGTTGTAGGTCAAACGATTAACTATAACTTCTCCGTTAAGAATACGGGTAATTCAACCCTTACAAACGTAATTGTTACGGATCCAGACGCCACAATGTCTGG
>NZ_JAVMBW020000028.1:0-1529 GCF_031631895.2 Aequorivita marina
AAAGACTGCGCACAACACCGTATAAAAAAAATTGCTAGTTTTAGCTAAACCAAAGTTAGTTGCTCGTTTGCTAGCTTCTGATTTTCCTTCGGAAAATCCTCGCACACAAACACGCAACTTTCCTTATACAAACACGTTGTGCGTAATCAAAAATTAATATGAGAATTTTAATATTATTTCTATGTTTTTTGTTTTTTTCAATATCCTTTTTTTCTCAAGAGGGATATACGGATATAAAAGAATTTGGATTAAATGGTAATGTAAAATCAATTGAATCTAAATACTATTCTATCAAAGAAAATCAGGGAAAGTGGATTCTTGATACCTTAAATTCACAATCAAAAATGTATTTCAACAATAACGGAGGGATCACAAAAATGGTCAATCAAAGTTTTTCCCAATTAGAGACAGAAACCATAGAAATTCAGCGAGACCAAAATGGAAGAAAAATTTCATACCATAAATATAACGAAAACGGAATTTTCGAAACAGGCTATTATCAATGGGTTGACGAGAGAAAGTATCAAATAAAAGCAAAAGATAGTTTTGGGTTCCGTATGGAATCGGAATTCACCTTGACTAAGAATTTTAGAGATAAGTCTGGCATTACTCTCTATTATGATGATAGAAGTGGGGAACATTTACTGACTCATCAATATGAGAATATTCTTGACCAAGAAGGAAATTTGTTAAGTTCTAAGATTACATATGAACCGCTGCACAATTCAACCACAATGATATTTGAGGTACAAGAAACAGATGATTTTGGAAACTGGATTATGGTGAATCTTTATAAAGAGGAAGAAGAAAAAGAATCTCGTCAGATTATGATAAGGAATATTGAATACTATAAATAGACTACGCACAACACAAGTATAAACACAATAGCGGCCAAGTGCAAGAACCGAAATTAATTTTATAAATTTAAGGTCCGGTATAAATCAAAAGATCGGTGTGTAAATCCCGCTACTGCGCTTATACCAAACGTTGCCAAGCATTTGATAAATATATCCTGGACAATCAAACCCGTGATTTTAGCTCAAAATCCATCAGACACATAAACCATCCGAAGCAGGTGCGGAACTCTAAAAAGGATAAAGAATTTATCAGCAAAACGCAATCAGAGCGGAATCGAATACTAGAGTTTTAAAATTTAAAAGAGAAAAAGTAGCGAAGCGGAATCTGAATGGAGACTGCATAAAAAAACGCTTGGCAACAAAAGGCTATAAATAATGCTGCGCCGGAGATTATTCCAAAAGCAATCGTATATTTACGAAGTCGCCAAAACTTTATTTTGGCGCAATACTGAAAATCAGTAAAAAACAAAGCTTTGGCTAAGTGCCTATTTCAAAAATCAGTGTATTTTTAGACGCACTATTCATAGCCGGGACGTTGTGCGCAATCTGAAAAAAACTTAATGAATAGAATTTTTATCATATTAATGACCTTATTATGTTCAGTTTCATCTTGCAAAGTATCTGAAAAAATAGCGGAAAATATATCTTGTGACGGAAATATTGAAATACAAT
>NZ_JAVMBW020000029.1:0-2912 GCF_031631895.2 Aequorivita marina
TTGGCACCGGGCGTTGAAGATGCTACAACCTTTACAGCAACTTATACCATCACACAAGCCGATGTTGATTCTGGAATGTTCTCTAACCAGGCTACGGCCACGGGAACTGCTCCTGACAATAGTCAGCCAACAGATCTTTCTGACCATTCAAGTTATACTGAAAACAACCCAACAGTCGTAGACATCTGTACTGATGCAAGTATTGCTCTGATTAAAACTTCCAATGTTGAAGTAGATCCAACTACAGGATGTTCAACAGTTGTTGTAGATCAAGTAATCACGTATAACTTCTCCGTTAAGAACACAGGAAATTCAACCCTTACAAACGTAATTGTTACGGATCCAGACGCCACAATGTCTGGCGGTCCTATTGCTAGTTTGGCACCAGGCGCAGAAGATGCTACAACCTTTACAGCAACTTATACCATTACACAAGCCGATGTTGATTCTGGAATGTTCTCTAACCAGGCTACGGCCACGGGAACTGCTCCTGACAATAGTCAGCCAACAGATCTTTCTGACTATTCAAGTTATACTGAAAACAACCCAACAATCGTAGACATCTGTACCGATGCAAGTATTGCATTAATCAAAACTTCCGATGTAGAAGTAGATCCAACTACAGGATGTTCAACAGTTGTTGTAGGTCAAGTAATCAACTATAATTTCTCCGTTAAGAATACGGGTAATTCAACCCTTACAAACGTAATTGTTACCGATCCAGACGCCACAATGTCTGGTGGTCCTATTGCTAGCTTGGCACCGGGCGCAGAAGATGCTACAACCTTTACAGCAACTTATACCATCACACAAGCCGATGTTGATTCTGGAATGTTCTCCAACCAGGCTACGGCTACCGGAACTGCTCCTGACAATAGTCAGCCAACAGATCTTTCTGACCATTCAAGTTATACTGAAAACAACCCAACAATCGTAGACATCTGTACTGATGCAAGTATTGCATTAATCAAGACTGCGAACGTAGAAATTGATCCAAGTACAGGTTGTTCTGAAGTTGCTGTCGATGATGTTATCACGTATAATTTCTCCGTTAAAAATACAGGAAACGTTACTCTAACAGATGTTATGGTAAGCGATCTTGTAGGAGGTGTAACTTTAGTTGGTGGACCAATTAGTTTGGCTCCTGGTGAAGAAGATACCACAAGCTTTACTGCAACTTATACGATTACACAAGACGATATTGACAACGGAAGCTTTACCAATTCCGCAGAAGTAGTTGGAACAACGCCGGACGATACTCAAGTAGATGATACTTCTAATAACGAGGGGTATGCAGGTGATAGTCCAACAGTTGTGACGATCTGTACTGATGCAAGTATTGCTCTGATTAAAACTTCTGATGTTGAAGTAGATCCAACTACAGGATGTTCAACAGTTGTTGTAGGTCAAGTAATCAACTATAACTTCTCCGTTAAAAATACAGGAAACGTAACCTTAACAGATGTTATGGTAAGCGATCTTGTAGGAGGTGTAACTTTAGTTGGTGGACCAATTAGTTTGGCTCCTGGTGAAGAAGATACCACAAGCTTTACTGCAACTTATACGATTACACAAGACGATATTGACAACGGAAGCTTTACCAATTCCGCAGAAGTAGTTGGAACAACGCCGGACGATACTCAGGTAGATGATACTTCTAATAACGAGGGGTATGGAGGTGATAGTCCTACAGTTGTGACGATCTGTACCGATGCAAGTATTGCACTGATTAAAACTTCTGATGTTGAAGTAGATCCAACTACAGGCTGTTCCACAGTTGTTGTAGGTCAAGTAATCAACTATAACTTCTCCGTTAAAAATACAGGAAACGTTACTCTAACAGATGTTATGGTAAGCGATCTTGTAGGAGGTGTAACTTTAGTTGGTGGACCAATCAGTTTGGCTCCTGGTGAAGAAGATACCACAAGCTTTACTGCAACTTATACAATCACACAAGCTGATATTGATAACGGAAGCTTTACCAATTCCGCAGAAGTAGTTGGAACAACGCCGGACGATACTCAGGTAGATGATACTTCTAATAACGAGGGGTATGCAGGTGATAGTCCTACAGTTGTGACGATCTGTACTGATGCAAGTATTGCTCTGATTAAAACTTCTGATATTGAAATAGATCCAACTACAGGATGCTCCACAGTTGTTGTAGGTCAAGTAATCAACTATAACTTCTCCGTTAAAAATACAGGAAACGTAACCTTAACAGATGTTATGGTAAGCGATCTTGTAGGAGGTGTAACTTTAGTTGGTGGACCAATTAGTTTGGCTCCTGGTGAAGAAGATACCACAAGCTTTACTGCAACTTATACAATCACCCAAGACGATATTGACAACGGTACCTTCACTAACTCTGCTGAAGCAGTAGGAACAACACCTGCTGATGAACAAGTTACAGATACTTCTAATAGCGACGGATACGAAGGAAGTGATCCTACTATTATTACAATATGTAGTGACCCTGCCATTGCAATTGTGAAAACAGGAGTCTTTAATGACGAGAATGGCGATGAGTGTTCTAATGTAGATGAAACCATCACATACACTTTCACTGTAACAAACGAAGGAAATGTAAGCTTGAGTAACGTTATTGTTGACGATCCATTATTAGGAGGTCCAATAGCAGGTCCATTAAGTGGAGACACTGATGGCGACGGCGAGTTAGATGTAACAGAAACTTGGATTTACGAAGCGAGCTACGTTATCACACAAGATGATATTGATGCTGGCGAAGTTGAAAACCAAGCAACAACTACAGCTACTGCACCAGACCAAAGTACAGTAACAGATCTTTCGGGTACAGATATCGACAACGATGATCCAACGATAATCGAGCTTTGTCAAGATCCTGCCATTGCAATTGTGAAAACAGGAGTCTTTAATGACGAGAATGGCGA
>NZ_JAVMBW020000002.1:0-399449 GCF_031631895.2 Aequorivita marina
TGGATTTAAAGGCGAGTTCCTAAAATTTAGGGGACGAACAAAAAATTTAGAGAAAATTTCGTAAGCCTAGATTTTTTTGGTTCGTTTTTTCATCAATGGAAAAAATGAACAGGTTAAATATTTAGGACAGGATTGGTTTTATACTATTTTATCCAGAAAATGAATGAGCCGGAATGCGTCAATATGAGGTTAAATTGGTATTATACTTTATCTTTATTGAAAATTTCCCGTTTTATGAATAAACTCATTCTATTCTTCGCTTCATTAAGCTTGCTGTTTGGCTGCAAAAATAAGCAAGATGAAACCCTAAAAACCTCCAAAACAGATGAAGTAATTGTCGAAAAATTCGCTGCGCCTACATTTACTTTGGCGGAAGTAAACAAACTGATTGAAATGCCGTTGCATTGCGTAGGTACCGAATATCCTTATAAACCTGGTGAAACATTAGAAAGTAAAGCCGATTTGGTTGAACCCATCTCCGTGCATCCCATATTTTATGGGTGTTTTGATTGGCACAGTGCCGTTCATGGATATTGGTCTATGGTGAGTTTGTTAAAACAATTTCCTGAAATGGATAAAGCCGAAGATGTTCGGAATTTACTCAAGGAAAAAATAACTCTGGAAAACGTAGCCGTTGAAGCCGAATACTTCAAAAAGCCTATCAATAAAGCCTTTGAAAGAACGTATGGATGGGCATGGTTGCTAAAACTTTCCGAAGAACTTCACACGTGGAACGATCCGTTGGCGCGTGAATTGGAGAATAACCTAAAACCTTTAACACAGATTATGGTGCTTCGGTTTAAAGAGTTTCTTCCGAAGTTGAATTACCCCATTCGTGTTGGTGAACATTCTAATACAGCCTTCGCGTTAACCATGGCCTTGGATTATGCTGTGGTTTCTCAAGATTCTGAATTAGAGAAATTAATTAAAAAAAGAGCTCGCCATTTTTATTTTAATGATAAAGCGTGCCCCATAACGTGGGAGCCCAGCGGTTATGATTTTCTCTCGCCTTGTTTGGAGGAGGTAGATATTATGCGACGTGTACTTACTTCAGAAGAGTTTTTAGGATGGATGGATTCCTTTTTGCCACAACTGGCCAATGCCAATTATCATTTAAAAGTGGGGGAGGTGAGCGATAGAAGTGATGGCAAATTGGTGCATTTAGATGGATTGAACTTTAGTCGTGCATGGGTGTTTTATGGTTTGTCAAATCAGTTTCCAAAGTACAAGCATCTTCAAAACTTAGCAAATGAACACGTTGCTTATTCATACCCAAATCTTGTGGGCGATAGTTATGAAGGCGGACATTGGCTGGGGAGCTTTGCTATTTATGCACTCAATACATTGCACCAAAAATAGCGAAATGGGTTCGTTTTTCTTTTCTTAGGCTCTCGTGATAAAATAGGTAAATACCTAATTGAAAAAAGGGAATTCCCTGTTTATTCAAAGAAATAAAACCTTATTTAAATGTTTTTACTACCTTCGTTTACAACTAAATAAATTTTTAATTATGTCAACACCAATAAACTGCATTACTGTTGCCGAAGCAAGAGAGTTACAAGATAACTGGGTGGCCACACGCGCCAAAACTATTGAGCAAGCGCAAGGATATAAAGATTCGCGCGAATTTTTGTTCAGCGTAGCTGAGCTAGAAGAGTTTTTAGAATACATAAAAAAACAAAGTGATAGCACCTCTCCGCCCGGAGTTCGCATTTACTTTGGGGCTTACGACAATGATGCTTCCAATAAAGCTACCGTATTTTTAGTGCCAACTAATGGCACCTCACTTGGAGCTGAAAACAACTATAGCTTAAGACCATTAAATCAAGGATTAACTGGTTTTCCACCTGTAATTTATTAATAACAAGTGGCAGAAGCACTTCTAATAAACCTATTTGAGCTTTTAGCCTTTATTTTTGGACTTTTTTACTATTCGAAAAATAAATCTAAACCAACATATTATCTGGTTTGGTTTTTAGGTATCACTATTTTTATCGAACTCTTTAACTGGTATGCATATTTTGTATATTTTGGTTACTTTAGTTTTTTAAAAGGAACCGTTTTCGAGAGTAATTATTGGTCTGGAAACATATATGGCTTAATAAGCTATTTGTTTTATATCAACTACTTTAAATGGCATTTATTAGATAAAGTAAAAATAAAGATTGTTAATGCTTTTGCTATTACTTTCTTAGTAGTTAGTCTAGCAGAAATAGTGTTTTCAGGAGGCTTTTTCCTGAGGTTATTGCCAATCTCAAATGTCTTGGGAACCATTTTGGTTCTTATCAGCATTTCGTTTTATTACTTAGAATTACTTAAGAGTAATCAAATTTTAGTGGTTCAGCGTAGTTTGCCGTTTTATGTTTCAGTAGGAGCCTTGCTTTACCATTTATGCGCAACGCCCCTGTTTATTTATAGTGTTTATTACAGCAATTCAGTTGATCCCGGCTTTGTAAGTTTGTATAGACACATTATATTTGGTATCAACATTCTGTTTTATTCCATCTACATCGTTGGCTTTTTAATATGTTCGCAATCAAAGACCCCTTACTTGACCAAGAAAAACTTTTAATAGTTTACGTTATTGCGATATTATTGTTCTTTGTAATATTCTCAATTGTTTTTGTAATAGCATTTCAACGTAGGAAAAATAAGTTTCTTAAGGAGCGTTACGAGGCCGAGCAACGCTATGAACGAGAATTGTCTAACTCAAAAATAGAAATACAAGAACAAACCCTTAAAAATATTGCTTGGGAGCTTCATGATAATGTGGGGCAATTACTTTCCGTAGCAAATATTCAGCTAAATATTTTAATAAACACGGCTCCAGATCCTTTGCAAGATCAGGTAAAGGAAGTAAAGGGGGTAGTGCAAAATAGTGTTCAGGAAATACGTTCGCTCTCCAAGGTACTCAACAATGAGGTAGTTCTTAAAAATGGCCTTATGGAGTCTGTGCAAGTAGAATTGGAAAGGTTTAAACGGTTGGGTTACTTAAATGTTTCCTTACGAGTACAAGGTGATCCCGTACCTATTAATAGTGCGAGTGAAATTATTATTTTTCGTATTCTGCAGGAATTTCTTTCAAACATTATTAAACATGCGAGGGCTTCAAATTTATTCGTATATTTAGACTATAATGAAAAAACCTTGGATATAACTGCCAAAGATGATGGCGTTGGCTTTGATACTTCACAAAAAACCCACAGTTCAGGGATGGAAACTATGCGGGGAAGAGCTCAGCTTTTAAATGCCGAATATTCCATAATTTCAGAAATAGGAAAAGGAACGGAACTCTTGCTAAAATACCCTTATAGAAGCCTGCCATGAAGAAAGAAAACGAATATACCGTTGTTATAGTTGATGATCACTCACTTTTTGCAAGTTCATTAGAACGGCTAATAAACACCTTTGCTAATTTTAAGGTGCTTTACCACTCTAAAAATGGGGAAGAACTTCAGAAAATGATTGCTAAATCTGATAAGACGCCAGATATTATTTTATTAGATATTAATATGCCCGTTATGGATGGCTTTGAAACAGCTGAATGGCTTACTGAAAACCATCCTGAAATAAAAACCTTGGCGCTCTCCATGGAAGATGATGAACAAACTATATTAAAAATGCTGCGGAAGGGAACAAAAGGTTATTTGTTGAAGGATATCCATCCAGAAATTTTAAACAAGGCACTGCTTGAACTGATGGATAGAGGATATTATCACTCCGAAAAAGTTTCAGAAACACTTCTACACGCTCTAAACCCTGATAACCCTGTTAACAACCTCAATTTTAAGGACAATGAGCTTACCTTTATGAAATTGGCGTGTTCCGAAATGACTTATAAAGAAATTGCTGATATAATGAATCTAAGTCCCAAAACTATTGATGGTTATAGACAAGATCTTTTTAAACGCCTAAACATTAAAAACAGGGTAGGCTTGGTGATGTTTGCCTTAAAAAATAACTTAATGAAGCTGTAATCAATAAGCCGCTTTCCACAACGCATCATCTGGAGGTAAAGCTGTAATAATAACCTCTTCTTTTTGAACGGGATGAATAAAGCTTAGCTGCTGTGCGTGAAGATGGATACTGCCATCTTTATTACTTCTATCTGCTCCGTATTTTAAATCGCCCTTAATGGAGCACCCTATTTTTGCTAGTTGGGAACGAATTTGATGATGCCTTCCTGTTTCTAGTACAATCTCTAGCACAGAGTAATTCTCTAAATTTTTTACTAATTTATAATGAAGAACAGCTTTTTTACTGTTAGAAACTTCATTGATATGGGCATAAGATTTGTTTTGCTTTTTATTTCGCTTTAAATAGTGAATGAGACTATCTTCTGTTTTGGGAGGCGAATTTTTTACGATGGCCCAATATATTTTTTCCGTTTCCCGTTCTGAAAACATTTTGTTTAAACGCGACAAGGCTTTTGAGGTTCTTGCAAAAACCACAACGCCACTTGTGGGACGATCCAACCTATGTACAACACCAAGGAAAACGGCTCCTGGTTTATTGTATTTTTCGGCAATATATTGTTTTACCACTTCTGAAAGTGGCGTATCACCAGTTTTGTCGCCCTGCACAATATCTCCTGGGCGCTTGTTGACAATAATTAAATGATTGTCTTCAAACAGCACTTGAAGGTTGTCTTTGGTACTATGGATTTTAGAAATTGAGATACGTATAATATAAGAGTTCGAAGTTTAGAGTTTGTGTTTTAATACTGCTCGCTGTCATTTGGAAAATCACCACTTTTTACATCATCGATATATGTGCTAAATGCGTTTTTCATTTCGGTATAAAGATCAAGATACCTTCGTAGGAAGCGCGGATTGAATTCATGAGTCATTCCAATCATGTCGTGTACAACTAATACTTGTCCGTCAACACCATTTCCAGCGCCAATACCGATTACGGGAATACTTATTTTTTCGGCTACTTCTTTGGCTAGCTTTGCAGGTACTTTTTCCAAAACTATGGCAAAACAACCTACTTTTTCGAGAAGTACGGCATCATCAATCAGTTTTTTGGCTTCAGCTTCTTCCTTTGCGCGAACGGTGTAGGTTCCAAATTTATAAATAGATTGCGGTGTAAGCCCCAAGTGGCCCATAACAGGGATACCGGCGTTCAAAATGCGTTTTAAGGATTCCTTTATTTCTTTACCGCCTTCAAGTTTAACAGCATGGCCGCCACTTTCCTTCATAATTCGAATAGCAGATCGCAGTGCTTCTTTTGGATCACTTTGATAACTTCCGAAAGGTAAATCTACCACCACTAAACTTCTCTCAATACCCCGGACTACAGAAGCGGCATGGTAGATCATTTGGTCCAAAGTAATGGGTAGCGTAGTTTCATGCCCAGCCATAACATTAGAGGCTGAATCGCCTACCAATATGACATCAATCCCAGCACTATCCACAATTTTTGCCATGGTATAATCATAGGAAGTGAGCATGGAAATTTTTTCTCCGTTCTTTTTCATATCTACCAAAGTCTTGGTAGTGATACGTTTGTAATCTTTTTTTGCTATTGACATAATCTTAAATAATAAATGCTTTGATGTGTAAAAATACTATTTTTGAGTAGGAACCAATTAAATTCTTCATTATGAAATTTATAATTATAGTATTCCCCCTGCTTTTTGGCGTCGTTTCTATTGCCCAAAACCCGCTTTCCAAGGAAAACGGAAAAATAATTATTGATGTTTATATGGATGGATATCAATCTGGCGACACCCTGAAAATGAAATCGGTGATGCATCCCAATATATCCATTCAAACAGCATACCTCAGTAAAGACCAAGAAAATGTTGTGCTTAACCTTAGTCCTGCCGAATTATTAAAATACGCTGCCATTACGGCCAAAAAACAAAAGTGGCGTATAAACCTTAAGGACTATATGGTAAATAGCGATGGTAATGTTGCCCACGTATGGTCGCCTTATTATTTTTATGCCAATGACTCATTTAGTCATTGTGGCGCTACTTCCTTCACTTTGGTTTATACCGATGATAGTTGGAAAATTATTAACATCATCGATTCTCGACGCATAGGAAGCTGTAATTCCGAATAATTTTTAACAATCACTTACATTTACTTGTACGGCAAGACCACCTTCACTTGTTTCTTTATACTTTGAGGTCATATCCTTTGCGGTCTCCCACATGGTTGCAATTACTTTATCTAAAGGCACTTTTGCTTTTGCGGGATCACTATTAAGTGCCATTTCGCAAGCGTTTATTGCTTTTATAGCGCCCATTGCGTTACGTTCAATACAAGGAATTTGTACTAAGCCTGCAATTGGGTCACAAGTTAGCCCTAGGTGATGTTCCATTGCAATTTCGCTAGCCATTAGACATTGATCTGGTGTACCGCCCATTAATTCGCAAAGTGCACCGGCGGCCATTGATGAGGAAACACCAATTTCTGCTTGACATCCACCTAAAGCAGCCGAGATTGTAGCTCCTTTTTTGAAAAGGCTTCCTATTTCGCCTGCGGTCAATAAATATCTTTTTACATCATCAAAATTTGCATCGTGGTTTTCTATAACCATATAGTACATCATTACAGCAGGAATTACGCCAGCACTTCCATTGGTAGGTGCCGTTACCACGCGACCTAAAGAAGCATTTACCTCATTTACCGATAAGGCAAAGCAAGAAACCCATTTTAAGATTTGACGAAATTTAACCTCTGTATTTCTAATGGCACCAATCCACCCTTCAGCATCGTTGTATTTTGTGTCGCCAATTAAATTTTTGTTCATCTCAAAGGCTCTTCGGGTAACATTGAGTCCGCCGGGTAGTGTGCCTTCAGTGTGTGAGCCTACATACATGGAGTCTAACATTACTTCCCAGATTTCCCGTAGGCCTTCAGTTATTTCAGTTTCACTTCGCAATGATTTTTCATTTTCGAGTACTACTTCTGAAATGCTTTTGTTTTCTGCCTTACAATATGCTGAAAGTTCGGCCCCATTTTGAATAGGAAAGGGAAATTGCGCAAATTTTTCAAGTTTTGCTTTCTTTTGTTTCCGTTCTTCTTTAACGGTAAATCCGCCCCCTATGGAATAATAGGATGAAGATTCCTGCGAACCGTCTTTTAAAGTAGCTCTAAAAGTCATTCCATTGGGATGAAAATCTAGAAACTTCCGGTTGAATACGATATCTTTTTCAGGTGTAAAAGTAACATCGCGCTCTCCGTTTAAGCTTAGTTTGTTTTCTGAGGTGATAAAATCAATCTCTTTTTCAATATTTTCAATAGGAAAGGTAACAGGATCAAAACCACATAAGCCCAACATTGTAGCCAAATCAGTTGCGTGACCTTTGCCAGTAAGCGACAAAGAGCCATATAGATCTACCTTTATTCCCACAACCTCTTTAAATTGATTTTTTTCTTTTAACTCCTCAATCCATCGTAAAGCGGCACGCCAAGGCCCTAATGTATGTGAACTTGATGGCCCAACGCCAATTGATAACATGTCAAAAACACTGATACTCTCCATATATATATCTTTTAATAACAAAGATAGCATCTTATTTTATTATGTATGAAGAATTCGGCACTATGACAGCATTTTTGCAATAATGATTATTGAAGCACCTTATAAATAGCAAACCTGCCGGCCATTGAGCTTATCTTCTCCTGTTGGGCAAAAGTGGTGGTGGCGCACCTGTAAACGGATTCCAACGCCCAATACTTTTGGCCTCCATCCCTGCGGCGCGCATCACGGCACGGTCGCCGTAACGGTCACGCATTTTGTCCATGGCCTGATAGAGGCTGATTGTTTTTTCATTGTCGTCAAATAGGTCTATTTGAAATCCACCTTCTACTAAATGACTAAATTTAACGCCCACCATCCGTACTAAAAGCCTGCGTTGGTACAGTTTTTTGTAAAGTGCCATCACTACGGGAATAATTTTATGATCTGCCGAACTATACGATATTTTTTGCTGCATGGTATAAGTTTTAAAATCGGAATACCGTATTTTGAAAGTTACGCAAGCAGTAAGCTTATTGCCACGTCGCAGTTGAAAAATTAAATTTTCTGTCATTGCAATGATTATTCCTTCTAACTTTTTTACATCGGTGGTATCGCGGTCAAAACTGCGCTCGGTAGAAATAGATTTGCGCTCGGTGTATTGTTGTACCGGTGTATTGTCTATCCCGTTTGCTTTCTGCCAAATGGTCTGCCCGTTTTTTCCAAAGACTTTCCGCATCATTTCCACAGGCATTTCCTGAATGGTTTTTATCTGTTTTATGCCTAAATCGCAAAAAGCACGGTAGGTAACTTCGCCCACCATTGGTATTTTATTGACAGATAAAGGCGAAAGAAAGGGTTTTTCTGTTCCTTTTAAAATATGGATCTGATTGTTTGGCTTTGCTTCGCCAGTTGCTATTTTTGAAACAGTTTTGTTTATGGAAAGTCCGAAAGAAATAGGCAGTCCAGTTTCTTTTATAATCCGTTGCCGTAGTTCGGAAGCCAGTTTTTCGCAGCCAAAAAACTTATCCGTTCCTGTTAAATCAATATAAAACTCATCTACAGAAGCTTTTTCATAAAGTGGTACGCTTTCTTTTATAACATCGGTAACGTTTTCTGAAAATTTACTATAAGTACCGGCATCGCCGCGAACTACAATCGCTTCAGGACATAACTGTCTGGCCAATTTCATAGGCATTGCGGAGTGGATTCCGAAAGAGCGCGCTTCATAACTGCACGAAGCTACCACGCCGCGATCGCTTGTGCCACCAATTAATACAGGCTTTCCTATGAGTTTGCTATCCAACAAACGTTCGCAGGACACAAAAAAAGTGTCCAAATCCATGTGTACTATGTTTCTTTTGTTGTTCATGTTAGATTTGAGATTTTAGACATGAGATTTGAGACTTAAAACTGAAGGATTCCCTCCGCCTTCGGCATACCGAAATAAATTCGGTACAGGCTCTCCCTTGAAAAAAGGGGAGGAATTTTTAACTTTTTTTAATCTCACGTCCTAGGTTTTATTGTTTTACGTCTATTGTCCGTAACAGTTCTCCCTTCGGGGGCTAGGGGGACGGAGCTATACCTCGGATCCTGAATTATCGCCAATCGTTCCATTTTTATCACTTCTATGTTTATACAATCAAATTCTTCCGTTACTTTTCCGGTGATGTTGTAAATTCCTTTTCCGCGGAAGCGATACTTGTTGGCTACCGGCGGAAAATGTACGGTATCCACAAAATGACCATTGCGATCAATAAAGTTTCCGAAGTACATATAATCACCTTTCGAAGTCCGCGTTCTCTTGGTAGTTATTAAATATCCTTCAATGCTTATAACCTTCCCTATAAATTGTGGAAGATGTGTTGCTCGCAACTTGTTTTCAGAAGGATTTATAAGCAAATCAAAAGGGCTGCACAATGGAAACCCCAAGAGCTCCATTTCGTCAAAAGCGTCTTCCAGCGCGGTGTGTGGTAGGGAAGGGGTTTTGTAATCAATCTTTTTTTGTTTAAAAAGGGTGTACACATTTTCTTCAAAACTCACCTTGTTTATTTTCATATAGGCTTCCCAAAGCAATTCGCGTTTGTTTCTTCCTGTAAAACGAAAAGCGTTTATTTTTATAAGAATTGTCATTTGTTCCATCCCAATGGAAACGCGTTCTAGGAAATCGTCCAGACTTTCAAAGGCATCGTTTTTATGGCGTTCAGTAATTATTTTATCAATGAGTTTTGATTCTAAAGATTGCAAAAACCCGAAACCGATGTAAATATCCTTCCCATCAATAATTGTTTTGCCGTAACTGCGATTGATACAAGGTTGCAGTATATTTCCGCCGTTCATTCGCGCTTCGTGCACATAGAGTTCTACACTGTAAAAACCACCGCCATTGTTTAGGGTGGCTACCATATATTCCAACGGAAAATAGGCTTTTAAAAAAAGGCTTTGATAGCTTTCTACGGCATAAGAAGCGGAATGTCCCTTGGCAAAAGCATAGCCAGCAAAACTTTCAATTTGCCGCCAAACTTCGGCAGTAAAAGCTTCGTTTTTTCCGGAGTTTTTACAGTTTTTAAAAAACTGATCTTTTACTTTTTGAAACTCTTCCCGCGAACGGAACTTCCCGCTCATGCCTCTTCGCAACATATCGGCTTCCCCCAAATCTAATCCACCAAAATGATGCGCCACTTTTATTACATCTTCCTGATATACCATTACACCGTAGGTTTCGGGCATAATATTCAGCAAAACGGGATGCGCTTCTTTTCTTTTTTCGGGATAGCGATATCGCAAAATGTATTCGCGCATCATTCCACTTTTAGCAACACCCGGCCGTATTACCGAACTGGCAGCCACCAACCCCAAATAATCGTCCACCTGTAACTTGCGAAGCAACATCCGCATGGCAGGCGACTCTACATAAAAACAACCAATAGCCTGTGCGTTTCGCAACAAGGCTTTAATTTTTTCATCTTTTTTAAAACGTTTTATGTCGTGAATGTCTAAAGCGGGTGTTTTTGGATGGTTATGCGTTACAATTTCTACGGCATCCTTTATTTTTCCCAATCCGCGCTGACTCAAAATATCGAACTTATAAAGCCCAATGTCTTCTGCAATTACCATATCAAACTGAGTGGTAGCATAGCCTTTTGGCGGCATAAACGTAGCGATATAATGATGGATTGGTTTTTCTGAAATCAAAATCCCGCCAGCGTGAATGCCGAGGTAATTAGGGAAACCTTGAATATACTGGCTGTAAATAATCACCAATTGCGAAAGCTTATCCAGTTTTTTAAAATCGTAATTCTGTTTTGAAAGTCTATCGATTTCCTCCTTTGGCAGTCCAAAAGCCTTCCCCAGCTCACGTACGGAAGCCTTAAACTTAAAAGTGTTGTAAACGGCGATAAGAGCGGTGTTTTTAAATGTTTTAAAGATGAAATCGGTAATGTCATCGCGATCCTGCCACGAAAAATCAATGTCGAAATCGGGCGGATTTTTTCGATATAGATTTATAAAGCGTTCAAAATAAAGATCCAGCTCTACGGGGTCAACATCTGTAATACGAAGCAAATATGCAATAATGCTATTGGCACCACTACCACGACCTACGTAGAAATAACCCTTGCTACGGGCGTATTTCAGGATTTTCCAATTGATGAGAAAGTAGGAAACAAACCCTTTTCCCTTGATAATACTCAATTCCTTTTCAATGCGAACCATCACGCGTTCGCCCGGACGTTTATAGCGATAATGAATTCCGGCATAAGCTAGTTTTTTCAGTAAACGAAAATCTAGGTCTTCATTGGCAGTATATGATTTTTGGTTACGTGTGGTTTCCTTTGAAAAATCGAAGGAAATGTGACAATGCTTTAAAAGTGTTTCTGTATTTTTAATTAGCTGCGGAAATTCCTGAAATGTCTTTTTTAAACTTTCTTCGGAAATAAACACGTCGTTTTCGCTGCTTTGTTCCGAAGCTGGCAATTTGCTAAGCAAGGTGTTATTGTCAATTGCGCGAAGCAATCGGTGAGTATTAAAGCCTTTTTTATGCTGAAAAGTGACGCTTTGTAGAACCACCAACTTCTCTTGCCTGTTTTTCCAAGGTGAAAACTTTAAGCGGTTAAGATCTTCTATTTTTACGCCGATAAATTCATTTTCAGCGAGTGTTTCCCCTTTAAAAGAAGCAAATGGATAAATTGCGAATGTATTAGGAAGTTGTTTTGCCTTGGAAGGAGTTTTTAGGTTTTCTGAACCCTTCCGCCGATGTAGAAATTCTGACAGATATTCATTTATATTTTTAAAACCTTCATTGTTTTCTGCCAGTAATATAAATTGCTGTTTTGCTCCATTCCGGAAATCTACTCCAAGAATTGGTCTTATATTATAATCAGGCGCAATACGGACAAACTCCAGACAAGCCGAGGTAGAATTTATATCGGTAAGTGCCATGGAAGTAGTTCCGTTTTGTTGCCCTAAACTTAGCAAGTCGCTGATTTTTAGGGTTCCATAGCGAAGGCTGTAATACGTATGACAATTTAAAAACATAAAGCTGGATTTATTCCAAAATTATGGAATATTTCCAATACTGGAAAATAAATTGTAAATTATTAAACATCAAATGCCCAAAAAGAAGTCTTAGAAACCTACCAATTGCCGTCTGCTTCAATAGACGGACTTTTAATAGCATTATTTTAGGCTTAAGTCACAGTTGCGTAACTTTTTTATTGTGGCTAAACTCATTTTATTGCTGTTTTATTTTCCGTTGGCTGAAGCCAACGGCAATTGATTAAAACTCTATCTATTAAAAATTACTCATTATCCACTGCCAACTGCAACTGCCTTTTGCTACTTCTTTTAGAGATTTTGTAAAAGATTATTGATGCTATGAAACCAACTACCGAGAAAACTGTCAGCATCCAAAACACCGCTTGATGCCCTTCTTTTCCTGGAGATGCATCCAGAAAGTAACCAATGGCAGGTCCGGCAAAAACTTCAGGTGTGTAGCCGATAAAAGATATTATTCCCACTGCTGTTCCCGTTAACTTTAAGGGAATGTTGCCTTCTTTCATAACCGCAAAATAAAGAACCCGAGCGGCGTAAACTCCAACAGCGGTAATTATTATGGAAAGAAAGAACAAAATGTCTGTACCTTCATCCACAATTCCGGAGGCAAAGAGCACTGCTCCAAAGATGGAAAGCAAAAAACCAAGGCATAAATAAACAGATGCGCAGGAACGGTCTGCAAGAACCCCGATTACCACTCCAACAACGGGACGAATAAACAATAAAAACGTGCCTGTTTCGGCGGCTTCTACTTTGCTGTAACGCATAACATCGTTGGCGTAGAGCGAAAATATATCGGTTATTTTATAGCCTACGTAGGCACACAAGATTATTATCATCAATAACCAAATGGCGGGTAGTTTTAATACCGTTTTTATATTTTGGTATGTTATTTTTTCAAGGGTAGTAGATTCAGATTTTTTGTCAATTTTCAGAAAAAAGAAAACCATCACACCTATAAGTGCTACTAAGGTGGAAGAAACATAGACTACAGATTGAAAAGCTTCGGTTTGCGCAACGGAGTTTAAGTTTGCCTGCGAGTCTGGGACGAATAAGGAAAATACAAAAACGCCCAATAGACCAAAGAGTGCCCCTACCAAACCGCGACCACCATCTAAAAAACCAAATGCTTTGCCTTGGTTTTCGTTGCCGCCCCAAACCCGTGTGGCTTTTATCATTGCCGACCAAAAAAGAAATATTGTTGTAAACCCCCAGAAACCGTAAAGAATGATTAATGTTTGTAGTGTAGGGGCGTTGGCGTAAATTAAGCCACCCAAAGCAGTTAATAGTAAAGCCGTACCCATTAATTTTCTAGGCGGAAATCGGTCTGCCAAAGGACCACCAAATAAATAGGAAAACAATGCCACCACACCATAAACCGAAAAGCAAAACCCCAACTCCGTGTTATTAACCTGAAAAACCTCTAATACCGTAGCGCGAAAAACCCGAGCCAAAACAAAAGGAAGAATAAAAACTGCTTCCCCCGCTAAAATAAGTAAGGCAATATAAAAGACGTGTTGGCGCGAAGCGTTTTTCAAAAAGAAAACTTGTTAAAGGTTAGATCTTCGTAAAAATACCATTTTTTTTAAACTGCCTGAATTGCTGCAATTTAAAGATGTAGAAATAATTTTATGACACCTTGTCAGAATATTTTCGCTGGCATAATCATTGACTTATAGAAAGCGAAAATAAGAATACACAACAATAACAAATAACAAACAACACTATTATGAGTAAAATAATTGGAATCGACTTAGGTACAACCAACTCCTGCGTTGCCGTAATGGAAGGTAGTGAGCCAACGGTTATTCCTAATGCCGAAGGAAAAAGAACAACTCCTTCTGTAATTGCATTTGTGGAAGGCGGTGAAATTAAAGTAGGTGATCCTGCAAAACGTCAGGCGGTAACCAACCCTACCAAAACCATTAGCTCTATTAAACGGTTTATGGGGAATAAGTATTCCGAATCTAAAAAAGAAGCGGAACACGCAGCATACAAAGTGGTAAAAGGTGATAATGACACTGCCCGCGTTGATATTGACGGACGTATGTACACACCACAGGAATTGAGTGCGATGATTCTTCAGAAAATGAAGAAAACCGCAGAAGATTACTTGGGTCAGGACGTTACTGGTGCAGTAATTACAGTTCCTGCTTATTTTAACGACAGCCAACGCCATGCAACAAAAGAAGCAGGTGAAATTGCTGGTCTTAAAGTAGAGCGAATCATTAACGAACCAACTGCAGCTGCATTGGCATACGGCCTTGATAAAAAAGGAACCGACCAAAAAGTAGTGGTATTTGACTTTGGTGGTGGTACGCACGATGTTAGTATCCTTGAATTGGGTGACGGCGTTTTTGAAGTACTTGCTACAGATGGTGATACACACTTAGGTGGTGATGACGTTGACCAAAAAATAATCAATTGGTTAGCCGATGAGTTTAAAGCAGATGAAGACTTCGATCTTCGTAAAGACCCAATGGCATTGCAACGTTTGAAGGAAGCAGCTGAAAAAGCAAAAATTGAACTTTCTTCTGCAGCACAGACTGAAATCAACCTACCTTATGTTACTGCTACTTCTAGCGGACCAAAACACTTGGTAAAAACTTTGACTCGTGCGAAGTTTGAGCAATTGATTGAAGATCTTGTAAAAAGAACAATGACACCTTGTGAAAAAGCAATGAAAGCTGCTGGATTAAACAAAAGTGATATTGATGAAGTAATTCTTGTAGGTGGTTCTACTCGTATTCCTGCTGTTCAGGAAGCGGTTGAGAAGTTCTTCGGAAAAAAACCACATAAAGGGGTAAACCCAGATGAGGTAGTTGCCGTAGGTGCTGCTATTCAAGGTGGTGTATTAACTGGAGATGTAAAAGATGTACTTCTTTTAGATGTAACACCACTTTCGCTAGGTATTGAAACTATGGGCGGTGTTATGACCAAATTAATTGAGGCAAACACAACTATTCCTACTAAGAAGAGCCAAGTATTCTCTACTGCAGCAGATAATCAACCAAGTGTTGAGATTCACGTACTGCAAGGAGAGCGTCCAATGGCAAACGACAACAAAACAATTGGCCGTTTCCACTTAGACGGAATTCCACCAGCACCAAGAGGTACGCCACAGATTGAAGTAACCTTTGATATTGATGCTAATGGTATCATTAAAGTAAGTGCTACTGATAAAGCTACCAACAAGTCGCAAGACATTCGTATTGAAGCTTCTTCTGGATTGACTGAAGAGGAAATCGAAAAGATGAAGGCAGATGCTGAAGCAAATGCTGAAAGCGATCAAAATGCGAAAGAAAAAGTTGATAAGCTGAATGAGGCTGATGGCATGATCTTCCAAACAGAAAAGCAATTAAAAGAATTTGGTGATAAATTATCTGATGATAAGAAAAAACCAATTGAAGAAGCTTTGGAAGAACTTAAGAAAGCTTACGAGACTAAAGAAGTTGAAACCATTCAACCAGCTTTAGATAAAATAAACGAAGCTTGGAAGACTGCTTCTGAAGAAATGTACAAAGCCCAAGCAGACCAGCAAGGTGCCCCAACCGGCGAACCCGGAGAAGGACAAGGCCCTGAGCAAGGTAGCACTGACGGCGGATCTGAAAACAGCGATGTTGAAGACGTAGATTTTGAAGAAGTGAAGTAAGCAGAGCGCCGTTTTCGTTAAAAGCGAAAATGTGCAAATTGCTTATCCCGAGCCAAGTCGAGGGATATTCACAAGCAATATAGATTAATGTTAAAACCGCAACCTGAAGGGGTTGCGGTTTTTTTATGGGTTATGCATTTAGCGAGAGAGCGTCTAAAAAGAATAGCTATTTCATCTAAAAATCCAATTCCGATACTTCGGCGGCTAGATTGCCATTGGCTGCCACCAAGACAACCAAGTGTTTTTGTTTGAAGTAAACTTCTTTTAAATACAGATCTTGAAAACTTCCATAAAGCAAAACGCCTTTTTTAACCTCTAATAGGTTTTCTAGCTTTTCGTTTAGTTCGGTTTTGACATTTTTTAGCTTCGGCTGTAAAAGAAAATTCGATTTATCTAAAACCTTTCTTCGTATAAAGCTATTTAAAAGAAAATCGATAAGTTTATTGGCAAGCCAACTGTCGTTTTCTCCTGTTGCCTTATAATGGTTTAAATTGATTGTTTGTTGTTGTTGATCAAAGCTAAGCTTTAACTGTATATCTACTTTTAGGCTTTTACCTTTAAAGAGCTTTGTTTTAGTCAGCAATTCCAGTTCTAAATCTAAATCGTAGTTCTGCGAGCCAGCGAACAAATTTATAGCAATAACTTCACCGTATAAGCTACCATCATCTGCGCCATCTTTTCTTATTTTAAACCCAATAAGTTCTTCTTGCAGTTTTTTCTCTACGGTTTCTAGCTTTATTTGAACCGGTAAAAGAATTTTAATTCCGTTTTCTGTATAAGGTTTTTCCATGAATTTAATATTTCAATTGGTTGGAAAAAGAATTCAAATGTACTGGGCTCTAATATTTTGCTGGCTTTCCTTCGTTGGGCATACTGTTTTTTATAAACTCGCGAATATCCTCGGTTGCAGTTTTTAAATCTTCTTTGCGTAAATACATCATGTGGCCGCTTCGGTAGGTTTTAAAATCAACCCGACCTTTCATCTTTCCTCCGGGGTCCAATTGATTTTTGGTGTATTTGGAATGAAAGTAAGTGGTTGCACCGTCATAATACCCGGTTTGAAATAATACGTTGAGGTATGGGTTTTGCGCCATTGCTTGTCGTAATTGCTCACGGGTATTGTTGTTGGTTTTGTCCCAAGGATGCACGGGTCCAAACATATTATATTTAAGGTCTGTTTTAAAATTGAGCTCCTCTCGCATATAATAATTTATGGCAGGGGTAAAGGAATGTAGCCAGGAGGTTAATTCAGCGTTATAATCTGGGCTTGTACCACTTCGGCTTCTATCAATTCCAAGATATCGCGAATCTAACCTGCCAATGGTTTTGTCGTTGTTCGGTTGGTTTAATAATTCTTTCCAAAATACGTGACTGGGCAATGCTAAATGATTGTCAATGAAAAGCTGTTTATCAATACCCGTCATCGTTTCCAATTCTGCAGCTATTTTTTGCTTTTCAACTTGCTCTAAACTGCTTCCTTTTGCCAAGGCTGGAATTAACGTACTATAGGTATAATCTTCAGAGGCCTTTAGAACTTCTTCCAGATCTTGGTTTTGCAATTTACCTGGCAACTGTTTGTGATACCAAGCCGTAGCAGTATAATAAGGTAGAAATAAGGAAGCAGACAGCGGCGTATCTGATTCAAAAGTGAGGTAATCTGCCGGAGAAACCAAAATCACCCCGTTCAGGTACATCCATTGTTGTTTTTGTAGAGCGAGTGCCAAGCCGGAAACCCTTGTGCCGCCGTAACTTTCACCAATTAAGTATTTAGGTGCTAACCATTTGTTGTTTCTGCTTACAAAGGTGTTCAGCCATTTTGCCAAATAGCGTATGTCTGCATTTACCCCAAAAAACTGTTCTCTTTTTGGCTTTTTCTCATTGACTTCTACCATTCGGGAGTACCCGGTATTTACAGGATTCACATATAAAATATCTGCAACGTCTAAGATAGAATACGGGTTGTCTTTTATACCGTAAGGCTGCACTGGATATCCTTCGTCGCTAATTTTTAATAGCTTGGGCCCCGTATAAGCAATATGCATCCAGGCCGAAGCAGAGCCTGGCCCACCATTAAAAGAAATTACCAATGGACGTTCCTGACCTGTTTTCTTGCTTTTTGTGTTTTTGCGATAATAGGTATAATGCAAACTGGCAATGACTTCATTATTATCATTCCAAAGAGGTTGCATTCCGGTAGTTGCCGTATAATCTATGTTTTTATTCTGTAGCGTAATCCTGTGTTGCGTACTTATGGTGGTGTCTTTAAAAACCGTTCTTTTTTGACCGTATAAGTTTATTGCTAAAAAGAGAAAGAAAATGTAGGTTACTTTATGCATTTTGAGATTTGATTTTATGTGTTGTATTAAAACTCACTAAGCTTTTTAAGGCGAAGAAAAGTTCTTTTTATAAATATCGTTTTTATTCACGTGACATCATTGGTTTTTTCAAAAAAAAAAGAGCGACCTAAAAAAGGCCGCTCACTGAATAAAAGCTTTTTTAACCAAATATTAAGCTTTAAGCTATTTGGAGAAAGTAAGTGGGGCTTACTTAAACCAAAAGCAACGAGCAAAGTAATAAATATTTATAAACCTGCAATGGCGTTTAACGATAAAATAGGTGCTTTGTCTAGCTTTTTTACTATAAAAACTAGTCGTGTCCGACTAAGATATAAGACCGCTGCGCTGAAAGACATAAGACGTAAGACTTGCTTTTTAATAGATTGAAAACTAGATAAAATTGATTAAACATACTTTTTAATTGATAAATTTTGATGCTAAGTATAATAGCATGCTGTCATTAAATAAAAACATTCTTATTGCCTATTATCTTTGACTCAACAGATTTTCTCACTCTTTTAATCGGACACTAATGTATAAAAACATGGAATTTGGCTTCAAAAAGGGGAAACATGAAATCTTCGGTAACCCACGTAAGTGATAAAAATAATGAGCTAAAATAAAAAAACACAAACTAGATATCTAGCAACTACAATTTAGGCTTCTTTAGAAACGGTTAAAATAAAATCTTTATTTACTTCGTGAACTCCTTCAAAAACCTGAACTGTTAGGCGGTCTTTAAAAAGCTTTGAGCCGTTTAATTCCGCTTCGGTTTTACGAGCTTCGGTAACGTATTGATCCTTGTTTCCGTAGAGGTAAATTACCTGGGTTGAGGTGTTTAAAAACTCAAAATCTTTAGGCTTTAGTTCTTTTGGAATTGCGCCAGAATGTAAAATTAACTTGTTGCACTGAATTTTGTGCCTCGCTACCCATCTTGCCGCAATGGAAACTCCTTGCGAATACCCCAAAACAATAAGGTTTGGAGTATTTCCTGATAATTCCTCATTATAAACAGCGTCTATATAATTTAGGATGTTTTCGGTTTCGGCAGTTGTATTTTCTCGCGTTAACCAAGAAGCGCCTACGTGCTTAAATTTTTTATCCTGATAGTATTTTGACGGTGCTTGCGGCGCAATAATATAGTTTTCATCTGTATTTAATTCTGAAAAATAATTGATAAAGTATTTGCTCAAATAGCCCATCCCATGAAAAACTAGCCAAACGTTCTTGGTCTTTTCTGATAAGGTATTTAAGGTTGAATAGGTATTTGAGGTTTGGTAGGATACTTCTTTTTGGAGGCTCATTTTCTAAGTTTCAAATTTGTATTTTTACAAAAGTAATTGAATAGTATGAAGTACACCAAAGAAGAAGTATTAGCAATTTCCAAAAAAATGTGTCAGAACACGTTGATGGAAACCTTAGAAATAGAATTTACAGAAATAGGAGACGATTTTTTAATCGCCCGAATGCCGGTTACTCCAAGAGTCCATCAACCCGATGGGGTTTTGCACGGTGGAGCCTCGGTAGCTTTGGCCGAAAGTGTAGGCAGTGCAGGAGCATACTTTTTTCTAAATTCAGATAATTTTATTGTGCGTGGAATTGAAATAGCAGCAAACCATATAAAAAGTGTTCGAGAAGGTTATGTTTACGCCCATGCGAGCATGCTTCATAAAGGAAGAACCACCCAACTCTGGCAAATAAAAATCACCAATGAGGACGACGACCTGGTCTCTCTTGTAAAGCTCACAACGCTTAGTTTACCAAAGAATAAGTAATGGATTTTAATGTATTAACTGAAAAAATTGCGAGACATTATCGCAAAAACTTACCCTTTGCAATATATTCATTTCCCGAAACTGATTTGCTGCATAGCATATTTCAGAACGATGACAGCTTGCACGTGGCAACTGCGTTAAATAAACCGGGCTTTGTTCTCGCTCCATTTGATTATAAGGGCGTTTCCTTATTTATACCCGCAAATGAATCGGGAGTATTTCAAACTGAATTTGTAAAAGATGTTTTTAACGTGGTTCCTGTTCCCACATCGAGTGGAAAGAATGAAGAAAACAGATATTGCAAATTATTATCCAATACCATTGAAACAATAAAACAGGGCGAAGCCAGTAAAATTGTAATTTCTCGTCCAAAAGACTTCCAGCTTCACAATTTTTCTGTTATTTTATTACTGAAACGTCTGTTTTCTGCCTATCCTACTGCTTTTCGATATATATGGTTTCACCCTAAAACCGGAATTTGGTGTGGTGCCACCCCAGAAACATTGGTTCAGGTTAAAAATGATGCCTTTAAAACAATGGCCTTAGCGGGGACGCAAGCTTATACGGGAAGCGAAACGGTTAGTTGGCGCCCAAAGGAAAAGGACGAACAACAACAGGTTACTGATATGATTTTAGAGAAGCTAAAAATGGCTGCTACAGCCTTACAGGTTTCAGATACTTATACGTACCGGGCTGGATCTTTATTGCATCTTAGAACGGATATCACGGGGAAGCTCAACCAAGAAACCACCTTAGCTGCCGTGGCTAATGCGCTTCACCCAACGCCGGCGGTTGGCGGAAATCCTAAAATAGCTTCGCAAGAATATATAATTAAAAATGAAGGCTATCCACGAGCGTATTACACGGGTTTTGTAGGGCCAATTTTAGAAAATGGCACTTCGGCTTCGCTTATGGTGAATTTGCGATGTATGAAAATTCAGGAAAATATTGCTCGAATTTTTGTGGGAGGTGGCATAACACGCAATTCAGACCCTAAAGAAGAATGGGAGGAAACCCAGAATAAAATGCAAACAATGTTACACGTATTAAAACCTATGTTGAGTTAAGGCGAGTTTTTAATACTTGACGTAAGTCATCAAGTCGTGAAGTCGTAGGTCGTTTAGTCGTACGTCGTCAAGTCATCGAGTCCTTTTTTAGGCAGACAATCACCTAATATTTTAAAGCTATTTGTACCTTTATACCCCATGAAATTTACCAACAAACCTCTTGCACAAACCCTTATTCAACTATGTTTGGAAAAGGGCATAAATAATATAGTAATTTCTCCAGGATCCCGAAACGCCCCATTAACTATTGGTTTTGGAGCACACCCTGATATTAAAAGTTACAGCATTGTAGATGAGCGCTGTGCGGCATTTTTTGCCATGGGGATGGCACAGCAATTAAAAAAGCCGGTTGCCGTTCTTTGTACTTCAGGTTCGGCTTTACTAAATTATTATCCAGCGGTTGCAGAGGCGTTTTACAGTGATATCCCATTAGTTGTTATCTCGGCAGATAGACCGGCCGAGCGAATTGATATTGGTGATGGCCAGACGATACGGCAAGAAAACGTTTTTAAAAACCATATTCTCTACAGTGCCAATTGTCTTGAAGGCCAAGATTTTCAAGTGAAAAATGAAACCGAAATAAATACGGCGCTTAATAGTGCCATGGAGTTAGATGGTCCGGTTCACATTAATATTCCATTTTCTGAACCTTTATATGAAACTACCGAAAATCAATTGGTTTGGCCACAAAACGTTGCCCCACGAATAGAAACCGAAACTTTAAAAGAAGATTTAACCCCATTCCTCAAAAAGTGGAACGCGAGTAAAAGAAAAATGATATTGGTGGGCGTTCTTGAACCCAATAGTTTGGAACAACAGTTTGTGGAGCATTTGGCAAAAGATGATAGCGTTTTGGTTTTGACTGAGACTACCTCTAATATTCACCATAAAAACTATATTTCGGCTATTGATCAGCTTATAAGTCCGTTAAACGCGGATGAGTTTAAAGAATTGCAGCCCGATATCTTACTGAGTTTTGGCGGAATGGTAGTTTCAAAAAGAATAAAAGCATTTTTACGAAATTCTCCACCTGAGGAACATTGGCATGTAGATTCGAAAAAAGCATACGATACCTTCTTTGTCTTAAAACACCACTTTAAAACTAATATCAACTACTTTTTGTCCCAGTTTCTTCCGAAGACAGCCAAAGTTGATAGTACTTACAAAAAGCAGTGGTTATCGGTAAAGGCGCATCGATTGCTTCGCCATAAAGTATATGAGGAAGCCATACCATATTCAGATTTTATGGTTTTTTGTGAAGTGTTTAACCAACTTCCCAAAAACATTCAGCTTCAGTTGAGTAACAGCGCCACCATTCGGTATGCACAACTATTTAATATTGATCCGTCTGTACAGGTTTTTTGCAACCGGGGAACAAGCGGGATTGATGGTAGTACCAGCACAGCAGTTGGCGCTGCATTGGCTTCAGAACTGCCAACGGTGTTTTTAACAGGCGATGTTAGCTTTTTTTATGATAGCAATGCGCTTTGGAATAATTACATTCCGAAGAACTTTAAAATTATTCTCGTGAATAATGGGGGAGGTGGGATTTTTAGAATTTTGCCCGGAGAAAAGGATTCTGAAGTTTTTGATACTTACTTTGAAACAAAACACGAGCTAAATGCGAAACATCTTTCAGCAATGTACGGCTTCAATTACGTTTCAATTGATACGAAAGAGGAATTATCAACCAAACTAAAAGATTTCTTCCTTCAAAATGAAAAGCCGTCCTTATTAGAAATTTTCACACCTTCAACCTTAAATGATAAAGTGTTACTGGAGTATTTTGAGTTTATTTTATAAATAGGCCTTACCCCAATCTGCTGCATCATAAACGTTATAAAATGTTTTAAATGGTTTGCTAATAAACTTATCTTCAAGTTCCGCATTCATTTTACTGTATTCTGAATGGTTAACGACAGCAATGGCTTTTAGGGTTGGTACATGGTTCAGATACTTAAGATCCATGGTGTTAAAAGAATAGGAGTTTACACGATTAGAAATATATATCCACGGTTTGGTTTTAAGTATGCGTAAACTTTTAAGGAGTATTGAAAACCCAGTTTTATAAGAAAGTACTATCCCTTCATTTGCTTCAAATATTAAAATATTATCATAAATATAGACCGTGCCAATTTCAGTTTCAATTACGTCACTTAGTTGAAATTCAGCCGGGAGCTTATGTTTGGAGGTATGATTCATAACTTAGAGTGAAAATTACTGCTTTTTTATGAGAATTAAAATGCCTTAAAAAATCATAGTTTCAAAAGTTTTTATTTGTCTTATATAATTATAGGCGTATAGCATTTAACTTTGTTTTTGATTAAAAGATATACACATCGTAAATTTCGGATTTTTCTCAGATAATTAAAACGAAATTTTCAATAATTTTTCCAAGCCTTTTTTTACTCAATCTAACCACAGATTAGTCGAAGGAATAGCCTCTTAATCATATTTATTTAAGTTACTTTTTTGTAAGTAGAAACACTACCTTTGCAGTTATGATAAAATTGGGCGAATACAATACTTTAGAGATTCTTCGGGAAACCGAACCGGGGCTATACTTGGGTGATGATGCTGAAAATGTGGTACTTTTACCACATAGATACAAGCCAGAAGAATATGAAATTGGCGATGAAATTTCCGTTTTTATCTATCTAGATAACGAAGAAAGACCCATTGCAACAACTCTTGAGCCTTTTTTAAAGCTAAATACATTTGGGTACTTGCACTGTAGTGATGTTACCGAATACGGCGCTTTTATGGATTGGGGCTTGGAAAAACAGCTCTTTGTTCCCTTTAAGGAGCAGGCGCGACCAATGAAAAAAGGAAATTGGTATATTGTTTACCTATATATAGACGAAAAAACCAATAGGTTGGTAGGCTCTAGTAAAACCAATCACTTTCTTCAAAACGATACTTTAACTGTTGAAGCGTTTCAGGAAGTAGATATTTTGGTTACTCACTTAACTGAAACGGGAGCCAATGTTATTGTTAACGGCGTCCATAAAGGATTAATTTATATGGAGGATATTTTTGAAGATATCCGTACGGGCGATACATTGAAAGCCTATATTTCAAACATTCGTCCAGATAATAAAATAGACCTTGTGCTTCAAAAGCCTGGCTATAAAAGTATTGAGCCGAACGCTACCTTTATTCGGGAAGAGTTGGAGGCCGCTGGAGGTTTTTTGCCACTTCACGATAAATCTGACCCAGAAACCATCAAAAATCAGCTGGGAATGAGTAAAAAGAGTTTTAAAAAAGCCATTGGCACACTTTATAAAGACAAACAGATTGTAATTAAAAGTGATGGAATTGAATTGGTTTAGAAGCTGTTAGTTATTTAATTCAATAGCTAGATTACTCTTCGTAGATCGGTTAAAAATATAAACCGGTTTAATATCTGTGCCCATATCTATAGGGCGAATACCCGCCGTATATTCCAAAACCAGTAGATCTATTACGCCGGTTATAACTTGGGTAATGATATAAAAAAGGTTGAGAAGCGTCTTCATAAACCGCATTCCGAACCTTGGTTGCTCCATCAACACGTAAGTTCTTATCGCTTGTAAATACCCCATATTCTCTAGGGTCTAAAGAAATTGTAATATTTGATTTTAATGTGTTTTCACTCGCTGTTACGGCTTCAAACATACTTACAGGTTCCCGGTAATTTTCCTTACTCAATTTAAAAGAAGGTAGTTTATTGGAGTACGTATTCGATAAATTGGAGTTTGAGGGCAGGGAAGACGTCATAAGACTTTCAATCTCGGGAAGATCAACAAAATCTAACTTAAATTTATTGGTCTCAAAGTCAAATTGGGCCGAAGCTAGCAACGGAAATAATGCTATAAGAAACAACCATTTTTTCATAAGTACAAAGGTATCAAAATTTGAGCCAAGATTAAATAGATTTTAAATGGAAGATTATAGCAGTAAAATCAAGCCTTTTAGCACGTTAAAACTGACACCATGCCCAGCGAAAGAAGAAAGTGTTTCGTATTGAATATAGTGTATGGTTTAATTGCAAGTAGATAGCTTGTTGACGGTATTAAAAAATTCAACAATCCATAAACCAGAAACAATTTATATCTTTGGAAATAAAAATGACAAATATGACTTCACCCAACTGGAAAACAGCAAAAGAATATACCGATATAACTTATAAAAAAGCTAACGGAGTAGCACGTATAGCCTTTAACAGACCTGATATACGCAATGCGTTTCGCCCTAAAACTACTTCAGAATTACTAGACGCATTTCACGATGCCCAAGAAGATACTTCCATTGGCGTTGTACTACTTTCTGCCGAAGGACCTTCGTCTAAAGATGGCGTTTATAGTTTTTGTAGTGGCGGCGATCAAAAAGCTCGTGGCCATCAAGGCTATGTGGGCGATGACGGATATCACAGATTAAATATTCTTGATGTACAGCGGTTAATTCGTTTTATGCCAAAAGCTGTTATTTGCGTGGTTCCGGGTTGGGCAGTAGGAGGCGGTCATAGTTTACACGTGGTTTGCGATATAACCTTGGCGAGTAAGGAACACGCAATTTTTAAACAGACCGATGCCGATGTAACCAGTTTTGACGGGGGCTACGGAAGTGCGTATCTCGCTAAAATGGTAGGGCAGAAGAAGGCACGTGAAATCTTTTTCCTCGGAAGAAATTACAGCGCACAAGAAGCTTATGAAATGGGAATGGTTAATGCCGTTATTCCACATGCCGAGCTGGAAGACACAGCTTATGAATGGGCTCAGGAAATACTTGCAAAATCACCAACTTCCATAAAAATGCTAAAGTTTGCAATGAACCTAACCGATGACGGAATGGTGGGTCAACAAGTTTTTGCGGGTGAAGCCACGCGTCTTGCCTATATGACTGATGAAGCCAAGGAAGGTCGGGATGCGTTTTTAGAAAAACGTAAGCCAAATTTTGATAAAAAGTGGTTGCCGTAAATTCAGTATTCGGTAGTCAGTAATTCAGTAGCTTTACTTAGTTTATAGCGGACTTACTGCTAGAAATACTTAGCTATGGTCTGGGGCAATATTGATTATGCAATGGTTTAATTGATGATAAATTACGTTTTCCAGTTTATAGTTAGCAACGCCTACCAAGTTTGAAGGCTAAAGCTTTTCAGCCTTAAGCTTTCTTCGCATTTGCTTTATGGTTAAAGTGCTTCCGTCATGGCTCCAGCCTGGGGGACCAAAAGCATACATAAACTTGTCGCCCCAATTTTTAGATTTCTTCATATCCTCCCAAATATTCTTGTATTCATGGGTTAAGATAACATAGAGATTATATGAATTTGGGGGTGTTGAAACCCCATATTCAATAGCTATGGAGTCGTCAAGTTCTTTCCATGTTCCAAAAATTCGGTCAAAAACATTTAGAAATCCACCGTGGTTTTTGTCCATATATTCAATGTTCTGGGCATGGTGTACTTGGTGCATCGTATGCGTATTAAGGAACTTTTCAAGGAAGCCTAACTTTTTGATGTACTGTGTGTGCAGTTGAAATTGCCATAAAGCTTCAATACCCAGACAAACAACAAGCATTTCTGGTGGAAACCCGATTATTACAATCCACACATAAAAAAAAGGTTTGTAAAAAATAGTAAACCACCCGTTACGAACGGCGGTGCCTAAATTAAAATTGTCTGATGAATGATGAACAATATGGGCAGCCCATAAAAAACGCACCATGTGGTTTTGCCTATGGAACCAGTAATAGGTAAAATCGTCTAGAAGCATACAAATTATCCACACATACCAGGCATACCCAAAAGACTCATAGCCCATAATATTAGTGCGAACGCCATCTACCATTGGGTTAAAGAGGTCATAGGCAAAATTAAATACCAAAATGATGGAAACGGTTTTAATAAGCGCCCCGAGAATAGCAGATCCTACCCCGAGCGACAGGCTTGAAATAAAATCTTTCCAGTTGTAAAGATCCTTGTTGTCTAACGTTTTACTATAGGTAAGCTCTAGGGCAATTAAGCCTAAAAAACAAGGCACCCCATAAACTAAAGGGTTGGTAAAATCCATTTATTAAAAAGTTTTAGTTGTTTGTAGGTTCTTTGTAGCTGAATTTTGCAATCATTAGTGTCCGATTAAAAGAGTGAGAAAATTTGTTGAGTCACAGATAATAGGCAATTAGAATATTTTTTATTTAATGACAGCATGCTATTATACTTAGCATCAAAATTTATCAATTAAAAAGTATGTTTAATCAATTTTATCTAGTTTTCAATCTATTAAAAAGCAAGTCTTACGTCTTATGTCTTTCAGCGCAGCGGTCTTATATCTTAGTCGGACACGACTATTTTGCAATATATAATTTCTAAAACTTCTAAAGTGATTAAATGGAGTAAATTTAAAGGTACGAGCGAAACGCTCGCACCAGCGAAGGTTTCTTGTAGATTCTAACTTCATTGAATTTGAGAAAGTTTGTGGGTACGAGCGAGGCCAGAGCTAAAGCTCCTTCATTCTAATATGAATCATCATGCACATTTTTAACTGCTCTTCCGCTGGGGTCGTTCATATTCTTAAAGCTTTCGTCCCAATCTAGGGCTACTTGGCTGCTACAGGCAACACTCGGTACGCTTGGTACCGTCAAGGCTGCGGCATCACTGGGAAAGTGGTCTTCAAAAATTGTCCGGTAATAAAACTCCTCTTTGCTGGTAGGGGGTTGGATAGGGAATCGATAATGGGCGTTTGCTATTTGATCATCACTAATTTCCTTATTGACCATCTCCTTTAAGGAATCAATCCAACTGTAGCCAACGCCATCGCTAAACTGTTCCTTTTGGCGCCAGGCTACAATTTCTGGTAACATATCGCCAAATGCTTCACGAAGCACCCATTTTTCCATCGCTTGTTTGTCTTTTGAACCTTTTTTGCCAGCAATTATCATCTTATCTTTTGGGTTTAAACGCATGGCAACATCCATAAATTCTTTATCTAGAAAGGGAACACGGCCTTCAATACCCCAAGAAGCCAAGGATTTGTTGGCACGTAAACAATCGTACATGTGCAACTTGTCTAATTTGCGCACGTTTTCTTCGTGAAAATCTTTTGCTGAAGGTGCTTTATGAAAGTATAAATAGCCGCCAAAAATCTCGTCAGCTCCTTCTCCAGAAAGTACCATTTTTATTCCCATAGCTTTAATAGCACGAGCTAATAAAAACATGGGGGTAGAGGCGCGGATGGTTGTAATGTCATAGGTCTCAACGTGATAAATAACATCGCGAATAGCATCTAGACCTTCTTGGATTGTAAAGTTGATTTCATGATGCACCGTACCTAGGTGGTCCGCTACAATTTTAGCTGCCGCCAAATCTGGAGAGCCTTCTAGTCCAACTGCAAAAGAGTGTAATCGCGGATACCAAGCTCCTTCGGTATCGCCGGTTTCCACTCGTTTATCGGCATATTTTTTGGCTAGGGCAGAGGTGATAGAGGAGTCCAGACCACCTGACAATAAAACGCCATAGGGAACATCGCTCATTAATTGTTTCTTTACGGCAACATCCAATGCATTTCGTAAATCTTCAATACTTGTTTCGTTTTCTTCAACCGTATTAAATTCCATCCAATCTCGGGTCCACCATCGTTTTAATTCTCCGTCGCTACTGTGAAGGTAATGCCCAGGTGGAAAGAGCTCAATTTTGGTGCAAAAACCTTCTAAAGCTTTTAATTCACTAGCAACATAAAAAGTGCCGTCTTTGTCCCAGCCCATATACAGTGGGATTATTCCCATGTGATCGCGGGCTATTAAGTATTCGTTGTTTTCAGTGTCGTATAATGCAAAGCCAAAGATGCCGTTTAGCTCATCTAAAAAGGAAGGGCCTTTTTCCTTATAAAGTGCTAAAATAACTTCGCAGTCACTTTTTGTTTGAAAGTTATACTTTCCTTCAAATTGTTTCCGAAGCTCCTTATGGTTGTAAATTTCACCATTGGCAGCCAAAACTAAGTTTTTATCTTCAGAAAACAAGGGTTGTTTCCCAGAAGTAGGATCTACAATAGCCAAGCGCTCATGAGTCATAATCGCATTTCGGTTGTTGAAAATCCCACTCCAGTCTGGGCCGCGGTGTCTCAGGCGTTTTGCCATGGTTAATAATTGTGGCCTCAGTTCTTCAGAAGGCCTTTTTAAATCGAATGCACATACAATTCCACACATAATAGTAAAGTTATTTAGATAGGGGCAACTCGTGAGCCACCCGTACGTTGGTTATTTGTCAAAAAAAAAAGCCCGCCAGGAAAAAACCTGACGGGCTCTATATCGCGACAAGTTTCTGTTACGGCAGCTCGTTATTATTATTATTATTTGGGCTGATGAATGACATAAACTTGTTTTTATTAATGTTTGAATTGCTAATATAAAATAAATACTTTGTGATTTGCAAGCCTTTATTGAAATATGTTGATATAATTGATAAAAGCCCTAAATATTCCGATAAAAAGCAGTTTTATAGTCTTCTCAAGCGAAAAAGGCTCTACGTGACAAGAAGAAATCAATTTAATGCCTATTTTTTGTAGGGGAAATGAACTTTTAACTTTGACAAAGTTTAAACTTTGTCAAAGTTATTAATAAAGTACTATCTCAATTTTGGAAATTCTGAAGGGTTTGCCTCGTTCATAATTTCATAAACCTTTTCATAAACATCTTCTAATGATGGCTTGCTAAAGTAATCGCCATCGGTACCATAGGAAGGACGGTGGTGTTTACCTGAAAGCGTTTGTGGCTTGCTGTCCATGTATTTATAGCCGCCTTGTTCTTCTATGATGTGATTTAAGATATATGCTGAAGCTCCACCCGGAACATCTTCATCAATAACAAGAAGCCTGTTGGTTTTAGCAACACTCTTTACTATGTCGTGATTGATATCTAAAGGAAGTAAGCTTTGCACGTCAATTACTTCGGCATCAATGCCTGCTTGTTGCAGTTCTTTTGCTGCTTCCTCAACAATTCTTAGTGTACTTCCGTAGGAAACCAAGGTAATATCCGTGCCTTCTTTAATGGTTTCAACCACCCCGATTGGCGTTCTAAAGTCACCGAGATTATTCGGCATTTTTTCTTTTAAACGATACCCGTTTAAGCATTCAACAACTAGTGCAGGTTCGTCAGTTTCTAGGAGCGTATTGTAAAATCCGGCTGCCTTGGTCATGTTTCTAGGAACCAAAATGTACATTCCGCGAAGCAAGTGGATCAAGCCTCCCATTTGTGAACCGCTATGCCAAATGCCTTCAAGTCTATGTCCTCGCGTACGCACAATTAACGGTGCTTTTTGGGTGCCATTAGTTCTAAAACGAACGGTTACCAGATCATCACTCATTATTTGAAGTGCATACAGAATGTAATCTAAATATTGAATTTCAGCAATTGGACGCAGGCCACGCATTGCCATCCCAATGCCTTGCCCTAGAATGGTAGCTTCTCGAATTCCTGCATCGGCAACCCTAAGTTTGCCATATTTTTCCTGCATTCCTTCCAAACCTTGGTTTACATCGCCAATTTCACCACTGTCTTCTCCAAAAATCAAAACCTCTGGGTGATTATCGAATAGGGCATCAAAGTTGTCTCTTAACACTAAACGCGCATCTACATCTTCGGCGTCTTCAGCATAGGTAGGAAGCACTTCTGGAATAGTTTTGGCATTCGTCTTTGCTTCGGAGTAAAGGTGTGCACTAAACTTAGGTTGAATCAATTCAAAATAATTGGAGATCCAGTCCTGAAGTTGCTTTTTTTCTGCAGAAGACTCTCCAGTTACATACCGCAGGGCTTTTCTAGCAGCTGCAATAATATCTTTTCGCAACGGTTCTTTATCTGAAGCAAGTTCGTTCTGTATTTTTTCAATAAAGTTTTTGTTCGCGCTGCTTTCCGCTAGATTTCCGAGTAAAAGAACGGCCTCTTGCTGTTCTTTTTTCTGCGGAGCCGTAAAAGCTTTCCAAGCCGCTTTCTTGCCATCGCGCACGTTTTTCTTGATTTCTTTTTCAATTGCAGTAAGTGCTTCGTCGGTTGCAATATCGTTTGCAATGATCCACTCTCGCATTTTTACGTTGCAGTCATTTTCCCTTTCCCAACCAAGACGGTCTTTACTTTTATAACGTTCATGAGATCCGCTGGTACTGTGACCTTGAGGCTGAGTTAACTCTTGTACGTGAATAAGCACCGGAACGTGCTCTTCGCGTGCAATTTTTGATGCACGGTTGTAAACATCAATAAGCTCTGGATAGTCCCATCCTTTTACGCGAATAATTTCATAACCCTTTTCATCTTCATTACGCTGGAAGCCTTTTAATACTTCCGAAATATTTTCTTTTGTAGTTTGGTATTTAGCGTGAACGGAAATTCCGTACTCATCATCCCAAACACTCATTACCATTGGCACTTGCAGTACCCCTGCGGCATTAATGGTTTCCCAAAACAAACCCTCGCTGGTACTGGCATTTCCTATGGTGCCCCAAGCTACTTCGTTTCCTTTATTAGAAAAATTGGCTTTATCTTCTAAGCCTTTTACTTTTCTAAATATTTTTGAAGCCTGCGCCAATCCTAAAAGTCTTGGCATTTGCCCGGCGGTAGGTGAAATATCTGGGCTACTGTTTTTTTGTTCGGTCAAGTTCTTCCAACTGCCATTTTCGTTTAAACTATGGGTTGCAAAGTGGCCGCCCATCTGTCTTCCGGCACTCATTGGGTCTGCGTTAATATCGGTATGTCCATAAAGACCTGCGAAAAACTGTTCAATGCTAAGTTTTCCAATGGCCATCATAAAGGTTTGGTCGCGGTAGTACCCGCTTCGCCAGTCGCCATTTTTAAATGCTTTTGCCCATGCTAGTTGTGGCACTTCCTTTCCATCACCGAAAATTCCAAACTTCGCCTTTCCGGTAAGCACCTCCCGACGGCCTAATAAACTACATTCGCGGCTGGTTACCGCTATTTTATAATCGCTTAGAACGGTTTCCTTAAAATCGTCAAAAGATAGCTCGTTATTTGTCTTTGGGTCTGTCTGCATTTTCATAGATTTTTGATATTTGCAAAAGTAGCAAATTTGAGTGTCTTTCGCAATGTAAAATGCAGTCTATGCCACGCTTTAAATTGAGTTTATGGATAAACTACTCTTTTTTATGCTTAATGCGCTTAACCATCAACAATCTAAGTAATAAAAGAAAAGGGAAGCCGTGTAGTAAAACATCAAACCAGTCCATAAGTTTCATTCCTTCGGCACCCCCGGCAATCCATTTTAATTTTCCCCAAATATGTGGCTCGGGGAAAAAAGGAGCTAAGCCAAGGGTTAAACATAGTATGAGAATAATGCGCCAATTATTTAAGAATTCCATAGCGAAGTTATTAAGGCCTAAATCCTTGTTTTAAAGTAACAAGTATCTAAGGATTTATAGTTTGTTTTTTAGTTGAAGCCAAAAAAAATCCTCGGAAGTTCGAGGATTTATTTTTCGTTATGAATAGGTTTTATTCCACTTCTTCTACAGAAGCTCCGGGTGCATTTTTCTGAATAGATTCAATACCGTTTTTTGCACCGCTTTCAGCCGAATACATTTGGCTGCTACCAATAATCTGACCATTTGTAGATTTGATGTTAAAATGGAACTTACCGTTTTTTGCGGTTTTCATTTCAAAATTAGCATCGTCGCCACAGTTTTTTTGGACAGACTCAATTCCGTTTAACGCAGAGGCTTTTGAAGCGTACATTTGACTGGAAAGAATTACTTGTCCGTTTCCTGCTTTTAATACAAAGTGAAATTTGTCACCGCTTTTCTTTAATTCGAACATTTCTTATGATTTTTTGAGTTATTACTATGATTTCTGCAATATCGCAAAAATCGTGATTTTCTAAAAGCTTTAGTCTTACTTATTTAAACATATCCATGCCAGGAATGTTTGGCATTCCGTCTTTTGCAACAGCTCCCACTTCAGTTTCGTGGACGTTTGTAGCCTTTTCAACCGCCTTGTTTAGGGTTAAGATTAAATAATCTTCCAGCTGCTCCTTGTCTTCAAGCAAACTATCGTCCATTTCAATCTTCTTAATTTCTCGATTTGCGGTTAAAGTTATTTTTAAGAGGCCATCATTGCTGGCTTGATCAATAAGGACGGTATCCATTCGTTTTTTTGTGGCTTCTACTTTTTCTTGGGTCTCTTTTAATTTACCCATCATTCCCATTAAATCCATGTTTTTGTATTTTTAGTTTGAAACAAATTTACTACTTTGTTCTACTATTAAAGCCCCACTTTATGAAAAAATTGACATTCCTTTCAATTGCTTGTCTTATTTTTGCCGCTTCAATAAATGCGCAGGAAATTTCAAAAAATACTATGACAATCACACCCCCAAAAGCCGATAAAGTTGCCAAGAAATTAAAAGCCCATAACGATGTTCGTATAGACGAATATTACTGGCTTAATAATCCCGAAGACCAAAAGGTAATTGATTACTTAACCAAAGAGAATGAATACTACGAGGCCAAGACTGCACACACTAAAAAGTTTAAGGAGGCTTTGTTTGATGAGATGAAAGCTCGCATTAAAGAAGATGACGAATCGGTTCCCTACAAATTAAATGGATACTATTATATAACGCGGTATGAAACTGGGAAGGATTACCCTATTTATACACGGAAAAAAGGTTCCTTAAACGCCAAGGAAGAAGTGCTTTTTGATGTAAATGAAATGGCGAAAGACTATGCTTATTATAACCTCGCCGGTTTAAGTGTTTCTGAGGATAACAAATTGATTTCCTTCGGTGTAGATACACTTAGTAGAAGAAAGTATGACATCTTTATAAAAAACCTTGAAACAGGGGAAGTTTACCCAGAGCGCGTTCCTCTTACCACCGGTAGCTCTACTTGGGGCAGCGATAACAAAACCTTGTTCTACACCCGAAAAGATGAAAACACCCTTAGAGCAGATAGAATCTACAGGCATATCTTGGGAACCGATCCTGCCACTGATGAACTGGTTTATACAGAAAAAGATGAAACGTTTGGCACCTATGTTTACAAAACAAAATCTAGAAAATATATAGTTATTGGTTCCTATAGCACACTTACTTCTGAGTTTCGCATATTGGAGGCTAACAATCCAAGAGGAGATTTTAAGGTTTTTCAGCCCAGAGAAAGAGGGTTGGAATACAATATTTCGCATTACGGCAGCAACTGGTACGTATTGACCAATAAGGACAAAGCGCTCAATTTTAAATTGATGAAAACTTCGGAAGGCAATACTACCAAAGAAAATTGGGTTGATATGATTCCACACCGAACAGATGTGCTTCTGGAAGACATTGATATTTTTAAGGATTTTTTGGTGATTAGTGAACGCAATAATGGATTGACCAAAATTAGAATTAAAAAGTGGGAGGGGAGTGAAGATTATTACCTTCCATTCCAAAGTGAAACCTATACTGCTTTTACGGCCCAAAATCCTGAGTTTGAAACAAAAATTCTGCGTTATGGGTACAACGCTTTAAATACTCCAGCATCGATTCTTGATTTTGATATGGAAACCAAGAAGAAAACGCTCTTAAAACAAACCGAGGTTCTAGGCGGTAAGTTTGATAAGGATAATTATCAAACTGAGCGTCTATGGGCTACTGCTGAGGATGGAACAAAAATACCGATGTCGGTTATTTACAGGAAAGGTATCAAAAAAGATGGAAAAAACCCTTTGCTTATCTACGGTTACGGTTCGTATGGTGCCACAATAGACCCTTATTTTTCAACTGTGCGATTAAGTCTTTTAGATCGTGGATTCATCTTTGCTATTGCTCATGTTCGTGGCGGCGAATATATGGGAAGGCAGTGGTATGAGTCTGGAAAATTGCTTCACAAGAAAAATACATTTACCGATTTTATTGCGGCTTCAAAACATTTAATTGCAGAAGGATACACTTCCAAAGAACACCTTTATGCTTCCGGTGGTTCTGCGGGCGGACTTTTAATGGGAGCTATTGTAAATATGGCGCCAGAAATTTACAACGGGGTAATTTCATCAGTGCCTTTTGTAGATGTTTTAACAACCATGCTAGACGATTCCATTCCGTTGACTACCGGGGAATATGACGAATGGGGAAACCCGAACGATATAGCGTATTACAACTATATAAAAAGCTATTCGCCTTATGACAATGTAGTGGCCAAAGATTATCCAAATATGTTGGTTACAACCGGATTGCACGACAGTCAAGTGCAATATTGGGAACCCGCAAAATGGGTTGCAAAACTGAGAGATTTAAAAACAGATTCAAACCTTTTATTAATGTATACCAATATGGATGCTGGCCATGGCGGTGCATCAGGACGCTTTGAAGCCCTAAAGGAAGTAGCGATTGATTACGCATTTCTATTGGATTTGGAAGGCATTAAAGACTAACAAAAAATATTTCCGTACCTTTGGGCGGTTGAAATATTCAGCCTTAAAATTGAATATTAGTATAACAAACTCCCTCTTTATGAAAGAAGAAATTAAAGCTTATGATAACGTGTTGCAGCTAATAGGCAACACCCCCTTGGTGAAGCTTAAAAAAATTACCGCTAAGATGAAGGGTAATTATTTTGCAAAAGTTGAAGCCTTTAATCCAGGACACTCTTCCAAAGACCGCATTGCACTTTACATTATAGAAGAAGCCGAACGAAAGGGAATTCTAAAACCTGGCGATACAATTATTGAAACAACTAGTGGTAATACTGGGTTTAGCATTGCTATGGTAAGTATTATTAAAGGCTACGACTGTATTTTAGCCGTTAGCTCAAAATCTTCTCCAGATAAAATAGACATGCTCAAAACAATGGGGGCTAAAGTTTACGTTTGTCCTGCACATGTTAGTGCCGATGATCCGCGTTCCTATTATGAAGTTGCAAAAAAACTACACAGCGAAATTGAAGGCTCGGTTTATATTAACCAGTATTTTAATGAGTTAAACATAGATGCCCATTACCATACTACTGGCCCCGAAATTTGGGAACAGACAGCGGGAAAAATCACCCATTTGGTAGCGTGTAGCGGTACGGGTGGAACGATTTCTGGTACAGCACGTTTTTTAAAAGAACAAAGCGAAAAGCAGGGTTCAGCTATAAAGGTAATAGGAATAGACGCATACGGTTCGGTTCTGCAGAAGTATCACGAAACTAGGGAATTTGACAAAAACGAAATATATCCGTACAGAATTGAAGGCCTTGGCAAGAATTTGATACCTACGGCTACAGATTTCGATATTATTGACACGTTTGAAAAGGTTACTGATGAGAGCAGTGCGCACACCGCGCGGGAGCTTGCCAAAACCGAAGGACTCTTTGTAGGTTACACCAGTGGTGCCGCCATGCAAGGTTTAAAACAACTTGAAGAAGCGGGCGAGTTTAATGAAGATAGTAATATTGTAGTTATTTTTCCAGATCACGGTTCAAGATATATGAGCAAGATTTATAACGACGACTGGATGGACCAACAAGGTTTCTTTGATTCAGAAACAATTGAAGCTGAGAAAATTGAGTACGTAAAATAGAGTATTAGTTAAATATGGCTTTTAAATCCCAAGAACAATGCGTTTTTGGGATTTAATATTTCTGGGATCGTTCCAAACCCAAAATCTCATGGGCAATCCTTAGTATCTAATGATTATTTAATTAATTTTGTCAAATATTTTAACAAAAGACTTTAATGAGAGATTTATTCGATAAAATCTACAAAGATAAAGGACCCTTAGGAAAATGGGCAGAACAGGCGGAAGGCTATTTTGTTTTTCCAAAGCTGGAAGGTCCAATTTCAAATAGAATGGAATTTAATGGTAGGAGTGTTGTTACCTGGAGTATCAATGATTACTTAGGGCTTGCCAACCATCCTGAGGTGCGTAAGGTAGATGCAGAGGCAGGAGCCAAGTACGGATCGGCGTATCCTATGGGAGCGAGAATGATGAGTGGTCATACCGAGCTTCACGAACAATTGCAGCGCGAACTTGCAGCTTTTGTAAGTAAAGAAGCAGCTTACCTGTTGAACTTCGGATACCAAGGAATGGTTTCTACCATAGATGCTTTGGTTTCAAAAGACGATGTAATAGTTTATGATGTTGATGCCCATGCGTGTATTATTGATGGGGTTCGCCTTCACTTAGGCCAGCGCTTTACCTATAAGCACAACGATATGGAAAGTATCGAAAAAAACCTGCAGCGTGCAACTAAAGTGGCAGAGAAAACAGGTGGGGGAATCCTACTTATTTCAGAAGGTGTTTTCGGAATGCGTGGGGAACAAGGCAGGTTAAAAGAGATTATCGAACTCAAGAAAAAATATAATTTCCGATTTTTTGTAGATGATGCACACGGTTTTGGTACGCTTGGTAAAACAGGTGCCGGAGCAGGAGAGGAGCAAGGTGTACAAGATGGAATAGATGTTTATTTTGCAACCTTTGCAAAATCAATGGCAAGTACAGGAGCTTTTATTGCGGGTGATGAAGAGATTATGAATTACCTAAAATACAATCTACGGTCTCAAATGTTTGCAAAATCATTGCAGATGCAGTTGGTAGAAGGTGCTCTAAAACGTTTGGATATGTTGCGTACCATGCCCGAACTGAAAGAAAAACTTTGGGAAAACGTAAACGCCCTACAAGGCGGACTTCGCGAAAGAGGTTTTGATTTGGGAACCACCCAAAGTTGTGTAACTCCCGTTTATTTAAAGGGAAGTATTCCCGAAGCAATGGCCTTGGTAAAAGACCTTCGTGAAAACCATGGAATTTTCTGCTCAATCGTAGTATATCCTGTTATTCCAAAAGGATTAATACTTTTAAGAATGATTCCAACAGCTTCACATACCATGGAAGACATTAACGAGACTTTAGAAGCTTTCTCTGCAATCCGTGAGCGACTGGAAAATGGAACTTATAAACGCCTTTCTGCAGCTGTTGCAGAAGCAATGGGAGAGAAGATTTAATCAAATTCTCGCGCAGACGAGAATCTTACAAAATTAAAAATCCACCTTTTTTAGGTGGATTTTTTTATTAAATATCTTTTCTAAACGTACTGCGTTCCTTGTGCTGTACGGGGTTGTAGTCTTTCCAAAGCAATTGCACCGCAGTATTTTCCTTTAATTCAGGGTTTGTTTCTACCGTTTCGATTCCTTTTGAATTAAAAAGATGCTGCATTTCTTCAAAAATAATAGCAGTAACCCCTTTTCCTTGGTATTCAGGGTCAATACCTATTAAATAAAAGGCTGCTGTATCGTTCTTTTTCTGGGCTTTTATTAAATGCCGCCATCCAAAGGGAAATAACTTTCCATTCGCTTTTTTTAAAGCTTTTGAGAAAGATGGCATTACTATAGAAAAAGCAATCAGTTTTCCATTTTCATCTTTGATGCAGCAGATATAATCTGGGTGGATAAAATCAAAATATTTCTTTTTGTAATAATCTATTTGATATTGCTGAATAGGTACAAAAGTCTGTAGGGTATTGTAGGTTTTGTTGAGCAAACCAAACATATCATTCACATAAGGAAGAATTTCTTTTTTATTCTTAAAGCGAATTACAGAAAGATTGTAGCGCTTGCGAACAATTTTAGAGAACTTCGCTACCTTTTCAAAAATTTCTTCTGGAATCTTTATGGTAAACTCTACCCAAGTGGCTTGTTTTTCATATCCAAGTTCTTCTAAATGCTTTGCATAATAGGGGTGGTTGTACCAAGTAATCATGGTGTTCATTTTGTCAAACCCCATGGTAAGAATGCCTGCTTTTTCCATATTACTGAACCCTACGGGGCCTTCGGCGTATTCTAGATTGTGTTCCCTACCTTTTTCATAGACTTTTTCTAACAAGGCCTTGGTAACCTCGATGTCGTCAACCATATCTAACCAGCCAAAACGGATTTTTTTCTTGCCTTGTTCATTAACCTCAAGATGGTTGAGAATTACGGCAATACGGCCTACCATTTTTTTATTTTTATAGGCAGCATAATACCAAGCATCCGCATTTTTAAAAACAGGATTTATTTTGGGATTCAAAGTCTCCATTTCGTCCTTTGTTAGCGACGGTACCCAATATTTACTGTCTTTATAAAGTTTAAACGGAAAAGTGACAAACTTTTTAAGATCACTTTTTGAGGTTAGTTGTTTTACTGTAATCATATTTGCTATGCTATTGTTCGCCACCATCATGGTTTAATTGATCTTGGCGTTTCTGTTTTTTATCTTTCTTCTTCTGTCGCTCCTGTTTTCTAATGGCTTTGTCTTCTAAAAACTCATCTCTATTGTGCATGTCAAATCGGTATGCAACTCCAGCACGACCGTATAATTTTGAAGGTGTGTCTTTAAAACTATAAGTCAAGGACAGATCTACTTGTAAATTCGGGCTAATTAATGCAGCAACGCCTCCACGCAATAATTGATCGGAATAGAAGTCGCTTTTTAAACCTTGATTTTCAACAAAAATTGAAAAATAACGATTGGTGGCGTGGGTTAAGGTAAGAATATACCCGTAGGTGGGGAAGTCTGTAGTAATTCGATCTACAATAATATTGGTTACAAACACCCATCCACCTCTAAAGTTGTTTTGAGTAGAAAGTACAAATTTAGGACTAATGCTGCTTTCGGCTTCTGGGGTAAAGGGATTGTCTTTAAAATCAAAATTTGCACCTGCATAAACTGCAATTGCCGGAATTAAATCTCTCCATTGCATAGTATTGTTCGCCTTCCAACTGTATAGATTAGGGCCTTCTAATTCTCTTTTTCTATAAGGGTCGTACACCAAGTATTTTGCACCAACGGTATTGCTCTTAAAATTGGCGTTTGTGTATTCATAAGGGTTTGTTGAACGATTGTCAGTAATGGAATTTGACTGAAACTCCCCCGTTAGACTAACTTCTAAGCGCTCTTTCCAAAATCCATATCTAATGGCATAGTCAATAGCTAACCCGTTGGTTTCCGTCTCTAAAAGTTCGTGTTCTTCCTTTCCATAGCTAACGCCAGATTCAAATTGAAGCACATTTGTTCCTACTGAAAAGGCTCCTTGAGACCCACCAGGACGATTGGTGTTAATCATTTCGGTGTATTGTGCAGAAACGCTTGAAAAGCAAATGAGGCAAATACCAAGTAAGGTGGGAAGTTTATTGTGCATGCGGATATTCGTTTTCGTTCAAAGATATAAGAATTTACCAATAATTTAATACTGTACATTCGTCTTTTTCTGCATCAATCCTTATTTTTGGAACCAATTTTACAGTTATGATGACATTCCTAAAAACGATTTTAATCGTTCTCTTGGTATATTTTGGGCTTAAGTTTTTGATGAAACTTGCAAAGCCTTATATCTTACGCTATATATCAAAAAAAGCGGGACAGCAGTTTGAAGAGTTCTTCGGTAATAACCCCAATATGAATACCCAACGCGAAAAAGAAGGAAGCATAACTATTGATAAAACGCCTCCTCCAAACCAGCGAAGTAATAAAAATGTTGGTGAATACGTAGAGTATGAAGAAGTGGATTAAATCTTAATCCTTTGAACAATTAGTTTTTGATTTATGTAAAGTAAGCATTCCTAAAACTGAAATAATCAACTGTTTCTTATTTCTGGTTCCAGAATTATTGTTCCTGTTTTGCTTCATTACGGATTCCTTTGTCTCGTTAGTCCTGTTTTCAAATATATTTCCTAATTTCCCCGAATCATATTCTCAAATTAAATTATGCAGTTCGACTATAAAAAAATTCTTCCACATTTAGTTGTTTTTGTTTTATTTATAATAGCCGCGCTGGCCTATTTTAATCCTGTTTTACAAGGAAAGAAAATATTGCAAAGTGATATTGTTCAGTACCGGGGAATGGCTAAACAGCAAAACGATTTCCGAGAAACTACCGGCGAGGAAACCTATTGGACCGATGCTGCTTTTGGCGGAATGCCCACCTATCAGCTTGGCGCTAAATACCCGAATAACTACATAAAGGAACTCGATCTGGCCATTCGCTTTTTACCCCGACCGGCCGATTATCTCTTTCTGTATTTTATAGGAATGTATATTCTCTTGCTGGTGCTAAAAGTTGATTATAGACTGGCATTTCTCGGGGCTTTGGCGTTCGGATTTTCTACATACTTAATAATTATCTTGGGAGTGGGTCATAATGCCAAGGCGCATGCAATAGCATATATGCCTCTGGTTTTAAGTGGAATTTTTCTCACATTTCGGGGCAAATATCTCTGGGGCTTCCTGTTATTAACGATATCCATGGGCTTAGAGTTAGTGGCGAACCACTTTCAAATGACCTATTATTTGATGCTTTTGGTGCTCGTAATCGGTATTGTGTATTTAATAGATGCGTTTAAAAAGAATCAGTTGCCACATTTCTTTAAAGCAGTTGGTATCATGATGGTAGGCGTAGTGATTGCCATTGGTTTAAATGCTACCAATATCTTGGCAACCAAGGAATATGCAGACACTTCTACTCGTGGAAAAACAGAATTGACAATCAATGCTGATGGCTCGCCAAAAGATAATAATACAGGTCTTGACTTCAACTATATAACCGAATACAGCTACGGAAAGCTTGAAAGTTTTAACTTGTTTATCCCGCGTTTTATGGGTGGAAGCTCTTCTGAAGCACTTCCAGAAGATTCCAAAACCTTAGAAACCTTGATGCGGATGGGGGCATCTGCCCAAGAAGCGAATCAGGTTTTAAGCCAAATCCCGATGTATTGGGGCGATCAATCCTATGTGGGAGCGCCAGCATATATTGGGGCGATTGTGATATTTTTAGCAATACTGGCCCTGTTTTTAATTGGAGGTAGGTTAAAATGGTGGGTGGTATCGGGCTTCCTATTAAGCTTGTTGTTATCTTGGGGAAAAAACTTTAGCGGACTTACCGAGTTTTTTATTGATTATATTCCGTTGTACAATAAATTCAGAGCCGTTTCCTCTATCCAGGTTATAATTGAATTAATACTTCCAATTCTCGCCATAGTTGGGCTACACCAATTTTTTAATAAGTTTGAAAGAGCAGCCGAAAGGAAAAAGGCACTACTGTATTCCACTGGAATCGTTGGCGGTCTTACAATTGTATTTATTCTCTTTAAATCGACACTTTTTGATTTTGCGAGTCCGTATGACAGTTATTTCAGAGAAGAAATGGGCTTGCCGTTTTTGGAAGCAATTCGTGAAGATAGGATGTCCTTGTTCACTTCAGACGCTATTCGCTCCTTGATATTTGTGATTCTAACGGCAGCGGTTCTTTGGTTCTTTATGACGGAAAAACTAAAAAAAGGGTTTGCCATAGCCGCGCTTTCAGTGTTGGTTTTGGTCGATTTGGTGGGGGTTGACAGACGGTATGTGAACGAAGATGATTTTGTACAAGCCAAATATGTTGAAGAGCCTTTTCAGAAAAACGGAGCCGATATTCAAATATTGGAAGATGAAGGTCATTATAGGGTTTATGACGCAACTAACAATGCTTTTAACAGTGCGCGGGCTAGTTATTACCACAATGCATTGGGCGGTTATCACGCTGCCAAACCCGGGAGAATGCAAGATTTGTTCGAGTTTTATATCAGTCAAGGCAATATAGGAATCTTGAATATGATGAATGTTCGTTATATCATTACTCAAAATAAAAAAGGTGGTCCCGTTGCACAGCGAAATCCGTATGCCAACGGAGGTGCTTGGTTTGTAGAAAACGTACTGCCGGCTGAGAATGCCAATGATGAAATTCGCCTCTTGGATAGTTTAGACACCAAGAAAACCGCAATTGTAAATCAGGAATTTCTTTCGCAAATACCCAACGATAAAATTGAGCGTGACAGTACTGCAAGTATTGAACTCTATAGCTATAAGCCCAATCATTTGGTTTATGAAGCATCAACTAAAACATCGCAGCTGGCTGTTTTTTCTGAAGTGTATTACCCAAAAGGATGGAATGCCTATATAAACGGAAACCCCGTAGCACATTTTAGGGCAGATTATGTGTTAAGGGCAATGGTAATCCCCGCAGGAAATAACAAAATTGAATTTAAGTTTGAACCTGAAGTTATTCAAACGGGAAGTACAATTTCTTTGATAAGTAGTATAATACTATTGCTTATAGTATTGGGTGGTTTATTTTTTGTTTTTCGGAAGAATGAGGTTAAATAACTGCTATTGGGTAGAAGATTAAATTTTTAGGCTCTATGTTATTTTGAGTGGGTGTTTTTTTAAAAATTTCAAAATTTTGAATGTAATGTTTTGGCTTAGTAAAACTTTACGTGAAAAATGATCCGCGATAGTTATCGGGAGAGTGGAGGATTAAGCAAACTTGCGCCAGCCGCTAAAAATATATTGATTTTTATGGTTTTTAAATTATTAAATATAGTGTCTAAACTGATGTGAGCCTTTAGTTTGCGCCGTAACGAGGGAAATTTTTAGTAAAGTTTTGCTCTGCCTAGTCCCGACAGCTGTACGGGATTTTTGGTTCGTTCCGATAGCTATCGGAATTGGCAATGAAAAAAATGAACAATTATATTTACATTAATCAATTATAATAATTATCACAATTTTCATTAATATTAAATTTACCCACTATAATCAACATGGTGCCAATTTTTAACTATATTTAGCTATGCAAATAGAACGAAAAAATAATGAAATTTTAATTCGAGTAGCTTCGGGAACAGATCTTGTTGGATTACAACGAATTTTAGATTATGTAAAATTTCGTGAAATTACTTCTAAAAGTAAAGTTTCCCAACAACAGATAGACCAACTTGCCAGTGATTCAAAAAGTGATTGGTGGAAAAAAAACAAAAGCCGTTTTGTTAAGTGAAAATTGTTGTAGATACCAATATAATATTTAGTGCAATTTTAAGCCCTGAAGGAACTATAAGTGATTTGTTGCTTAATTCTTTCGAGACCTTTGACTTTTATGCGCCTACCTTTGTTTTAGATGAATTGAAAACACATCAAAATAAAATTTTACAGATTTCTGGTTTATCTGAAGATGATTTGGATTTTTTAAAAAGAATTCTTCTAAAGAAAGTAACGTTGATAAATGTAGAAGCATTTCAAAATAAATCTTGGCAAAAGGCATTAGAACTTACAAGTAATGTAGATGAGTTTGACACTCCATTTATAGCATTATGTATTGAACTAGAAGCTCAACTATGGACTGGAGACAAAAAACTAATAAAAGGCTTAGGTTTAAAGGGAATTGACTGGTTGTTTGATACAGCCAAAATGAAAGAAATTCGCAATAAAGCTTAATTGTAATTTGAATTAATTATAAATTTCTCAAAGCCATTTTGAAACGCGCACTTATTATTACATACTATTGGCCTCCAGCAGGTGGCCCAGGCGTACAACGCTGGCTAAAGTTTGTAAAATACCTAAGGGAATTTGATGTAGAGCCCATTGTTTATGCACCAGAAAACCCAAACTACCCCTTGGTTGATGCTAACTTTTCATCTGAAATTTCTTCTGATTTTGAAATAATTAAGCAACCAATTAGCGAGCCATATCGGTTTGCAAAACTTTTCTCCAAAAAGAAAACCAAGCAGTTTAGTAGCGGTATTATTTCAAAAAAAGATGTCTCGGCAATGGAGAAGCTGATGCTCTATATCAGAGGTAACTTTTTTATCCCAGATGCCCGCGTGGGTTGGGTAAAACCTTCGGTTAAATTTCTGTCAGAGTATATCACCAAAAACCCTGTTGACGTTATTATAACCACCGGGCCGCCACATAGTCTTCATCTTATAGGGCAAAAACTTCAAAAAACGTTAGATGTGAGGTGGATTGCAGATTTTCGCGATCCGTGGACAACAATTCATTATCATAAATCGCTGCGTTTAAATACAGCTTCGGAACGCAAGCATAAAGCCTTGGAGGCATCGGTATTAAACACTGCCGATGCGATTACCGTTACCAGCCCAACCACCAAAAAGGAGTTTGAAGCCATCACCACTAAGCCCATTCACGTAATTACCAATGGCTATGATGTTAGTTTAGCTGCTTCTTCAAAGAGAGATACCAAGTTTTCAATTTCGCATATTGGTTCGTTGTTAAGCGAAAGAAATCCGAAAGTACTTTGGGAAGTAATTGCTGAAATTTGCAAAGAAAATCCTTCCTTTAAAAATGATTTGACCTTGAAGTTTGCCGGGGCTGTGAGTGAAGAAGTAAAAAAGAGCATTACCAACTTCGGACTGGCAGATAACTGTAAGTTCTTGGGTTACGTCTCTCATTCCGAAGCCATAAAACTTCAAAAGGATAGTCAGATCCTTCTTTTGGTAGAAATAGACTCACCGGAAACCCGAGCCATTATTCCAGGAAAAATTTTTGAATACTTGGCGGCAAAACGCCCCATTATTGCTTTGGGCCCCAATGAAAGCGATATTGAAGGAATTATCACGGAAACAAACGCCGGAACGTTCTTTAGTTATTCCGAAGCCGATGCATTGAATTCTGAGTTGCTACAGTGTTATAAACACTTTAAAAACGGAAATCTAGAGGTTGCTTCAAAAGGGATTGAAAAATTTAGTAGGAGGGAGCTGACCCGACAAATGGCTGCTGTTATTGCTGGTTTATAGTCGGTAGTCGAATCGGTAGAAAAATCTTGTGTCCTGTTTCCTTTTAGTCTTGGATCTTTGTTCCCATTTGGCTCAATAAAAAAACCTCCGATCTTCACTAAAAGTAAATCACGGAGGCTTAATCAACCAACCAAAAACTATTTTTAACCTCTTCCTCGCGTAGCGCTTGTTCCTCTAGAAGAACTTCTTCTTGAAGTTGTCATAGTTCTACTTCTTGAGGGTGTACTAGATCTTTTAACGGTACTTCTACTTATGGTTTTTCGTTGCGGAGTCCGTCTTTTACTTTTTGAAACTGAATTGCTTCTATTGTTGGTGGCAACATTTCGAGTTCGTTTTTGTGCGGTTTTATTCCTGCCAACAGTCCTCGTATTTTTTGAACCTACCGTAGTATTTTGACTGTTCGATTTTCTAACAGTTCGTGGGTTGTCTTTGCGTTTAACACTATTTCTTGTATTGGTGCGTTTTACACGTGTATTATTTCGGTCATTACCAACTACATTTTTAGTATTGCTCCTACTATTTTTAACTCTTGTATTACGAGTGGTATTAGAACGAACGGTCTTGTTTTTTCGCGAAGTATTGTTCCGTACCGAAGCATTGTTACGGGTATTGCTAGTGGCAATCATCGTATTTTTTCTACTTGGGTCGTAATTCGTGTTTTTAGACGACCTTCCTCGCTTATCATAAACACGACTTCCTGGGTTGTAAAAATCTCTACGTGCATTTTTATAGGCCACACGGTGTCTGTTTTTGTAGTAAGAAATATGACGGTGGTAGCTATAGCGCACAGGGTTATAGTATTTTCTATAAGGTCTGTCATAGACTATGCAATGACTGTATAAAGGTCTAGCGTAATACACATGCCATGGGCGATAAATATAATACGGATTGTACGAGTTTATTATGCCATTTACATGCGAAAAATACCCACGATTGTTATACACAATGTGCAAACCACCAACCCGAACGATTCTTCGGTCGTTATACCGAATATCAACGTTTCCAGCTTGGGCAATCCGTCCGTATTCATCATAATATATGGGGACGGTTTCAATTTGTATAACCCCGCCATAGTCGTCATACTGAACAAAGGCCTCATAATCATAACCAGAATTAAAGCTAATATTAACGTTTCGTGATCGTATGCTTACTTGCGAAGCTTTTTGTGGCCCTACATAAACAAAGTCGAATTGCCCATCAGGAAATACGGAGAATTCAACATCACCTTCAACAAAGATGTATGCGCTGCCATCGTAGCCTCTTTTATAGGTGTTTTCACTTTCAGGGGAAGCTGCATTTGCAGAAAGTCCCATTAAAAGAATACTAAATATAAGTGCAATGTTTTTCATAATGTAGGATTTTAAGGGTTCGTGATACTCGAAACGCTTAAAGTGGCTCGGGTATGCTTATAAGTATTCAACGACCGTGCCACGATTTAAATGAGCGGGGTGTTATGTGCTTCAACCGCGCGCCAAGTAAGGGATTTACCGGCTCCAATTATCAGCAATATGGCTTAAAAATGAAAATGCAATAAGTTTAAAGGGGAAGTAAAAGTGTTTTTGAAATTGAATAGGAAACTGTGATGCACAATTAAAAAATCCGCCGGAATGTTTTACCATTTACGACGGATTTTAAAAACTAACCAACCAAAAACTAACTAAAAGTCTTTATTGGTTTAATTTCAATTAGTGTGCCAGAAAGTATTGTTTTAAACTTTCTCTTTTAAATATCCGGCAGTACATGATTTTTTATGTTGAACCCGCTTCGGGGTTCTTGCGGATTGGAGCATTGTAACCCTACACTGCACTGCGTTTGTACAGGGTTATTAAGGTTAAACTCCTTCGGAGTATGCTACGGCAGATCAAAAATATATGCCGCTGACTACCCCAGAGGGGTTTACTGTTGATAACCTCGGATAGAAGCGAAATGAAATGAAGGTTTTATCCGAGGAAAATGATTCCACTATCGTTTAGAACTCCAAAGGAGTTCAACTTACTTAAGTCCAGATAGCCAAAAATCAGGGCAACCAACAGCGCTTTTTCTAAAAACTGCGGTGCACAATTAAAAAATCCGCCGGAATGTTTTACCATTTGCGACGGATTTTAAAAACTAACCAACCAAAAACTAACTAAAAGTCTTATTGGTTTAATTTTAATAAGTGTTCCAGAAAGTATTGTTTTAAACTTTCTCTTTTAAATATCCAGCAGTACATGATTTTTTATTCTTTACGACTTCCTCTGGAGTACCTTCTGCAATGATGTTTCCACCTTTTTCGCCACCTTCGGGACCAAGGTCTATAATATGGTCTGCACACTTTATGAGTTCCAAATTATGCTCTACTACAATAACGGTATGTCCTTTTTCCAGCAAAGCGTAAAAGGAGTTCAACAGTTTTTTAATATCGTGAAAGTGTAGGCCTGTAGTGGGTTCGTCAAAAATAAATACCGTTTTTTCCTTAGTTGTTGCTTTAACCAGGAACGAAGCAAGTTTAATCCGCTGTGCCTCACCGCCAGAGAGGGTTGAGGAGCTTTGGCCCAGTTGCACATAGCCCAACCCAACATCTTGTAAAGGTTGTAATTTTGCAGCAATCTTAGCTTGTTTGTTTTCGCCAAAGAACGCCACGGCATCATCTACCGTCATGGTGAGTATATCGTCTATATTTTTTTCCTGAAACGTAACTTCCAAAACTTCCTTTTTAAAACGTTTTCCGTTACAGGTGTCACATAGTAGGTGTACATCGGCCATAAACTGCATTTCTACGGTAACTTCACCTTCGCCTTTACAGGTTTCACAACGCCCGCCATCTACATTAAATGAAAAATGCTTCGGCTTAAACCCTCTTATATCAGATAGTTTTTGTGATGCATATAAACTTCTAATATCGTCATAAGCTTTAATATAAGTTACAGGATTACTTCGGCTGGAGCGACCTATTGGATTTTGATCAATAAATTCGATGCTTTTTATAGTTTTGAAATCGCCATTAATTTCTGAAAACTGTCCGGGCTTTTCGCCATAACCCCCAATTTGGCGCAGTAGGGCAGGGTATAGAATTTTCTTTACCAAGGTACTTTTTCCACTTCCTGAAACACCTGTTACCGCCGTAAAAACATTTAATGGGAAGGTAACATCAATATTCTTTAAATTATTTTGTCTGGCACCGGTAATAGAGACTTTGTTATTGGAAGTACGCCGTTTTTTGGGCACTTCAATCTCCATTTCGCCATTTAGGTATTTTGCGGTAAGCGAATCGGATTTTAATATTTCAGCAAAATTCCCCTGGGCAACCACCTCGCCGCCAAAAGTTCCAGCTTGGGGACCAATATCGATTATTTCGTCCGCCGCTTTCATAATATCTTCGTCGTGTTCTACAACAATAACAGTATTCCCTAAGTCGCGAAGTGCTTTTAAAACCACGATAAGCCGTTCGGTGTCTTTTGGATGAAGTCCGATGCTGGGTTCGTCTAAAATATACATTGAACCCACAAGACTACTTCCTAAAGAGGTTGCAAGGTTAATGCGCTGCGATTCGCCACCGGAGAGCGTGTTGGACTTTCGGTTTAAGGTTAAATAGCCCAAACCAACGTCTCTTAAAAAACCGAGTCGATTATTAATTTCAAGCAGCAGACGTTTTCCTACTTTGGCATCGTAATCTGAAAGTTTGAGATTTTTAAAAAAATCTGCGGCTTTGTCTAGTGGCAATTCCACCAATTCTTGAATAGCGGTATCGTTTATTTTTACGTAACCCGCTTCTGGCCTAAGTCGTTTTCCGTTACAAGTGGCGCATTTGGTCTTTCCCCGGTATCGCGAAAGCATTACCCTATTTTGGATTTTATAGCTCTTCGATTCCAAAAACGAGAAAAACGAGTTTAAGCCTTCAAAATATTTATTGCCTTCCCAAACCAATTGCTTTTGCGCTTCGGTTAGTTCAAACCAAGGTTTGTGGATGGGGAAATCGAACTTGTAGGCATTGTTTACCAGTTGGTCTCGATACCAGCTCATACTTTCGCCACGCCAGGCAAATATGGCGTTTTCAAAAATAGAAAGTGCCGTGTTTGGAATTACCAGCTCTTCATCTATCCCTATTACATCGCCATAGCCTTCGCAAACAGGGCAGGCACCATACGGATTGTTAAAGCTGAAGAGATGCACGTTGGGCTCCATAAAGGTGGTGCCGTCGGCTTCAAAACGATTATTGAATTCCATTGTTTTCTTTGAAGACAAGACTTCAATATACAGCTCTCCCTTACCTTCAAAAAAGGCTATTTCTACCGCATCTGCCAATCGGTTATAAAAGTCTTCTTCATTTTTGGTAATAATTCGATCTACTACCAAATCGATTTTCTTCGGAAATGTTTTTCCTTTTAAATCGTCAATTCGTAAAACTTCATCTTTAACTTTGATCCTGGAATACCCTTGCTGTGCCAAGGCTTGGATTTTATTTTCCATAGTTCGGCCTTCTTCCAGATGGATAGGGGCAAGGAGCAGCATTTTTTCACCTTCGGGAAAGTTTTTGATAAAATTTATAACATCTGTGGTAGTATCCTTTTTCACTTCTTTCCCAGAAATGGGCGAAATAGTTTTACCAATTCGGGTATAAAGCAGTTTTAGATAATCGTAAATTTCGGTTGAAGTGCCAACAGTAGATCGCGGGTTGGTAGAATTTACTTTTTGCTCAATCGCGATTGCGGGCGCAATTCCTTTTATGGCATCTACCTTTGGTTTGTCCAACCGCCCTAAGAACTGCCTGGCATAACTGGAAAGACTCTCTACATAGCGGCGTTGGCCTTCTGCATAAAGCGTATCAAAAGCTAGACTGGATTTTCCACTGCCAGAAAGCCCCGTGATTACAACCATTTTGTTGCGAGGGATAGCTACTGAAATGTTTTTAAGGTTGTGAAGTTTGGCACCCTGAATAAGGATATTCTTTTTTGTATCTACCGTATCTGTCTTCAAATTAAAATCTCTTTTTTATTCCTGAAAAATTCAGAATTGCAAAGATACCATATCGTTTTTACGAATGCACTTTTGTGGTTAATTTTAATGTTTAAAGAAAAATTTAACCTTTTTTTTGTATTTGTGAACTCTTTGTTGTTATATTTACGGTTCTTAACATCATATAAAAATATTGCCTATACGCTGATCATTACTTTTAACAAATAAACATTTTAATCAAGCAACCAAAATCACAGTTGTTTATTTATTAAAAAAAGTATTGATATGAAGCAAAGTAATAGCTCCGATGCGTTTCTTGTTAGCGCGTATATTGACGGTAATGAATCTGCACTTTCCGAGTTGATAACTCGTCACAAACAAAGAATATACAGTTTTATTTATTCTAAGGTATTTGATAGAGACATCGCTGAAGATGTTTTTCAGGATACTTTTATTAAAGTTATAAAAACGCTAAAAAAAGGCGGTTATAACGAACAAGGTAAGTTTTTACCTTGGGTTATGCGTATTGCACATAATCTCGTTATAGACCATTTTAGAAAAAGTAATCGCATACCTAAATTTGAGAACAATACCGATTTTGATATTTTTTCGGTTCTAAGTGATAATTCACCCAATGCTGAAAAACAAATGATTAAAGGTCAGGTTGAAAATGATGTGCGTAGATTGATTGAAGAGCTACCCGAAGACCAAAAAGATGTGCTTGTAATGCGCATGTATAAAGACATGAGCTTTAAAGAAATAAGCGAGCAGACTGGAGTAAGTATTAATACAGCTTTAGGCCGAATGCGGTACGCACTCATTAATTTGCGAAAAGTGATTGAGAAACATAATATAATATTAACCAATTGAAACAATAAATTAATTTTTGCTACGTTATTTTTGAAATAACCCTCAAAATAACAATATTTTATGCAAAAATTCTACTCTGAAACATCACGTGTGGACGGCGTGAATAAAAAACTTGTTCCAAAGGAGGAAACAGTAAAGTTTCTTCTGGATTATTCGATGGCTTTAAGTGTTATAAAATGCAATAAATTGAAGTTTGAAGCGCTTCTAAACTAAACTTTGGAAAAACTCCGGAATTAGCTTTTCGGGGTTTTTTTTATGTCGTATGGTTAAAAAATACCGACAAAATAGGCACTCGTATTAACCTTGCTTTCAGCGTTTATCTTTCTTTTTATAGTTTCAAAAAGTATGGGGTACTATTTAAATCTACCTAAAGGCCCTATTTTGAATAAAACTAAAGCTATTACCGGAGAAAAATTGTCTCATTTTTCAAAAATTTTAAATATTAAGGGCTTATACTTTTATTGCTTCTTAGCTTAGTTGTTATGAAGTGAAAAACACCTATAATATTCATCATGATCTCGATTCAAACTTGAATTTGATGCCGTTGCTTAAAATTCACTCAACCACCATGATCAGTCTTGTTTGTGAATTAAATTTTTTATGGGCAAATATCTAATTTCCCAAACCTACCGCTTACTCAACCAGTTTTTAAAATCCTGGAAATTCTGTGGTGCTACACCATGGCCAACAGGGTATTCTGAATACACACAATCAATATCTAAGTTCTTTAGAAAGGGTTCGGTTTTTTGAGCCCATTGAACCGGAATTACTTGATCTACACTTCCGTGTGAGGTATAAACACTCAAGTGATTAAAACTGTTGTCCTTGTAGCCTGCTTTAAGAATTTCTTCATTTATATAGCCGCTAAGCCCGATCACGTTTTTTACTTTTTCAGGATAGCTCAATGCCACGGCAAAACTTAAAATTGTTCCTTGGCTAAACCCCAGAAGCGTTACGTTTTCATTGTCTATATTGTATTTTTCAACAATTTCATCAATACATTTGGCAACTAATTCTCTAGAAGCAATGGCTTGTTTATCATCGCTAAACTTCCCTTGTGAGTCGTTAAAATAAATATTATACCAAGCATTGCCGTAGGGTTCCATTTTAATTGGTGCCTTTAAGGAGATAACCGCATATTTTTCGGGCAACTCGCTGGCAAACGAAAACAAATCGTTTTCATCGCTTCCAAATCCGTGGAGCATTATTATAGCCGGAGCTTTCTCAGACGCGTTTTTAGCTGGTTTATAATTGTGTTCTAGAAGTAAAGACTGTTTTTCCATAACTGCAAAAATACGCAAGACCTTTCAAACTGATGAAGTAGCAGCATAAAAGGTCCTGTTAAACTATTTATAATTAAATTCCCTGAAACCATTCTTGAAATTTCTCACCTACTACAGGAACTGGTTTCATTTCTCCTTGAACGGCACTAACCAATCCAAGAATCCATAATACCAATATTGCAAGATTTATGATCGTTGAAATTATCCATATACCAATAAAGCCAGAGAGTATTGCTAGAACAACACCTACACACATAATTCCTAAAGCTTGTCGAACGTGATATGAGCCAAATGCCGTTTTATTGTTATTGTTCATCACTAACGCAATAATCCATCCTATCAGGGTTATATAGGCAATTATGCCTACCGTTTTACCATTATCAGTGCTTGTATCCATAATTTTTGTGTTTAGATTAAATTCCTAAAAATTTAAAGGTAACCAATACTTTTAACTTAAAAACGTAAACCAATCTTGAAATTTTTCACTCAAAAAAGGAATCCCTTTCCGTTGATTGTAAACAGCCATTGCCCAGGAATACAGCCAAAGAATGCAGCAAACCAGCCAAAGGGCGTCGCCAGCCATCACATTCACCTGGCCTTGGATTACAAGTGAAATTATAAACAAAACAAAAAGACCAAACATATTCTTGATATGCCAGGTGGCAAACGCATAATTTTCATCTTTATTGATAAAAAAAGCAATGATAAACCCTACAAATGGGGCATAGGCAATAAGTGCTGTAGATTTTCCTAAGGGTGTAGCCGTGCGCATTACATTTTAGTTATTAGCTGGTTGTTGGCAAATATTCCATATACATCGCCCTTGGTTTTTCTATTTAATAATGCCGCGTTTTTTGAAGTTGAAAGAATTTTATCCTCCGTAAACATAGCCAAGCCATCTGGGTTAAAAAGTGAAATGTTTGCTACTTGATTTTCTTCAATACTTCCAGAAGAAACTTTAAAAGTGTTCTTTAATCCCGTTAGGGCCTTTACGGCGTTCTCAAACCCAATGCGATTGTTTAACACGCCAAAACAGGCTTCTAGACCAATACTTCCAAAAAGTGCCTGCTCAAATTCGGTTTTTTTGTGTTCTACGTCAATCGGGTTATGGTCGGTAGTCACTCCGTCAATCGTGCCTTCTTTTAATCCTTTTACAAGGGCTTGGTTGTCTTCTTTTGTTCTTAGTGGCGGTAGTAGTTTATAATTAGTGTCAAACTCTTCCAGTACAGAATCGGTTAAAACAAGATTGAAAACAGGAACACTACAGGTAACATTTAGTCCCTTTTTCTTGGCATTTTTGATAAGCTGCACCGATTTATTTGTAGAAATAGTGGGAATATGAAGTTTTCCGCCGGTGTATTCCAGAATGTAAAGGTCTCTTATTATCTGTAATTCTTCGGAAAGCGCGGGAATTCCCTTTAGGCCAAGCCGTGTACTGTTTACTTCTTCGTTAACCAAGCCATTTTTAGATACGGCTTTCTCCATGGGAAACGATTGAACTAAACCATCAAAGTTTTGAGTGTATTGAAGGGCAATTTTTAACAGGTTAGGGTTGGCAATTGGATGCTTATAGTCGTAAAAGGAAACGGCTCCTTCCTGCTGCATATCGTATAGCTCGGCTAAGTCAATCCCTTTGCTGCCAATAGTCAAGGCGCCAATAGGGTAGAGGCTTACGGCACTTCCTTCGGCTTTTGATTTTATATACTTTATATGGCCTTTACTGTCGGTTACGGGGTAGGTGTTGGCATTTACAGCCACTTGGGTAAACCCACTTAAGCCCGCTGTTTTTAACCCGTTTTCTATAGTTTCCCGCTCTTCAAAACCAGGCTCCCCAAAAGACACACTACTATCAAACCATCCTTGGGAAACGTGTAGATTTTCAAGTGAAACCGTTTTTACTTTTTCTGAGGAAGAAATACTTGAGGCGATTTTTGAAATCTTGCCTTTCTCAATTAAAATATCGCGCTTTTTAAGATGATGGCTGCTTGAGGCATCAACAATGGTAGCGGATTTTAGTAAAATGTTCATATTTTAAAATTAAAGGTTCGCATTTTGGTTATGCCCTATAAGCTCACTTTTTATAATGCATTGGCTGTTCCAATTCACATTTCAATAATAAAGGCGGTCAATATTATGAATTTGTTTTTTTGCACCATGTTATCTTTTCTACTTGTTCTTTAGAAATTTTAGAATAAGCATTTCACAAATTAAAAACACTAGTGCAAAAATAGCAAACCATTTCCAAAAACTGTTTATTGAATTGGCTTCTTCAATAGATTCAAAAAGCTTGTCAATACTCTTATATACCTGTACGCCTTTCCAATCTTTAGGGTCTGAATATCTTAGGACTCCTTCATTTCGGGAGTAATTGTAACTTATGTTTTCTAAAACTTCATTTTCCTTAACTACTTGATAATTCCCCGCTTTATCTGGATTATCAGTGGTCGTTATTAAAACGTGATTCGCTTTTGATTGCTGAAGTGGAATAAACTTCACAATAGAGTCGCTTATGGTTAAAACCTCATCAGAGCCTAATTTTGCAGGTATCGCGATTGTATTTTGTTTTCCAATAGTGTAATAAAGTCGCGGTAAAGGCAAACTTTGTTGTGCCATATTATAAATGGTGGGAACTACTAAAGGCGAGTTTTGGAAATTTGAATTAGCCTTGTTGATTGCTGCCGTAAAGAAAAAAGTTTTGTTTTTTTGAAGTAAGAACGGATTATTGTCTTCAAAAGCCAGAGCCGGAGTGGCATTGGAGGTAAGGAAATAAAAAGAGTTTACGGTTGGATATTGAAAATTGGTGACTCTTTTTTCAAAAACACCCTGAAACAATGGGTGGTCAAATATAATTTTTGTGATTTTCCTATCTTGATTTTCCTGTTTTGAAATTACACCCATAGCCATGGTTTGTAAAAAACTGTTATAAAGTTCTAAATTTACTTTTTCAGCAGGGATAACAAGTACACTACCGCCATTGTCACTAAAAGATTTTAAGGCGGTGCTTAATGATGTGGGAATTTCTTCTAATTGGTTTAAAACAACAAAATTTTGATTGGGAATGACATTATAGTTAAGGCTTTTAAAGGTTTGTTGCGTAAACTCAAACTCTTCTTTTTCAAACAGGCGTTGTAAAAAACTTCCATCAGCTTCATTAATGGTCAAAACCTTAATTTTATCAGGCTTATTAATGCTAAAAAACAGGGTGTTGTCAAAAGGAAGGTTGGGGTCGTTTATCTGTAACTTTCCAATAAATTCATTTTCGTTCTCAATATCGAAGGTTGTGATTCCGTCGTTGCTTTGCGAAAGGTCTAGAGCGGTTTTAGCTACTAGATTCGCTTTATTAAACAACGAAATTGTAGATGTTGAAAGGGTTTTGTCTTGTTTTGAAACTTTGACCTTTAATTGTGTGGTACTCGCATTTTTTGAGGCAATATAAACGCTGTCTAAGGCAATATTTATTGCTTTTACGGGTTTCAGCTGTACAGCATCAACCATTAGGTTTTCTGGAAGGGCGGGGAGTTTATCTTTCTGTTGAAAATCTGAAATATAAATCAAACGTTTTAATACGCCACTTTCATTGGAGAAAAGTTGGTTGGCCTTGAGTACAACTTGGCTCGGACTCATCTGGTTTTGCGAATAACCTATGCTGAGAACCTCATTTTTAAAATCTTGTGGAGCACTATTCCTTTTTTCTGAATTATTTGTAAACCAGCTCAGTTTACCTGAAGTATCGGTTTTGTTGAATAAATCTTGTAATGCCCGTTCTAGGAGTGGTCCTTTTTCTCCCTTAAGCTGCATACTAAAGGAGTTGTCTATATAAATAACCGTCTCTTTTTCTTGACTTAATGCGGTTTTTGAAGCTGTAAATGGCTGGGCAAAAGCAACAATAATACATGCCAACGCGGCCAAACGCATGAGTAATGTGAGCCATTTTTTAAGTTGCGAGCTTTTCCTGGTTTGGATAGTCACCTTTTTTAGAAAAGCGACATTCGTAAAATCTACTTTTTGAAAACGCCTAAGCTGAAATAGATGAATAAAAATTGGGATGAGCAGCAGGAAAAGGGCGTAAAGAATTTCTGGGTGTTTAAACTGCATTCCTATAAATATTGCTCAAAGATAGAAAATGGAACGTAATAAATCCTATTTCTTAATGGTAAAGCTAAAGATAGTTTTTCTTTTGGGTTTTAAAGTGATTAAAATAGCATCTAAAGTTCAAATATCACAACCGTAAAGTGTCAATGAAGTATTGATTTTTATAAAGCTTAATTTTTCTTGATGCTAAACGAAAAGGTGGTACCTTCACCTAGTTTGGAAGAGACTTCAATTTCTCCATTTAGTCTGTTTACTAACTTTTTAACTGTGGATAAGCCTATGCCATTTCCTTTTTTTCCATTGCGGTCTAAAGTACCTGCTGTTCCAAAAAGTTCATAGATGTTGGGTAGTTTTTCTTTGGCGATTCCCATGCCATTATCGGCAATGGTAAAATAATAATAGTCGCTCTCTTCTCTGCAACTAATATCTATTTTCACCTTGTCCTTATCGTTGTATTTTAAGCTATTGCCAACCAAATTCAGGATTATTTGCTCTAAAGCAGATTTATTGGCATGCATTTCAATGTTTTCTTCAGGAAGATTGATTTCGCAATCAATATTAATGTTTAGCAACTCAATTATTTCTTCTAAAAGATCATGGCTATCAAAGGCTTCTTCACTTAAAGATGCCGTTTTATCACTCTCGTAATGTTCTAATAGACCTGTAATATATTCACTTAAGGTAAAGGAAGATTGTTTTATATAGTCCAAATAGTCTTTTCCTTGTTCATCTAAAAGTGATCCGTATTTAGAACGGAGTATGTCTGAGGTGATAATCATATTTGCTAATGGCATCTTCATATCGTGCGAAACAATGCCTGCAAAGTTCTTTAGCTCTTCATTCTTTTCTTTTAGCTCCCGTTGCACTTGCATTAATGTTCTGTTGCGCTTTCTGGCCTCAAAAAGATTAACAACTTGATAGGCTAATGAAGTTAGTGCATTTTTCTGTGATTTTGAAAGGGTTCGAGGTTTTGTATCAAAAACACAAAGCGTGCCCAACGGATATCCTTCAGAATTTACCAAACGAACGCCTGCATAAAAAATAGCTTGCATGTCGCTAACAAGCGGGTTGTCTTTAAAACGCGGATCTTTCCGAGCATCCTCTACAATAAAAAGATTGTCTTCTTCCAAAATGGCATGCCCGCAAAAAGAGGTGTCGCGTGGAGACTCGTTAAAGTTTAAACCGTAGTAGGACTTTAAAAAATTGCGATCTGCATCTAAAAGCGTCACCAATGAAATAGGCACATCGCATATACTAGCGGTAAGCGCTGTAATGTTGTCAAAGTCCTTTTCAGGAAGTGTGTCTAACAACTGATATGACCGTACGGCCTCCAACCGCTGCTGTTCATCAATGGGAAAATCTGGTTTTATCAAAGCCTACTTTCGATTTTATCTTTAAACCTAATAACAATAATGTTTAGATTTGAGTGGTAAATGTACGACAATTTACAAATATTTGTTTAAATGTATTGGATTGTGCGAATTGGGTTAAAATTTTAATTAAAACCGTTCAAAAACACCGAGCCCAAATAGTGCAAAATCATACTTTACTGGATCGTCTGGGTCTAGATTCCGCAAAGCTGAATCTAATTGGGTTACGGCTTTGGCGTCATTTTGTTTCCGGCCTAATAAATTGAGTTTACGGGCCACGTTTCCGCTGTGAACGTCCAGCGGGCAAGAAAGGGCAGAAGGATCGATGCTTTTCCATAATCCGAAATCTACTCCTGTATTGTCATTGCGAACCATCCAGCGCAGAAACATATTAACTCTTTTAGCGGCAGAATTCTTTAAGGGGTCACTCACGTGTTTTTCTGTTCTAGAAAGGTGGTCGAGTTCAAAAAACACTTTTTTAAAGTGATGAATAGAAATTTGCAAAGAATTTGCTTCAGCATGTTTGGCAAAAAGTTTTTCTAAACCGCCATGGTTTTTATAAATGTTTTGAAGCGATTTAAAAAAGTAAGTCAAATCGTCGCTGTTAAAAGTGCGATGAACAAAACCCGAAAGTGCATCTGTGGAGCTGTTGGAAAAATTCAATACATAATCATAGGGCGAATTCCCCATCAATTCAACCAATCGGTTTCCATTTTTAATAATACTCTTCCGGTTACCCCAAGCAATTGTTGCCACCAAAAAACCAGCTATTTCTATGTCTTCTTTTTTCGAGAACAGATGCGGAATTTGAATGGGGTCAGTTTCAATAAAGTTTGGATTGTTGTAAATTCTGACTTTTTCGTCTAGGAATGACTTTAATTCACTTTTATTCATTGGAGTGAATTTTTTTAATGTTCAGTTTTTGTAATTTTCGCATTAATCTATAATTAATCCATCTTGCATTTCGAGCTTTCGATCGGCCATATCTGCCAATTCTTCATTATGGGTAACAATAACAAAGGTTTGCCCAAACTCATCGCGTAGCTCAAAAAAGAGGTTGTGTAGGTTTTCTGCGCTTTCGGTGTCTAGATTTCCGCTGGGTTCGTCAGCAAGAATTATGGCAGGATTATTAATAAGTGCGCGTGCCACGGCAACCCTTTGCTGCTCTCCGCCCGAAAGCTCGTTTGGCTTGTGGTTTTCGCGATGTGAAAGCCCGAGAAAAGAGAGCAACTCTTTAGCTCTTTTAATGGCAGCGGGCTTTGGTGTATTTTTTATAAATGCGGGAATACATACGTTTTCAATTGCCGTAAATTCTGGTAATAGTTGATGAAACTGGAATATAAACCCCAGGTTTTCATTTCTGAATTTCGCCAATTTTTTTCTGGAAAGCGAGCCGATGTCCACTCCGTTTATACGTAAATTGGTTTTGGAGTCTTCAAACGAATCTAAGGTTCCAATTATCTGCAATAAGGTAGTTTTTCCAGCTCCTGAAGCCCCGACTATTGATACTATTTCACCTTTTTTTATATGAAGATCTACTCCTTTTAACACATGTAAATCGTCATAGCTTTTATGTATATTTTGGGCTTCAATCATACTTCAAAATTAAAATGTGAAAGTACTATTTATCGTGCTATAACACAATCCTATTAAAGATATTGTTGTTATTTCATATTATCGGTTTACTTTTGAAGTCAATTTTTTAAACAAAAACTGCAAATGGCTTCCTATAAATATTTTGAAGAATACGACAAACCGGTAACGGATAATTTAATTAAAAACTACAACGAAGTTTTAAAGGGAATAGGAGAGGATGTTACCAGAGAAGGAATTGTAAAAACACCCGAAAGAGCCGCAAAGGCCATGCAGTTTTTAACCTCTGGTCATTGTCAAGATCCAGAAGCAATATTAAAAAGTGCCATGTTTGCTGAATCGTATCGGGATATGGTGGTAATTAAAGATATAGAGTTATACTCCCTATGCGAACACCATATTCTTCCGTTCTTTGGAAAAGCACACGTAGCGTATATTCCCGATGGGCAGATAGTCGGTCTAAGTAAAATACCTAGAATTGTTGATGTTTTTGCCCGTAGGCTTCAGGTTCAAGAGCGATTAACCCATGATATTTTGGAATGTATAAATAACACATTAAAGCCGAAGGGAGTTGCTGTAGTCATAGAAGCTTCACATATGTGCATGATGATGCGTGGCATTCAAAAACAAAACAGCGTTACTACTACATCTGGGTTTCGCGGACAGTTTGAGGCCATTCAAACAAGAAATGAATTTCTAAAGCTGATTAGCAGCGATTTGTCTTAGATAGTTTAATTGTATTTCATTAGTGTCCGATTAAAAGAGTGAGAAAATTTGTTGGGTCAAAGATAATAGGTCATTAGAATATTTTTATTTAATGACAGCATGCTATTATACTTAGCATCAAAATTTATCGATTAAAAAGTATGTTTAATCAATTTTATCTAGTTTTCAATCTATTAAAAAGCAAGTCTTACGTCTTATGTCTTAGTCGGACATGACTAATTGATTTTCTCACGTTTTTATACGAGTGTGTTTTTGGAATGTTTTTTAATTTATTATATTTAGAATCAAACAAAGCATAAATGAAAGACGAAAAATATAAAGTATTACGGCAGGGAATAATCTTTGACCTTATTGGTATGGTTTCTATGGTCATCCCGATGGTGGGCCCATTTTTAGATATTATTTGGGCGCCTTTTGCCGCAAAGAAAATGAACGAAATGTATAAAGGAACGGAAGGAAAAATTGCTTCGGTAGTTGTGTTTTTAGAAGAAATTCTACCTTTTACCGATGTAATTCCGACCTTTACTTTAATGTGGTTTTATACATACGTTTGGAAAAAACAACCTACTCCTCACACCATTGAAGTTGAAGTAAACGAATAAAAAAAGCCCCATTTTGGGGCTTTCTTGTTAAATTTCAACTTTTAAATTTACATTTATACTCCGGCCAATATTTAAAATTCCATCTGGTTTAAATCGAGACAGGTGCGCCATATATTTTTTATCAGTTAGGTTTGTTCCGTTTAAACCCAATGTAAACAAGGCTCTATTAACCTTAAAGCTACTTTCAATCCCCACGCTTAAAAGTGAATATCCACCCGTGTTGGTTTCAAAATCACTGATATTCTTTTGGTCGAATGTATTTTCAAGACTTATAAATGCGGAAGTGTATTTTCTAATTTCGCCATCGTTTAGTTCTACTCTAAAGGTGTTTCGCAATGTGTTTGCTGGAATTAGTGGTAAATAGTCAGAATTGCTCAATTTACCGGTTACAGTTTCAAAGCTGCTCTCCAAATGTAGCCAGTCCAGAGGATGCGGATGTAGGTGAAACCCAATCTCTCCGCCGTAAAGATTCGCATTGTTTTGAAGGTAATCATAAACCTGGGTTTCATTTATAACTTCGTTTGTAGGTGAAATAAAAATGTAATCGTTTACCGAATTATAAAACCCGTTCGCAAAAAACTCAATGTGCTTATTTCTGTATTCTAGAGAAACATCAGCTTGAAAATTCTGTTCGTTAGTTAAGTTTTCGTTTCCTCGTTCATATCGGTTTGTACCTTCGTGTATGCCATTGGAGGTAAGCTCCGCCAAGTTTGGAGCTCTAAATCCACTTGCTACGTTTACCCGCGCCGAAAGATTTTCAACTAAATCAAATTTCGCACCTAAAGCAGCCGTAAAGCTTGTAAAGGTTTTATTGAGTGCCGGAATATAGTTTTCATCAACTGGGTTTCGAGCGGCATCGGTTTTAATTTTCCGACTATCAAAACGGATTCCAGCTTGTAAATCGATTTTCTCTAAATGATAGTGAGAGGTGGCTAAAATGCCAATATCAGTGGTTTTGGCGTCTGGAACTAATATTTCGGCGCCTTCATTTTTATTGTCTTGAAACATCCCTTGTAATCCAATTATGGTTTCAAAATTCCCAAATTCTGGAAGGTTATATTTAACATCGTAATTGAAAGTGCTCAATTTCATGCGTAGTTCTGCATGGTCAGTTTCATCTTCAAACTCACGTCTATCATTAAACAAATACCCCATTTTAATGTCTAAACTGGAATTGTTTAAGAAAATAGTATTGTCAAAACTCAAGATATGGTTGTCAATTTCCTGAAACGGAAGCTCCAAGTTTTTTGATTGACTTTGACTGCCAATTTCTTCTGGAATACCAATGTTTGAGCGGTTGTAGTTATACCGCAACGTAGATTTAAACTTCGCACCCAAATACTGAATGCCAGTCTTTAAATCTTTTTCATTAAACCTAGAGTTGGTTACGCGATAATCTGAACCCGTATCATAATCGCTAAATGCGGAATAAGAACCACGAGCGAGGAATTTAAGTTTATCGCCAGAAGTTTTAACCCCGATATTAGTTGAAGTTCCCAAGGTATTTGAAAAATAGGTGCTGCTTAAATCGCCATGCGTTTCACCAGAAATTGCAAATCTTTCAGGGTTTAGGTAAAGTACGCCGCCCAAGGCATCGCTTCCGTAGAGCAGGGAGGCAGGTCCTTTAATCACTTCTACGCTTTCAACGCCAGAATTGTTAATGCCCAAGCCGTGCTCATCACCAAATTGTTGATTTTCCAAACGAACACCTTGGGTGTATGTTAATACCCTATTGGAGCTCAACCCGCGAATTACGGGCTTTCCTATTCCAGTTCCCGTGCTTATAATAGCTACGCCCGCAATGTTTTTAATACCGTCTGCTAGGGTTACGGCACCAGCTGCGTTTAACTCGGCAGTAGAAATACGTTCTACTTTCATTACGTTATCGCTCTGTAATTTATGGAATGGAGTAGATACAATTACTTCTTCCATTTCTACAGCACTTGCTTCCATTTCAATGTTTTCGAGTATTTCGCTGTTGTTTAAAAACGTTATTTTTTTTGAAATACTTGCATAACCAAGTGATGAAAACACGACATTATAATTGCCGTCTGGGATATTTTTTAATTGATACTTGCCGTCAAAATCGGCGACGGTTCCTTTTTCCAATTGTGGAATATAGACCGTTGCTGATATAGGCTGGTTTTGTTGTTTTGAGATTATTGTTCCTGTTAATGAGTTTTGTGCGCTTGCTGCTATATAAGTAAATAGCAATGCAAGCAAACATAAAAGGTTCTTCATGTTTCCTGATTTTTTTTTAATAATAAAGATTAAGCCTGTAAAATCAAGAAATTAGTGGTGGGCCTCTTAGGAAGTAGTGTACTGCATTTATGGTAAATTCGGGCAGAAGATAATGTGTTTCCGTTGTCTGAAAACTATTTGTCGCCGCAAATTTGAAAGGAGGATCTACTTCAAAATTAAATAATGAAAAGTGAAAGTCATAAATAGAACAATCTAGTTGTTTTTTATGAATATGAACGCTAAAGTCTATACAGACTTCGTGTTTATGGTCTTCAAATGTATGGGCAAGTTGTACGAAACTAGGAAACAGCAAAGCCAGCGAAAAGATCGCAGCAAAAATAAATTTAAATATTTCCTTTTTTGAAGTCATTGCTTAAACAAAAAACCAAGCCCCATTTTACGAAGCATTTTCTTTTCAAAATCCCAGAAAAATTGAAACTGGCCAAATAACCATCCAAAAAAGACCAAGAGTACTTGGTAGGCCGGAAAAATTACCAGAAGACGAAATGGCCAATAGATATACCAGCCCATTTCCCGCTTAACTTCAAGAAATTCGGTTACGGGCCCTGCTAATTTGGCCGCAGAACTACCGGTAATGGCAAACACCAAAAATATTATAAAAAGTTGTCCGTTGGTTTCAACATTCCAACGTTCCTTAAGCTTTTTCACTTTCTTCCACTATTAAAGGTTTGATCGTATTTTTCTTGAAAGTAAACAAAGTAATTGTAGAGTAAATAGTTTACTTCGTAGCCATAATCTACTGTTGGGTCGTAGTTAATCTGTTCGCCATATAACTTCTTAGAATATGTGCCCGGGTTTAAAACCCGATTGTTAAATTCAGCTACAAAGATTTGGTTTTTTGCCTCTAAAAGTGACTGCCCGTAGTGTCCACGAGGGGGTTGAGAGACCAACCAAGAGTCAAAACCAGGTTCTATGATTATAATTTCATAATCAAGACTTTCATTCCCAATGCGAATGGTATCATTCTTAATAACGTCCGAACCGGAAGAGCCGTTCATAGTTGTACTGCTTCCACAGCTGTAAATAGCAATACAAATTGAAAATAAAAGTATGAGTTTTTTCATCGGGATAAAAGGTTTTGAATTTGGGGATGTTATCAGGTATTTTATTTACGATAGTTTACCAAATTAATTACTCGCTTCGGTTTAGATTCTAAACTAGACCCTATAAACGTTCATTTTTTGCAAAGTTAAGGAATGTAACTTGAATCGGTTCAGAGTTTAACATTCAAAAAAAAATACCGCCCTAAACTAATTTAAGACGGTACTGTAATTTAAAGTGTAATTGGAGGTTTTTACTTTCCAAACAAACCACCTAGCATGTCGCCAATTCCACCTTTGTTTTTATTGCCGCCCAGGAACATTCCAGCAACGTCGTCTATAACGCTCCCATCGCCATCAGAGTCTAAAAGCGTTGTGATTAAAGATTGATCGTGATCGTTACTTTTTCCTAACATAGAACCCAATAGGCTTCCTATGCCGCCTTGATCTACATTATTTTTTCGTTTTTGATTGCCTAGAAGCCCCATTATAACTGGAGCCGCCATTTGAATAATTTTACCCACCGATTGAGAGTCAACCCCGCTTGCACGACTAATATTGTTTTCTACTTTTGATTGCTTTCCGCCCAATACATGGTTTAATATACCTGCCCCGTCATTCATGAGGCTTGAGTCTGCACCGCCATCTCCTAAAAGGCCACCCAATTGGTTTAAAATTGAACCATCGTGACGATTATCTTCCAACGCGTTATTCAAACTTTTTGCACCTTCTGGCGATTCAGCATTGCGCTGCATTGCACCCAGTATTGTTGGAAGTGCCATACTTAAAACGGTTGCAGTTTTATCTGAAGATTGTCCTGTTTGTGCACTTGCACCTTTGATGAGCTGTTTGCCCATATCACTACTTAATAAATCTAAAATTGAAGCCATTGTGTCAAATTTTCTAATTAAAGCACTAAAATAGTTAAAATTGCTAAGCCTTGGCCATTTTATTGATTATTTGTTCGGCCAGCTCGATGCCAATTCGGTCTTGCGCTTCGTTGGTAGCAGCTCCAATATGCGGGCTAAGCGATATTTTTTCATTCATCAAGACTTTAATCGAAGGCGAGGGTTCATTTTCAAAAACATCAAGAGCCGCGAATGAAACTTTATCATCCTCAATTGCTTCCAGTAATGCAACTTCATCAAGGATTCCACCTCGCGAGGTGTTGATGATTCCAACGCCATCCTTCATTTTTGAAATTTCTTCTCTACCAATTAAATGACCGGCTTGAGAAGGTACGTGTAGGCTAATAAAATCGCTATTTTTTATAAGTTTATCAACTGGAGCAGTTTTAATCTTTAGCGTGATTTCTTGACCGTCATAAAAGTCTAGTTTAATGTCTGCTTCTCCTACTTGATGGTCGCTTGCAATAACCTTCATGCCGCAACCCAAAGCTATTCTGGCTACTTGGCGCCCAATTTTTCCGAAGCCAATAATACCCAAAGTTTTTCCGTTAAGCTCACGTCCAGAACTATAGGCCTTTTTTAAGTTTTTAAACTTTGTGTCACCTTCTAGTGGCATGTTTCTATTGGAGTCGTATAGAAATCGAACGCCACCAAACAAGTGTGCGAAAACGAGCTCTGCTACTGATTCTGAAGATGCGGCCGGGGTGTTTATCACTTCAATTCCATTTTTTCCTGCGTAGTCCACGTCTATATTGTCCATGCCTACACCGCCACGGCCAATAAGCTCTAATGATGGGCAGCCATCAATAATATCTTTCCGAACCTTGGTGGCGCTGCGTACCAAAAGCACTTCAACTTTATGCTCATTGATATAGTTTTTTAGTTGTTCCTGCGCCACATGCACCGTTAATACCTTAAAGCCGGCATCGGTTAGTATGTCGATTCCGCTTTGTGAAATTCCGTCGTTGGCTAATACTGTCATAACTTTCTTTGGTTTTGTTTCGCTACAGGTAAAGACGAGCACGTTTAGCTCACTTTAAAGCAGCGGCTTATTTGTTTTTATGCTTTCTGTTCTACTTCTTGCATTACCTCAATCAAGACTTTTACACTTGCCAACGGCATAGCATTATAGATAGAAGCACGATATCCACCAACACTTCTATGCCCATTTATACCACTAATGCTAGCTTGTTTTAAATGTTTGTCAAAGCGTGATTTTAATTTTTGATCACTGAGGTTAAAGGTTGCATTCATAATAGATCTATCTTCCTTATTCGCTACAAATCCTTTAAACAGTGGATTTCTGTCAATTTCGGCATATAAAACTCTGGCTTTTTCATTGTTTACTTTTTCAATTGCCGGAATTCCGCCTAAATCCTTTAACCATTCTAGGGTTAACATGGAAACATAAACCGAAAAAACAGATGGTGTATTGAACATGCTATTGCGTTCAATTTGTGTTTGGTAATTTAATAAAGATGGGATTTCTCGTGAAACCTTTCCTAAAATATCCTCTTTTACTACCACTAGGGTAGTACCGGCAGGTCCCATGTTTTTTTGTGCTCCAGCGTAAATGATACTGAATTTTGAAAAATCGAGTTGCCGTGAAAATATATCGCTGCTCATATCGCAGACCATAGGCACCGAGGTTTCCGGGAAGTCTTTTATTTGGGTTCCGAAGATCGTGTTGTTACTAGTGAAATGAAAATAATCTGCATCTTTTGGTATGTTATAATGCTTCGGGATATAGTTGAAGTTTTCATTCTTTGAGGAAGCAACCTCTACAACTTCGCCAAAGATTTTAGCTTCCTTTATAGCTTTGGAGCTCCAAGTTCCTGTATTGAGATAGGCGGCTTTGGTTTCTAGAAGGTTATAGGCAGCCATTACAAATTGTAAACTGGCACCACCTTGCAGAAAAAGGGCCTTATATCCTTTATCCCTAAGGCCTAAATGCTCTAATGCTAGGCTTTGCGCGGTTTCCATTACTTCGGTAAAGTCGGGGCTTCTATGCGAAATCTCAATCAACGATAGGTTAGAATTGTTGAAATTTAAAACAGCATCAGCTGCTTTCTGCATAACCGATTGTGGTAAAATACAAGGTCCCGCACTAAAGTTGTGTTTTTTCATCTGGAAGTTTTAGCTCAAAAAGAAAATGCTTTCTTTTGGTATTATGCTGATTTCAATACGAGAAACACAGCAACGGCATTTCACTTTTCTAAAAAATTATAGCGCAAAGATGTAAATTATGACTCTAAAAATGTATGGATTACATTATTTTTATCAAGAAATTTTCAACAAAAATTCAATGGTATCCACACCATCGGCATAGTCCCATAATTCGGGATGCTGGGCTTTTCCGAAAGTAATTTCATTGGGCAGACCTGCTTTTGATACCAGGCATTGAATGTTTTCAGCTTCTGCTTCCAATCGCTTTTTTACGGCGTATTTTGAGGTGTATTTTTCATAAAAAACTACCGAAATAGGGGAGGAGAACCCTGGATCTTCTTTGAGTAGCATAAATTCATTATCCAGAAGCGGAAGGCTGTCCATTAAGTAAACTGCCTTGTTGTAATCGTAATTATTGATGTATTTATGGTTGTGAATAATCTCTTTCCAACTGAACATTCCTTTAAAAAAAGCTTCAAAATCATAATCTTCCGGAATGTATATTTTTGAAACGTTACGGCAACCGAGGCCAAAGTACCTAAAAATATCATCGGCAAGATTTGTTAAATCTTTTGCTGTTTCATTTCCGGTTAAAACTGCAACCGAATTTCGGTTTTTACGGATGATGTTTGGATATTTTCCGAAGTAATATTCAAAATATCGCGCTGTATTATTGCTTCCCGTAGCAATAACCGCATTGAAATTGTTCATTCTTCCTTCCGTAAATTCAATATACGCTTCAAATCGGGGTTCAATGGCTATTAATTGCTTGGCTATATATGGAAGCAACACTTTATCGTTTGACGATAGCTTGGCCAAGATTTTGTGGCCCGTAATCAACACCGAAAGAAAATCGTGAAAACCAACTAAGGGTACGTTTCCAGCCATAATAACAGCTATGGTTTTTGCTTCGGTTTTTTGGATTTTGTAACCAGACAACCAGCGTGTTATATTTTCTTCGGAAAGGGCTTTACCCCAACTCTTTAGCGCAAAGTTTATGTTTTCTTGCGTAAACCATCCGTTTTCGGCTTCTGCTTTCCTCAAAGTCGAATCGTCGATTGTCATTTCGTTTTGGCTCATGAAATTGCCCAAACCGATAAAAGCGTTAATTTTGTCCTTTAATTGCATACTTCTTTTGGAGTTGCCCTTTATAGGCATTAAATTTGTGCAAAGTTAGAAAAACTAAATACCATGGCAATTATTATAACAGATGAATGTATAAACTGTGGGGCGTGTGAGCCGGAATGCCCCAATACAGCTATTTATGAAGGCGCAGATGATTGGCGCTATGCCGATGGCACCGACTTAGACGGCGAGGTAGTGCTACCAGATGGAAAAACGGTAGATGCCAATAAAACCCAAGATCCTGTAAGTGACGAAATATATTTTATTGTTGCAGATAAATGTACGGAGTGTAAAGGATTTCATGACGAGCCGCAATGTGCTGCCGTTTGCCCGGTGGACTGCTGCGTGCCAGATGAAGATCATGTAGAATCTGATGAGGAGTTATTGGCCAAGCAGGCCTTTATGCACAAAGAATGACACCAGATTTCCACTTATAATCAAAAAAAGCAACCCAGAAAGGTTGCTTTTTTTGATTAAAATTACGGATACTGAGCTCAATTTTTCAGGAATCTTGATACGGAGGTTAAGCCATTGTTTATTAGGTAAGTTCCCGCAGCAAGTTGACTAATATCAATTTGATTTTCCGACATGCTAAGATTCTTCTCAATCAATTTTTTACCAGTTAAATCGTATATTTCAAAAAGCATATCTTCCTTTATGTTTCCAATTACAATATAATCAGAAGCTGGATTGGGAGATATGGAAATCGAATTCCTTTCTAATTCGTTTACCGATAATGGACCGCAGCTTACTTCGGCGTAATAAAGAAAATCTTGACCTGTATAAGATATAAAGCCAGAGGCATTTGTGGGTATAGGGCTACCAAAAGCTTGAGGTATATAATATACAAGACTACTTGAAGCATTTTGATTTACATTACTGTGGTTGCCGTTAATGTCATAAATGGCCATAATCCAGTAATCACCTGGCTCTAGCTCCATGGGAGTTATAGGTAGGCTATTTAGCCCTACTTCCAGAGATGTAATATTGGAAAATGCAATAAGATTATTGGGCGCGCCTCCCATATCGTCATAGATTGCCATTTGAATTTGTGCAATGGTATTGTTGCCGAACATATTTAGTGATTGTAACACACCCACCTCTGAAAGCGTGAAATTTACTCCCAATAAATTATGGGCTATAAAACTTCCAATTACAAAGCTTGGGTCTGAGCCATCAGTATTACCAATGTTACAATCCTGCGAATACGTAGTTGATGCTATAAAGAGCATAAAAATAAGCGTGTATAGTTTTTTCATATTGATAGAATTAGGTTAATAATTACGGCCAATAAGGAAAAGTTTTGTTTAGGTGAAGTCCTTAACACCAATTTTCTATACATCGGTAAATACCACGAATGTTATCATTGCGGCCAATAAACTCCAAATAAAAATTGCCCTTCAAGCTTAGATTTGAAGGGCAATTTTTACTTATAGAATAGTTAATGGATTATTCTTTTTTTAAGTCTTTGTTCATTTGAAGCTTATAAACGTCAGAGACTACGGCATCATTTTTAGCGTCATAGCGTTCAACCACAAAGTTGCCGTCCTCATTAAAATACCCAAAGGAAGAAGTGCCGTCTTTAGATAAAATATAATATCCGTTTTGTGTAGTAGGTTTGATTATGGCATATTCTTCTTTAGAAGCATTGTCCCGTACAGTCATCATTCTGTAGCCATCTTCATCTTTTTGATTGATAAACTGAAAACGATTTCCGTCATACCCGTAACTCACTTCGGTATCTACTTCTATGGGTTTCATGACTACATTTTGGTTTGTTTTATTGGCGTCAGAATCCTCTAGAGTCATGGCTTGTTTGCTTGTAACGGTCTTAGTTTTTTCTGAAACATCAACGCCTTTAGTGCTTTTAACCGCCTCTTTTGTTATTACAGTCTCTTTTTTGGTGTTTTTATTTTTCTGTGCAAAGCCAGTGGTAAAAGCGGCTAATGCAATTACTATCAATACTTTTTTCATAATGGTTGTTTTTAAATTTGTTAAAACAAAGATAGCTAGTTAAGATGTTAAAAACTTACAACACCTTAATAATCATTTATTAAAGTTGTTTTTGTTGACCCTATTGTTTAAAAAATGTTAGTAGTATCTGATTAAAAAGTAAAACCTATTTGCTTCAAAAATAGCGCACTTTTAGCATGTTTTTAAAAAGTGACACCTTGCTATTGAACCTCTAATTAAATAGAAACATTTTAATAGTATATAAAATGAAATTAACCTAATTTTATGCTATTGCTATTCTAGCTGTACGTCATAAGTCGCTATCATAAGCATCAATTCACTTTTAATCCTGCTCACACATCTCGTATTATGTTCCACATCCATATTTCGAGATACTTTCAAAATTTTAAATAACTTTGAAAGTGCCTTTAAAGAGATTCTCCTAAACTTTTATAAAGATGATTGTGCAAACTTTTACAGCTAGTTATAATTTAAATCAGAATGTATGGTAATGTGGTATTGGGTAAAGAAAGTTTTCGCAATAATAATTGTCCTATACCTTTTTATAGGAGTAGCGCTTTATTTTTTACAGGAAAAGATGATTTTTATGCCGGAGCCACTTCCGCAGGATTACACCTACTCATTTCCAGGAAATTTTGAGGAAATAAACCTTAATACTTCAGATGGGGCAAAGCTTAATGCTCTTCATTTTAAAGTTGAAAATCCAAAAGGAGTGGTATTGTACTTCCACGGAAATGCTGGCGAACTAGCAAGTTGGGGTGTTGTGGTTCAAAAATTCGTCAATAGAAATTATGATGTTTTGGTGATGGATTATAGAACCTACGGAAAAAGTACAGGAAAACTCAGTGAAAAAGCGCTCTATGCCGATGCTCAATTATTTTATGATTTTTTGATGAATGATTATAACGAAAATGATATAGTTGTTTACGGTAGATCCCTCGGGACTACATTCGCTACTTATGTGGCTTCGGAAAACCACCCTAGGCAATTAATTCTTGAAGCTCCCTTTTATAGTTTGGATGAAGTGGCTAGCCAACGGTTTCCGTTTCTTCCCGTTAATTGGTTTTTAAAGTACCATTTTCCCACCTATCAATACCTGCCCGAAGTTATGAGTCCGATTTTAATATTTCACGGCACCGATGATTATGTGGTCAGTTATGAAAATAGTCAAAAACTTAGTGCGCTAGAAACAAAAGCTAAAATTAACTTTATGTCAATTCCCGGAGGTTCACATAACAACCTAGTTGATACCGAATCTTATAGCAAAGCCTTAGATTCTATATTAGTCGTGTCCGACTAAGATATAAGACCGCTGCGCTGAAAGACATAAGACGTAAGACTTGCTTTTTAATAGATTGAAAACTAGATAAAATTGCTTAAACATACTTTTTAATTGATAAATTTTGATGCTAAGTATAATAGCATGCTGTCATTAAATAAAAAATATTCTAATTGCCTATTATCTGTGACTCAACAAATTCTCTCACTCTTTTAATCGGACACTAATGATTCTATATTATAAAATAAATCCGCCAATAAACTCCTAAGCGTTTATTGGCGGAAGTATTTAAATGCTATTTTAAAATATTAGTCTTTTTTAAGCTTATTCATTCCTTTAGGTCGCGCTTCTAATTCAGCTTGTCTTTCGGCAAGTTCTTTCTTCTTTTTAAGCGCTTTCATTTCATTTTCTTTTTTTCTTTTTTCAGCAAGCGCCGCCTGTTTTCGCTTTGATTGTTCTAATGCAGCTTGCTGTTTTTCTTTTTGTGCTTTAATGGCTGCTTCGTTTTTTTTATCAATGGCCGCTTCATTTACCAAAACCTTATCAGCAGAAAGATCTTTACTAGTGCTTTCTTTAAAGTTTTGATTTGTTTTCTTTGTGCCTTCAACAATAATTTCTCCGCGTTCGGTGTCTGTGCTCTTTACTTCTTTTACCTTAATTTTATTACCTTCTTTGGTTATCTCACGTGTTATAGTAGATTCTTTTTTAAGGGTTTTGTTTTCCTGTGCCTGTAATCCGGCTACTGCAAAAGCCGCAATGGCTATGCTAGTTATTACATTTTTCATAAGTAAGGTTTATTTTTATTGAATCAGTAAAAATAACCTTAAAAATGTTAAAAAACTATAAAATTTAAGTAAAATAATAACTAAAATTTTTCTGAAAGCAATTTTGAATCTAATGTTGAAATTCTATTGTTAAGCCCTATATTTGCAACTGCAAAAATTCAAATTGAGTTTCGACGGCAGATTGCCATTAAAAAATAGAATCAATGAAAGCAGGTATTGTAGGATTGCCAAACGTGGGGAAATCCACGCTTTTTAATTGTTTGTCTAATGCAAAAGCACAAAGTGCAAACTTTCCATTTTGTACCATTGAGCCCAATGTGGGCGTTGTAAATGTGCCAGATAAACGACTTTTAAAACTTGAGGAATTGGTAAATCCAGAGCGTGTGCTTCCTGCAACCGTTGAAATTGTTGATATTGCCGGTCTTGTAAAAGGAGCGAGTAAAGGGGAAGGTTTAGGGAACCAGTTTTTGAGTAATATTCGTGAAACCGACGCCATTCTACATGTGCTTCGTTGTTTTGACGATGAAAATGTGGTTCATGTTGACGGCAATGTAAACCCAATTCGCGACAAGGAAACTATCGATATTGAATTGCAATTAAAAGATCTTGAAACGGCAGATAAAAAGCTTGAAAAAGTAAAGCGTGCTGCCCGTACAGGAAATAAAGAGGCACAAAAGGAAGAGGCAGCGCTTCAGAAAGTAAAATCTGGCCTTGAAGCTGGAATTTCTGTGCGTGCTATCGATTTAACCGAAGAGGAACGCGCCGATTACATTGATAATTCTCAATTTATTACTGATAAGCCGGTGCTTTACGTCTGTAATGTAGATGAAGGTGCGGCTGCTACGGGAAATGCATATGTTGAAAAGGTAAAGGAAGCCGTTGCAGATGAAAATGCCGAAGTATTGGTTTTGGCAGTTGGAACTGAAGCTGATATCACCGAGTTGGACACTTTTGAAGAGCGTCAGATGTTTCTAGAAGATTTAGGTTTGGAGGAAGCAGGTTCCGCTAAATTAATACGAAGCGCCTACAAGTTACTTAACTTACAAACATATTTTACCGCTGGGGTAAAGGAAGTTAGAGCCTGGACCATTCCCGTTGGTGCCACTGCGCCACAGGCAGCTGGTGTAATCCATACAGATTTTGAAAAAGGCTTTATCCGCGCCGAAGTAATACAATATGATGATTTTGTATCTTACGGCAGTGAGGCCAAAGTAAAGGAAGCTGGTAAAATGGGTGTAGAAGGAAAAGATTACATCGTAAAAGACGGCGATGTTGTGCATTTCCGTTTTAATGTTTAATGTGTCTAACGTCTCTTGGTGTTTCGACCTTAAACCTTAGTCGGACACTATTACGTCTAGAACTTAAAGTTCTACCAATTCATTTGTAGATTCTGTTTGTAGTGATTTTTCAGAAATGAAATTGACTTTAACAGGAGGTTGAAACGCTGCGTTTTAGCTTTTTTTAATAAAAAGCTGGTTAAAAAAACTTGAAGTAAACTATAATACTATTCGTACAACCGCAATCTTTTTTGTAGCATTTCCATTTCTTTCTCCATCTTTTGCATGCGGTTTAACATTTGTTTTATCGCGTCCAGTCCTTCCAAGTTTATTCCTAAGTCGTGATGAAGTCGGAACATTCGTTCTATCTCATTAATATCATTTTCATCAATAAAATAGTCGTTTTTCTTTACTTCAAAAGTTATAAGCCCGAATTCATTAAGGCTTTGAACAAATGAATCTTCAACATTCGAATTTTTGCAGTAGTGACTAACCAAAATATATTTTTCTCGTGCCATTATCTCAGTTTTGAAAGTTCATTAAATAGTTCTTTTTCCTTTTTAGAAAGATTCTTGGGAAGGTCTATTTTATAGGTTATGTACAAATCGCCATGTTGCCCTTCTTTTTTATATTTTGGCAGCCCTTTTCCTTTTAGTTTAACCTTAGTGTCGTTTTGTGTTTCGGGCTTTACCTTAAGTTTTACTTTTCCCGTCAAGGTATCAACGGTTATTTCGCCGCCTAGAAGAGCTGTGTAGAGTGAAATGTTTTGAGTGGCATACAAATCGCTTTCCATTCGTTTAAAAGTAGTGTTGTTAAGGACTTCAAAGGTTATATATAAATCTCCTTTTGGGCCACCGTTCATTCCTTCGCCTCCATAGCCTTTTATCTTGATGGTTTGTCCATCTTCAACTCCTGCAGGAATTGTAAGCCTTATTTTTTTATCGCCGAGACTAATGGTCTGTTTCTGACTTTTAAGGATATCGGTTAAATTAAGCCGGAGACTAGCGTTTAAATCCTGGCCTTTAAATTGTGAAGCTTGCCTTCCTCTGCCACCACCACTAAAACCGCCACGGCCACCAAACATAGATTCAAAGAAGTCTGAAAACTGACTTTCGTCAAACCCTTGTGAACCGCCGGCGTAGTTTCTTCCGCCGCTGTAACCGCCGCCAAAACCTTGCGCATTTTGTTGGCGTTTAGCTTCTTCAAAGGCATCGGCATGCTCCCAGTCTTTTCCGTATTGATCGTATTTCTTGCGTTTTTCAGGGTCGCTCAGTACCTCATTAGCTTCGTTTACGCGCTGAAATTTTTCTTGTGCGGCTTTATCGTTCGGGTTTAAGTCAGGGTGAAGCTTTCGTGCCAGTTTGCGATATGCCTTTTTGATGTCTGAGGCAGTCGCACTTTTGTCGAGTCCTAGAACTTGATAATAGTCTATAAATTCCATTGCGGTGTTTTGTTTGCGCTATGAAATTATAAAAAGAAATGTAACTAATCAATGTCTTCTTCAATTCTTTGCAAAAATTTAGCAGTCTTCACCTAAATTTCGTTCTGTTTAAAAACCGCTTTTTTAAATATATTTGATGTCGTACTTTATTTACTTCAACCCAAACTCAATCATTTTTTATACTTTGCAGATGAAGTTGTGGTTTTGGAAGTCATACCAAATAGCCTTGCATACTGAAAACAAATACTATTAAATGCTTGGATTAAAATCAATAAAGAAAATAGCTTTTTTTACTGATGCAAAGTATTTGCTTCCTGTTTTTCTATTTTTGATTGTTGAATACTTTCTGCTATTGGAAACTCCCTTTTTTTGGGACGCCATAAGCAAAGCTTGGCGTGCAACTTGGATTTATGAAAATAACTTTAGCAGCCTTATTGTTCCTACCGAAATTAATTCTGGTCATCCGCCATTATGGACAACAAGCTTGGCGCTGATGTGGCAATTTTTTGGAAAATCACTTTGGGTCTCCCGATTGCTCTTGCTCTTTGTGAATATGGGCGTTTTCTACCAGCTATATAAATTGACCAAACGGCTGTTTGCAGCTCACATTCCGCCTGTATTATTTTTATTTATCTGTCTTGAGCCCACCTTGCTCGCGCAGACCAGCAGCTTAAACAACGACATGCTGCTGCTCTTTTTTACCTTGCTGGGTTGCAATGCATTATTAAGGAGCAAATCACTATTGCTTACCTTGGCTTTATTAGGTGCTCTAATGACGAATTTACGAGGTGTTTACATCTTTATTGCCCTTGCAGTCTGCCATGTACTTCTCTATAGAAACCAATATATTAAAAGCGCCAAATACCAGTTGTTGCCATATAGTATTGCGGCAATTGCATTTTTGCTTTTCGCGGTGTATCAATACCATGAAATTGGCTGGGCAATTATTACCAAACAGGGTGATTTTGCACAACATAGAGAGGTGGCAACGTTTCAAAGACTTATAAAAAACGCTTTGGCGTATATAAAGTTTTATTTAGAATTTGGAAGGATTTTCGTTGTTATACCTGTACTTGTTTTGCTCTGGAAATATCGAAAGCTAACCATAAGGTTTAACGAAGCTACCCACAAAACTCTTTTGATGTTGGTCGTTTTTGCAATTGTTTTTTTCTTCGGAATCGTGCCTTTTAGCAATCCCTCTGGACCGCGTTATGTTATGATGGCTTATATTTTAGCAATGATTTTACTGGTTAACTTGTTGTATGTTTTGAAGCTAACCAAACGCATTAAAAAATGGCTAATCCTGATTGTTTCCATAGGTTTGATTACTGGGCATTTTTGGATTTATCCAGCTACAATTTCTCAGGCGTGGGATAGCTCTTTTGCGTATCTTAATTATTTTCCGGTAGCTGAGAAGATGAGGGCTTATATTGCGGACAATGATATTCCTCAAGACCAAGTTGGCACATACTTGCGATGGAATGAAATAGACGAGTCTTACGCCAGGGAACAGACAGAAAAAGCCAATTTTAAAGTGCCAAATATCGACCAAAATCAGTATATTATATTAAGTAATGTTGAAAACTCAATGCCTGATAAAACAAGAAAAATTGTCTCGCAATCTTGGGTGTTGAAACAAAAATTTGCACAACTTGGAGTTTTTGTTAGTTTATATAAAAATCCTGCTTATAAATAATTGCATGTAAGTCTGTTCCATACTATTGATATGAAAATTAAACTGTTAACAATTTTGAGCTATTTATTGTTAATTACTTTCTTAGGTATTGGTTTCACAAGTGCTCGCGTATATTTATATTAGCAATCCTACACCAAAATTTATGGCCGAAACACAATATACCGAAGATAATATCCGCTCCTTAGACTGGAAAGAGCATATTCGTATGCGCCCTGGCATGTATATAGGGAAGCTTGGCGATGGATCTTCGCCAGACGATGGTATCTATATCCTACTAAAAGAGGTGCTTGACAACTCTATTGACGAGTTTGTCATGGGTTCCGGAAAGACCATCGAAGTGCGCATCAAGGAAAAGGAGGTTCGCGTTCGTGATTACGGCCGTGGAATTCCGCTGGGAAAAGTGGTAGATGTGGTTTCAAAAATGAACACCGGTGGAAAATACGACAGTCGTGCTTTTAAGAAATCGGTTGGTCTAAACGGGGTAGGTACAAAAGCGGTAAACGCGCTTTCCGAATTTTTTAAGGTAGAGTCTGTTCGCGACAATCAGATAAAAGCGGCGGAATTCTCGTTAGGGGAACTTACAAACGATATTAAGGTTGAAGATTCGTCAAGGCGAAAAGGGACCAAGGTTATTTTTATTCCGGACGAGTCTATTTTTAAAAACTTTAAATTCAGAAATGAGTATGTAGCTAAAATGCTTAAAAATTATGTTTACCTCAATCCGGGGCTAACCATAGATTTTAACGGCGAAAAGTTTTATTCTGAAAATGGACTAAAGGATCTTTTGAAGGAAACCATTTCAGAAGAAGATATGGCTTATCCCATCATTCACCTGCGTGGTGACGATATTGAAGTTGCCATAACACATAGTAAAACACAGTACAGCGAGGAATACCACAGTTTTGTAAATGGGCAGAACACTACGCAAGGCGGAACCCACTTAACCGCTTTTAGGGAAGCATTAGTAAAAACGGTTCGCGAATTTTACGGCAAAAACTACGACACTAGCGATGTGCGTAAGTCAATTGTTTCGGCTATTAGCATAAAGGTTATGGAGCCTGTTTTTGAAAGCCAGACAAAAACAAAACTCGGCTCAACAGATATGGGGGGCGATTTGCCTACGGTACGTACCTTTATCAACGACTTTGTAAAGACTGAACTAGATAATTTTCTTCATAAAAACCCAGAGACGGCAGATGCCATCCAGCGTAAAATAGTACAGGCCGAAAGGGAGCGGAAAGAGCTTCGTGGTATTAGAAAACTTGCAAAAGATCGTGCAAAGAAAGCTAACCTTCACAATAAAAAATTACGAGATTGCCGCGTGCACTTGGGTAATGTTAAAAATGAAAGAAACTTAGAGTCCACTCTGTTTATTACAGAGGGAGATTCGGCTAGTGGAAGTATTACCAAGAGCCGCGATGTAAACACCCAAGCCGTTTTTTCACTACGTGGGAAACCCTTGAATACGTATGGGATGACCAAAAAGATTGTTTACGAAAACGAAGAATTTAACCTGTTACAGGCCGCTTTAAATATTGAGGACTCAATGGAAGATCTGCGGTACAACAACATAGTTATTGCAACAGATGCCGATGTAGATGGAATGCATATTCGGTTGCTGCTAATTACATTTTTCCTGCAATTTTTCCCTGAATTGATAAAGGAAGGACACCTGTACATTCTGCAAACGCCGCTGTTTCGGGTTCGAAATAAAAAAGAAACCATTTATTGTTATTCCGAAGAAGAAAGATTGAACGCCATAGAAAAGCTTAAGCCAAAACCAGAAATTACACGATTTAAAGGTTTAGGGGAAATTTCGCCAGATGAGTTTGTGCATTTTATAGGGAACGATATTCGCTTAGACCCAGTAATGCTGGACAAAACCATGAGTATAGAAGAGCTGTTGTCTTTTTATATGGGTAAAAATACACCCGATAGGCAGGAGTTTATTATTGAGAACTTGAAGGTGGAGCTAGATAAAGTAGAAGCCTAAACAATAATCCAAATTCCACAGTTTTTGGGTGCGTCAGTAGATAAGTAGCACTTGTTTTAAAGTATAATCAATAGGAAAACAGGTTTTGGATAATTTTGAAAATTAATTCACTTTAATAGTTAAACAATGGTGAAATTGTATCTTAAGGCTAAGCATTGGCAGCTTTTCATTTTAATGGTAGGATTGCCTTTTCTTTTTCAGCTTGTTACAGTTATATATGTTATAGCAACAGACAGTCCGTTGTTCGCGCTCGCTACATTCCCAATATTTATGTTGCTTTATGTGATTGTGTTTTTTGGATGGTTTTGGTCAATGGGGGTGGGGTTGCACAAATTTCTACCGGAGAACCATGGTCTAAATATCAAGAAGTTTAAAATTCTCTTCTTTATTCCGCTTGTTTATATTGTAGCAATGATGTTTTCAATGATGTATCTTGGCGTGTTTAATCAGTTTCCGCCACCGGAAAATATGATTGGGGTAAGTTTGGCATTAATAATACCATTTCATCTATTTTCAATATTTTGTATGTTTTATATGCTGTACTTTTGCGCCAAGACCATTAAGTCCATTACATTAAATCGTAGGCTTGAATTTGCGGATTATGTAGGAGAGTTTTTTCTATTGTGGTTTTACGTGGTCGGAATTTGGCTTTTGCAACCTAAAATCAATAGTATCTATTCGGGAAAATCATAAAATGATCGCTGTGTTCTTTATGCTTCTGCAATGACGAAATTTTATTGTAACGGTGTAGAGATACTTAAAAAACCTTTAAATATTCCAAACTTGGAATTAGAAACCATAAACTTGGAAACAAAATTATGAGTGACGAACTCGACAAAAACGAAGACGAATTAACACCAGAAGAAATGGAAAATGCTTCTGAGGAGACCATAACCAAGGTTACCGGTATGTACCGCGATTGGTTTTTGGATTACGCCAGCTATGTAATCCTAGAGCGTGCCGTACCTGCTATTGAAGACGGGTTTAAGCCGGTGCAACGCCGTATTATGCAGTCTATGAAAGATTTAGACGACGGCCGCTACAACAAGGTTGCAAATATTGTTGGGCATACCATGCAGTACCACCCACACGGCGATGCCAGTATTGCGGATGCCATGGTACAAATTGGTCAAAAAGATTTATTAATTGATACCCAAGGAAACTGGGGAAATGTTTTAACGGGCGATAGTGCGGCTGCTTCACGGTATATTGAGGCACGGCTTTCCAAATTTGCTCTAGACGTAGTTTACAACCCGAAAATAACTCCTTGGCAGGCCTCTTACGACGGTAGAAGAAAAGAACCCATTAACTTACCGGTTAAGTTTCCCTTGCTTTTAAACCAAGGCGGTGAGGGGATTGCCGTTGGGCTTTCCACAAAAATACTTCCGCATAACTTTATTGAGTTGATAGACGCTTCTGTAAAGCATTTACAAGGGAAACGGTTTCAGCTGTACCCCGATTTTCCAACGGGTGGAATCATGGATGTTACCAATTACAACGATGGTTTACGTGGTGGAAAAATTAGAAGCCGTGCTAGAATTAGCCATTTAGATAAAAATAAGCTCGTGATTACCGAAATCCCTTTCGGTACCAATACTTCGTCGCTTATCGACTCTATATTAAAGGCAAATGACAAAGGAAAAATAAAAATTAAAAGAATAGAGGACAATACTGCTGCGGAGGTGGAAATTCAAATTCATTTGCCTAGTGGTCTTTCACCAGATAAAACCATTGATGCACTCTATGCCTTTACTGCTTGCGAAACCTCTATCTCGCCACTTGGATGCGTAATTGAAAATAATAGTCCGCTATTTGTTGGTGTTTCTGAAATGCTTCGCGTAAGCACTGATCGAACGGTAGAATTGCTAAGAAGTGAATTGGAAATTCAATTGCGCGAACTGGAAGAACAATGGCATTTTGCTTCCTTAGAACGTATTTTTATCGAAAATAGAATCTACCGAGACATAGAGGAAGAAGAAACCTGGGATGGTGTTATTGCTGCAATTGATAAAGGTTTACAGCCGCATATTAAACATTTAAAACGAGCTGTTACCGAGGAAGATATTGTTCGATTGACTGAAATTAAAATTAAAAGAATTTCAAAATTCGATATTGATAAGGCGCAGCAAAAGATTGAAGCACTGGATGATAGCATAGCTCAAGTAAAGCATCACTTAGAACACCTTATTGCGTATGCAATAGATTATTTTAAAAAATTAAAAGCGGATTACGGAGAAGGGAAAGAACGCAAAACCGAAATAAGAACCTTCGAGGATATTGAGGCTACCAAGGTGGTAATTCGCAATACAAAACTATATGTAAACCGCGCCGAAGGTTTTATAGGTACTAGTTTAAAGCGTGATGAATATGTAACCGATTGCAGTGACATAGACGATATTATTGTTTTTACAAAAAATGGTACTATGATGGTTACCAAAGTGGATTCCAAGACCTTTATTGGGAAAAACATTATTCATGTTGCCGTATTCAAGAAAAAAGACAAACGCACTATTTATAACATGATCTATCGCGATGGAACCAAGGGCGCGAGTTATGTTAAGCGGTTTTCTGTAACTTCCATGACGCGTGATAGGGAGTATGATATGACCAACGGAACCAAGGGCTCCAAAGTGTTGTATTTTACGGCTAACCCAAATGGTGAAGCGGAGGTTGTAGCTATTTACTTACGGCAATCCGGAAGCATTAAAAAGTTGAAATTTGATTTAGACTTTGCAGATCAATTGGTTAAAGGAAGAAATTCAAAAGGTAATATTGTTACCAAATATTCCATTAGAAAAATTGAACTTAAAGAAAAAGGCCTGTCCACGCTAAAACCACGTAAAATATGGTTTGACGATTCTGTTCAGCGTTTAAACGTAGATGATCGAGGCGAGCTTTTAGGTGAATTTAGAAAAGAAGACAGGTTGCTTATCGTGAATCAAAAAGGAGTAGTGAAAGTGGTGGTTCCCGACCTACAATTGCGGTTTGATGACGATATGATCGTTCTTGAAAAATGGAATCCGAATAAACCCTTGAGTGCTATTTATTGGGAGGGGGAAAAAGAACTGTTTTATGTGAAGCGATTCTTGATTGAAAACCCCGATAAGGAAGAAACCATAATTACCGATCACCCAGATTCATATCTCGAAAAAATATTTACAGATCACCGCCCCATGGCTGAAGTTGTTTTTACAAAGAAAAGAGGGCAGGAGCGCGATGATAATTTAGAGGTAAACTTAGAGGAATTTATAGCGGTTAAGGGAATAACCGCAATGGGTAACCAGCTTACCAAAGAAAAAGTACTAGAAATAAACACCAAAGAGCCGCTTCCATACAATCCGCCAAAAGCAACAGAACCAAAGAATATGGATGTTGTGGAAGAGGAAGATGTGGAGTCAAAAACCAAAAGTCAGGGAGAAAACGAAACTTCAGATGACTCCGAAACTGATGATGGTGGGCAAGGACGTTTGTTTTAAATATAAGCTTAATCGGCTTTACGGAGTTCAAGTACTTCGTTTCCCTCAGTATTATAAAAATATAGAGACCCGTCTTTAAAGGTATAGCAATCTGCTTCTTCAATAGCAGCCCTAAAACTTGAAGGGGTTTCCATGTTTTTGCATAGCTTCTTTGTGGCACCTAACACCGCCATGTTAAGCTTATTTTTTTTGAAGGTTTTAATGCTACCATAAAAATTGTTACAGCCATCGTAGCCTAAGATTTTCATTTCCAGAAGATTGATGTCAAGAACCAACGCGTAGTCTTGATTTGCACTAGTGTTTTTACGAATTTTAACTTTTTCACCTTTTATAGTTTTTACGGCCCATATGTCATCCAGTAAAAAATCTGCTGTTTTGTTTTTTTCTATTACTTTTAAAAGCGTGTATTTTAGGCTTGAAGCATCTGCCGGAACTTTGGAAGCCGGTATCTTTTCTTTCCTAACATAGAGCTTATAAACAAACCCAGGTTGAAAATGAAAGCCTTCAATCTGGTCGTAAAAAAGTTGCCATGCTTCTGGATCTAGGGTTTTAGACTCTTGAAATTGCAGGCATTTCATAGGGCCAAGGCCGGTACAATCTACTTTTTCGCTATTTACATATAGTATAGTATCCATTTGGTTAGCGGGTGTGGTTTTGGATGTTTTAACTTTGCAGGCATTGACTGTAAATGCAGCAATAAAGAGAGCCAAATAGAGTTTCATTGAATGTAATTTTAAAAATTAACACGGAATAAAATTAAACACTTCCGGTTCCCGATAAAAATTTTGGGAAAACTTTAAAGCTTCTGTTCTTTAAAGTTTTGAAAATCAAATAGGAAATAGTACTTTTGCACCCCTCTTAGCGACGAGTCAAGATAAAGAGGAATTAAAACAAAACAAAAATAAACCCTTCTGTGGGATAGTCGCATTAAAATCTTGTAACAAAGCAGAATACAAAACATTGGTTTTAAAGGACAAACCGAATCTTCGGAAACTGGAAAACCAATTATACAAGCAAATGGCTGATAAAGCAAAAGAAGTAGCTGAGGAAAAAGCTGCAAAAAAAGAAGAAAAAACTGCAGTTGCAGAAATGACAACTGAAGAAACTTCAAAACCTAAAAGAGAACTCTCTCTAAAAGAAAGCAACCCTGAAAAATTCCTAGAAGAATTTAACTGGCACAACTACGAAGAAGGAATTGATCCTATTGACGATGGTAAGCTAGAAGAATTTGAAAAACTAGTAGCCGAGAACTTTGTTGACACATTAGATGACGAAGTTGTTGATGGTAAAGTGGTTTTTATCACAGATCGCGATGCAATCATTGACATCAATGCTAAAAGTGAAGGTGTTGTTTCTTTGAACGAATTCCGTTACAACCCAGATTTAAAAGTAGGTGATACTGTAGAGGTGTTGATTGATGTTCGCGAGGACAGCACAGGTCAACTTATTCTTAGTCACCGTAAAGCTAGAACCATTAAGGCGTGGGATCGCGTAAATGCTGCCCATGACGAAGCTACAATTGTAAATGGTTACGTGAAGTGCCGCACCAAAGGTGGTATGATCGTAGATGTTTTCGGAATTGAAGCTTTCTTGCCAGGTTCGCAAATTGACGTTAAACCAATCCGCGATTACGATATCTACGTTGGTAAAACAATGGAGTTCAAGGTAGTTAAGATAAACCACGAGTTCAAAAACGTTGTTGTTTCGCATAAAGCGCTTATTGAAGCGGATATCGAAGAGCAGAAAAAAGAAATCATCGGGCAGCTTGAAAAAGGACAGGTACTTGAAGGTGTTGTTAAAAACATTACTTCATACGGAGTATTTGTTGATCTTGGTGGTGTTGACGGACTTGTTCACATTACAGACCTTTCTTGGTCACGTATCAACCATCCAAATGAGATTGTTGAGCTTGATCAGAAATTGAACGTTGTAATCCTTGATTTTGATGAGGATAAAACACGTATCCAATTAGGTCTAAAACAATTGAACCCACACCCATGGGAAGCACTTGGCGATGAGTTGAAAGTAGGAGACAAAGTAAAAGGTAAAGTGGTTGTTATTGCAGACTACGGTGCTTTTATTGAAGTTGCCGAAGGTGTAGAAGGTCTTATCCACGTTAGCGAAATGTCTTGGAGTACGCACTTACGTAGCGCTCAAGATTTCGTAAATGTTGGTGATGAAGTTGAAGCGGTAATCCTTACAATGGACAAGGAAGAGCGTAAGATGAGCCTTGGTATCAAGCAAATGACGCCAGACCCATGGACAGATATTACTACCAAATACCCAGTAGGTTCACGCCACAAAGGTATTGTTCGCAACTTCACCAACTTTGGTGTTTTTGTTGAACTGGAAGAAGGTATTGATGGTCTTATCTATATTAGCGACCTTTCTTGGACTAAGAAAATCAAGCACCCAAGTGAATTCACTAACATTGGTGATGAGCTAGAAGTGGTTGTGTTAGAATTAGACGTTGATGGCCGTAAACTTAGTTTAGGTCATAAACAAACCGAAGAAAACCCTTGGGATAAATATGAAGGCGAATTTGCTGTTGGATCTAAGCACACTGCTTCAATTGATGAGGTAGTTGACAAAGGAGCAACAATCAAATTTAACGATGATATTGTAGCTTTCGTACCAAACCGTCACCTTGAAAAAGAAGATGGTTCTATGCTAGGGAAAGGTGAAGAAGCAGAATTCCAAATTATTGAATTCAACAAAGAATTCAAGAAAGTGGTAGCATCGCACATGGCAATCCATAAAGAAGAAGAAGCGAAGATTGTGAAGCAAGCTGTTAAAAAACAAGCAGCTGCTGCCGAAGAGTCTAAAACTACTTTAGGAGACGCTAACTCTGCGCTACAAGCGCTTAAAGACAAAATGGACGGTAAATAATAAGCCACCCATTTATAAATAATGAAAAGCCTTTCTCTTGATTTTTATCGGGAGGAAGGTTTTTTTTATGGAATAAATTAAAATTAATGCCTTATTTCCGTTGTTTTATATATGGTGCGTGTTGAAAGACAATGACGGTAAAGCTTGCATAAATCTTTAAGAGTATATCTGAAAAAAATTGTACTTTTGCTTCCTGTCCAAGATAGCTATCAAGATTAATTGAGACTTCCTTATGAGCCAAAAAGTATTACTAAACGCAACCGATATTAATATTGCGCTTAACCGCTTGGCTTGCCAATTGATTGAAAAACACGATGATTTTTCCAAAACCGTACTTATAGGAATTCAGCCTAGAGGGGTTTTTCTGGCCGAACGGATTAAAACATTGCTGGAAACCGAGTACAAAATAAAAAATATCAAGCTAGGTTATTTAGATATAACCTTTTTTCGCGACGATTTTAGAAGAGGTGTAAAGCCTTTGGAAGCCAACAAAACCCAAATAAACTTTATTGTTGAAGATAAAAATGTAGTCTTTATAGACGATGTGCTTTTTACCGGAAGAAGTATTCGGTCTGCCTTAACGGCGGTACAATCATTTGGAAGACCGCTGGAAATAGAATTACTTACGCTAATAGACCGTCGTTTTAGCCGTCATTTACCCATCCAACCCGATTATAGAGGAAGGCAAGTAGATGCAATTAATGGCGAAAAAGTTAAAGTCTGCTGGGTGGAAAATGAAGGAGAAGATGCTGTGTATTTAGTAAAAAATTGATCCGATAGCTATCGGGACGAATAAAAAACTGTGGTGTTTATATAAACCTACAACTTTGAACCTACCCCGAAGGGATGCCTTCGGCAAAACCTGAAACCAATAGAATGGAATTGAGTGTAAATCACTTATTGGGAATTAAATACATCACCGAGGCCGATATTCAACTTATCTTCGAGACGGCAGACCATTTTAAAGAGATTATCAATCGGCCTATTAAGAAAGTTCCTTCGCTTCGCGATATTACCATTGCCAATTTATTTTTTGAAAACAGTACACGTACAAAGCTTTCCTTTGAACTGGCGGAAAAGCGACTTTCAGCAGATGTTATAAATTTTGCATCATCAAGCTCCTCCGTTGCTAAGGGAGAAACCTTAGTAGATACTGTTAATAATATTCTTTCAATGAAAGTTGATTTGGTGGTCATGCGACATCCAAATCCTGGAGCAGGTGTATTTCTTTCTAAACATGTTGATGCAAGTATTGTAAATGCGGGAGACGGTGCGCATGAACATCCTACTCAAGCACTTTTAGACAGCTATTCAATTCGTGAAAAACTGGGCGATGTTGCAGGAAAAAACGTGGTTATTGTTGGCGATATCCTACATTCAAGAGTGGCTCTGTCAAATATATTTGCACTTCAGAAGCTTGGAGCTTCAGTTAAGGTGTGCGGGCCTAAAACACTTATCCCTAAATATATAGAAAAATTAGATGTTACGGTAGAAACTGACCTTCGCAAAGCCTTAGAATGGTGTGATGTAGCCAATATGCTACGCGTGCAAAACGAGCGAATGGACATTAGTTATTTTCCAACAACTAGAGAATACACCCAACAATTTGGGTTAAATAAAAAAATATTAGATTCACTAAATAAAGAAATTGTAGTCATGCACCCAGGACCAATAAATCGTGGTGTAGAAATTACAAGTGACGTTGCCGACAGCAAGCAATCCATAATTTTAGATCAAGTTCAAAATGGTGTTGCCGTTAGAATGGCGGTTATTTATTTATTGGCTTCAAAAATTAAATCATAATGAAAATTGAGAATCACCCTAATTTTGTGGTCCTTGAGGACGAAAAGGACGACATAGCTAACTTTGCTTCCTTTATTGAAAAGCAGATTCCTTCAAAATATAAAGGGCAAAACGTAGTTTTAAATCTTCTGAAATATGAGAATTTGCAGCTGCCCGAGCTTTTAGAATTTATTAAAACATCGAGCCTTCACCGCAAAACAAAGCAATCTTTCGTAATAGTAAATAGTGCTATAAGTGTTGATGATATTCCTATGGAAATGCTCGTAGTACCTACACTTCAAGAGGCTGAAGATATTATTGAAATGGAGGAGATTGAGCGTGATTTGGGGTTTTAATCACAACGCAGTATAAATTAAAGACATGTTCTGCGCCGCGAAAGGAACCTTAAAAGCACGCTGTAAATATTTAAACCTAAACCTTTAAACTTTGAACATAACAATCCTTGGATGCCATTCTGCAACGCCAACAGCTTCTGCACACCCTACAGCACAGGTTTTGGAGATGAAAGGGCATTTGTTTTTAATAGATTGTGGCGAGGCTACGCAAATGCAACTGCGGAAATACAGCGTTAAGTTTTCAAGAATCAAGCATATTTTTATTTCCCATTTGCATGGCGATCACTTTTTTGGCTTACCGGGGCTTGTTTCTTCTTTTCTCTTGCTGGGAAGATCTGCAGAACTGCATATTTATGGTCCAAAAGGGATTAAGGAAGCAATCTTACTTCTCTTAAAACTAGGTAAAGCATATACAAATTATCCGTTGTATTTTCATGAGCTGCAAACTACTTCGCCAGAGATAATATTTGAGGATGACAAACTTACAGTAGAAACAATCCCTTTAAAACACCGGGTTTATACCAATGGCTTTCTCTTTAGGGAAAAACCAGGTGAACGCAAGTTGGACGTAGAAACCGCAAGGGAACGCAATATTGATTTGAGCTACTTCAACAAAATAAAACAAGGTTTTGATGTTGAAAACAAGGATGGTATTTTAATTCCGAATAAAGAAATCACTTTTGACCCGCCTCCGCCGCAGTCTTATGCCTTTTGCAGCGATACTTTTTATAATCCAGAAATGGTCACACAAATTGCAGATACAAGTGTTTTATATCACGAAGCTACTTTTCTGGAAGAACACCGTCATCTTTGCGAAAAAACCAAACACAGTACAGCAAAACAAGCCGCAGCCACTGCTAAAGCAGCAAATGTTGGTACTTTAATTCTGGGTCATTACTCTGGTCGTTACCGTAAATTGGAGCGGTTTAGGGATGAAGCGCAGGAGGTTTTTGACAATGTGGAGTTGGCCAAAGACGGAAAGCGGTTTGCTTTTTAAAGCAGAAGAGATAATTTTATATATTAAAAACGTACTGAAGCCTCGATGTTTCCTTAGCTGAAAGTACTGACAGCGCGAAAATTTAATACATATTTAATATTGGCGTGTTTAAAATAAGTTTTAAAACCATTAACTTGCATTAAAACTTCAATAATGGGCGAAAAGCTTCACAACTACCGTAAATCTTACCAAAAAGGCGAACTTTTAGAATCGAACATTGATGAAAATCCAATGCAACAATTCCGCAAATGGTTTCACGAGGTAAAGGACAATGGAGGAGTGGACGAGGTAAACGCAATGACTATTTCTACTATTGGTGCCAATGGCTTCCCCAAAGGTCGAGTTGTTTTATTAAAGAAGTATGATGAGTACGGGTTTTATTTCTATACCAATTTCAACAGTGAAAAAGGAAAGTCTATCGCTAGAAATAACAAAGTTTCTCTATCCTTTTTTTGGCCAAATATGGAGCGACAGGTCATCATAAAAGGAACAGCTGAAAAAACTTCGGAAGCAGATGCAACCAATTATTTTCATTCGCGCCCCAAGGGAAGTCAATTGGGAAGTGCCGTCTCCCGCCAAAGTAGCGTGGTGGAGTCACGAGAAGTTTTAGTGAAAAACTTAGCCAATCTGGAGGAGAAATATAAAAACGACAACGAAGTACCAAAACCCGAAGAATGGGGCGGATATTTAATAAAGCCTATTTCTCTTGAGTTTTGGCAAGGAAGACCCAACCGGCTGCACGATAGATTAAGATATACGCTAAATGAAAACGATTGGATTATTGAAAGGCTGGAACCCTAATGATTCAATGATTGATAAATTACCCAAAACTGAAGCTATACAAGCATACTAAATGGTAGTATCGCGGCTTAAACCCCAAATAAATATAACTTTACACTAGAAACCTGAAGCCTTTTTATGAAAACACTTTACTTAGTTAGACATGCAAAATCATCTTGGAAACACGATGTAGATGACCATCAGCGGCCATTAAAAAAACGGGGGGAACGCGACGGAAAACTGGTATCAAATAAGGTGCAAGCCGAAATTAAACCACCACAAAAGCTCATTAGCAGTGACGCTACACGTGCTATGTCCACAGCCGCCTATTTTTTAAAAGCGCTTGATATTAGTGATGCCGACTTTGAAACAAACCACAATCTTTACGATTTTAGTGGGCAAAGTGTTATGCGCATCATAAAATCATTAGATAACAATTTAGATTCCGTAATGATCTTTGGGCATAACCACGCGTTCACTTCTATAGTAAACATGCTTGGCAACCGCTATATTGAAAACGTGCCTACTTGTGGGTTCGTTATGTTGCAATTTGATGAAGAAAAATGGAGCGATATAACTACGGGCAAGACAGTTAAAACAATTTTTCCAAGAGATCTTAAATAATGGCCGAAAGAGTAGCTACAGATAAACCGGTTCGCAATCAGTACACCAACAGGGAGTTAAGTTGGCTTCAGTTTAATGCTCGGGTGTTGCAGGAAGCAAACGATAAAAAAATTCCGTTAATTGAACGATTACGGTTTTTAGGTATTTTTTCCAACAACCTAGATGAGTTTTTTAAGGTGCGTTATGCCACTATTAAACGTATTGTTGAAGCAGGAAAGACCGGGCGTAGTTTTCTTGGGGGTATTTCGGCAAAAGACCTTTTGGAGGTTATAACCCACACGGTTATAGATCAGCAGGCGCAAAGTTTAGAAATACTCAGTACTATTAAAAAAGAGCTTCGGAAGGAAAACATATTTATTATAGACGAAACGGAAATTACGCCCAAACAGAGTAAATTTATTAAGGAATACTTTGTTAGAAATGTAAGTCCGGCTATGATGACCATTATGATTGGGGAGGTTGAAAAATTCCCCAGCTTGCGCGATAATGCCGCATATCTTGCTATTACAATGCTTATGAGCAAGGACGATGATACGTTTGAGACCAAACATAATTATGCCTTAATTGAAATTCCGCGTACTATAAATCGGTTTGTGGTATTGCCTCAAGAAGGAGAAAAGCAATATGTAATTATTCTGGACGATTTAATACGCCACTGTTTGCACAATATTTTCAGTATTTTTAAATATGAAAGCATTTCGGCACACATGATAAAAATTACGCGAGATGCTGAATTGGATATTGATAGCGACCTGAGCAGAAGTTTTATTGAAAAAATATCTAAAAGTGTAAAAAACAGAAGTGTAGGAGATCCTGTTCGTTTTGTGTATGATAAAACGATTGACAAGAAAACATTAGATTTTTTACTGCATAAAATGGAAATTGATAAAACGGATAGTCTTATTCCGGGTGGTCGGTATCACAACCGTCGCGACTATATGAAGTTTCCGTCTTTGCAACGGCCAGATTTACAATACGAACCTAAAGAACCTTTGCCTATACCAGGTTTAAGTCTTCAGGGGAGTCTTTTTGAAAAAATTCGCAAAAAAGATTATCTGCTCCATGCTCCCTACCAAACTTTTATGTATGTGGTAAAGCTTTTAAGGGAAGCGGCATTAGACCCTAAGGTTAAGGCTATTAAAATCACTATCTATCGGCTGGCCGAGATATCGCATATTGCCAGCTCTCTTATCAATGCAAAAAAGAACGGAAAAGATGTAACCGTACAAATAGAGCTCCAGGCGCGCTTTGATGAAGAAGCAAATATAGAATATGCCGAATTGTTACAGAGCGAGGATATACGTTTAATATTTGGCGTTAAAGGGCTAAAAGTACATTGTAAAGCCTGCTTGATAGAAAGAGTTGAAAATGATAAGCTGGTGCGATACGGTGTTTTAAGTACGGGGAACTTTAATGAATCTACCGCCAGAATTTATACTGATTACACTCTTTTTACAGCAGATCAAAAAATTTGTAAAGAAATAAACAAGGTCTTTGACTTTTTTGAAGTCAATTACCAAGTAAAAAAGTACCGACATTTAATCGTTTCGCCACATTATACCAGAAAGGCTATTTACAACTTGATTGATAAAGAAATAAAGAATAACAAGGCAGGCCTTCCCAGTGGTATTAAACTGAAATTAAATAGTCTATCAGATTTTAAAATGATTGACAAGCTCTATGAAGCAAGTAGGGCAGGGGTTAAGATAAAAATGATTATTCGTGGTATTTGTTGCCTTATTCCTGGGGTAAAGGGAATGAGTGAAAATATTGAAGCCATAAGCATCGTTGGTAAGTTTTTGGAGCATCCACGTTTGTTCATCTTTGAAAATGCTGGTGATACCAAGGTATATATTTCATCAGCAGATTTAATGGGAAGAAATCTCGATAACCGAGTTGAAATTACATGCCCAATTTATGATGCAGCTATTAAGAATGAAATTTTAGAGAATTTTGAAATAGGATGGCGCGACAATGTAAAGGCACGTGTTTTTACCGATAAAAAAGATAATGCCTATAGAAAAAACAATAAGCCTCTGGTGCGGTCCCAGTTCAAAATGTATAATTACTATTTAAATAAACTTGAAGTAAACTGATTTGTTAAACATTGAAAAATACGCTGCCATAGATATAGGCAGTAATGCCATACGTTTATTGATTAATTCTGTTATTGAACAGCAGGATAAAGACACTATTTTCAAAAAAACATCCCTAGTTCGGGTTCCCATTCGTTTGGGAGCAGAGGTATTTGTTAACGGAAAAATTTCAGAAGGTAAAGCTGCGCGAATGCTCGATGCTATGACCGCTTTTAAGCTTTTGATGAACACCCATGGCATTGAACGATACCGAGCTTGTGCTACTTCTGCTATGAGAGAAGCTTCGAATGGACAGGAAGTTGCTCAAGAGATTAAAAATAAATGCGGAATTAATATTGACATTATAGACGGTAATGATGAAGCGGTGATTATTGCATCCACAGACTTAAAAACCTTGATTCAAGACGATAAGGTTTTTCTATATGTTGATGTAGGTGGTGGAAGTACCGAGCTAACAGTATTCGCAAACGGAAAAACCATAAGTTCCAAAAGCTTTAAAATTGGAACTATTAGGCTTTTGGAAGGTTTGGTACACGAGGAAACATGGAACCAAATGGAAGCCTGGATAAAACGGGAAACTTTCGATTATCGCAATATATCAATGATTGGTAGCGGTGGAAACATCAATACAATCTTCAAAAAGAGTGGAAAAAAGTTAGGCAAACCACTTAGCTATGCCTATTTGTCTTCTTATTTTAAAAAGCTAAAATCCTTAACCTACGAAGAACGAATCACTCAACTAGATATGAACCCAGATCGTGCCGATGTTGTTATTCCTGCAACCCGCATCTATCTTTCTGCCATGAAATGGGCCAAGGCAAAAAATGTTTTTGTTCCTAAAATAGGGCTCAGTGACGGAATTATTAAAAGTCTTTATAATGAAAAAATAACCGAAGGCTAATCTTGGATACCATAAGCTAGCTAGATATTTTAATTCACTTATAATCACTATTGTCCTGATAAAGAATCAAGACTAAAATCTAACGAACTGAAGTTCACTTGTAGTAATGTGGTTTATAGCCTAAACTTCATCAGTATTTCGCATTGCGTCACTCAATTGAAGATATTTTAAATTGAACCCACTTCGGGGTTCTTGCTAGGTGGCGGGATTGTACCCCTACACTGCACGGTGTTTGTGTAGGGTTATTAAGGTTAAACTCCTTCGGAGTATTGAAAGGGTTTCAGTATAGATTCAGTAGTACAATTAGAGCTGCGAAAAATAACCCCAGAGGGGTTTAATGTTGATAACCTCTAATACAACCGAAATGAAGTGAAGATTGTATTAGAGGTTAAATATACCTGCCTACATACAGAACTCCGAAGGAGTTCAACATGTATTACTACATGTTATTCACAAACTCTAAAAACACCTTTTTATGAAGGTCAAGATCTAAATTGGGCGAAAGTGAAACGCGTACAATATAATCTTTATCGCCTTCTTTTGTAGTTCCCTGGGTAGATGTAGCGGGAATGGTCCAATAGCATCCTTTTAGTTGCCCATAACTTACGCAGAACTTACTTTCATTAGGGATTTTTGTGATCATTAAATTAATCAACTTTAGGTTTAAGGCTCTTTTGTATGCCTCCCGTTCTTCATCTGTGTTTCCTTTTGTGGGAAGGTCTAGTGAGAAAACAGATGGTGTAAACCCATTGCTAGCAAGTTCTTCCGAGACAAAATTGATTTTTGCCGCTGGTAAGACTTTTTCAATATAACTTACAAATTCACGCGTATTGGCGTACGCGTCTTTTATTCTCTGGTTCATGGAAGGCAATTGCTCTGCTAAAATTTCATATTGAAGAGAAGTTGCCTCATTGTCGCAGATAGTCAAATGCTTTTCAACTTTCGTTATCAGCGATTTTGTATTTTGATTCCCTATGCAGTAACCGGCTGTGCAACGACCACCACTAGGAAATTTTGATCCGCTAACGTATGCAATTGCCCGCATGGATGAAAGTATTTCACCTTCGCCTAAAAAATGTACGTTTGGGCAAAAAGTCTGATCTAAAATAAAAACCGGATCGATAGCTTTTACCCCTTTAGCCGTTGTGCGATTCTTGGTCAGTACCGCTTTTAACTGGTCAAGGTCAGGGACTTCAACTCTGGGGTTGGTCGGTATTTCGGCAATTATATAAGGAATGGCATCTTCATGGGCAATTTTATCTAAAACGCTATCAATACTTGTGACCATATCGTTATCGCCATCTACCGGTAAATCTACTACTTCCACGTTATCTAAGCATGCGGCTACACGTCTTGCTTGGTCATTTGTTCCCCCGTAACAATTTGGAGGAACAATAAACTTAATCGGTTTTCCTTTATGATTTTCCAAGGCATCATCAATAAGCCCCATCATAATTGCATATTGCATAGATAAGCCGCTAGAAGCAACCAATGGTTTTGTAGTGGAACCGGTAACCTTGTTAATTGATTCTAGAACACGTGGTTTGTCTTGCTTTAAACTATCATTTTCAGTTTTAAATGAAGCCCCATCTACCAATGACTTTAATGCCGAATAAGAATTTGCTGGGGTCATGGCAATTGTTTCCCTTCTTCTTACATGTTGTATTTCTGAAACATAATCTTGATTTTCAGCGCCATTTACTAAAAGAATACTTCCCAAATGGTCATGAAAATTAATATAAAAATCAATATTTGGGTGGTGTTCAATCTTGCTAATATTGCGCTGTTCTGAAATAAAAACGGTTTTTCCTTCAAATTTAGGAGCAGCTGCTAAGGTTTCCAGTTGTACCAATTCAAAATTATATCCATAAACGCGACGCAAAGCTTCGGCATCTATAAAGTTTGGTAGCTTACCTGTATAAACAATTTTGGTAGGTACATTGGCTAATAAATTCTTTCTTAAAATAGCCAAAATGGGTGTGGTTCTAGACTGAAAACTAATTACATGTGCTGCAGGTAGGTTGTTTAAACTGGCCACGCTCCATTCTAATATGGACGACAATGGATGCCCAAGGCGAATATAGTCGTAGGCCGTAGGTAATTGGCTTAAATCAGTAGTTTTAATGGCGCTTGTATTGCCATTATCCTTATTAACTAAGGCTTCAAATTGGTCTAGAAATTGCGTCTTGGCTAATTCTTCATTATAAATATCTAATCGATGTGTTGTAAGTTTTAACCAATCTGTTGGCATAACTTCTAACACGTTTTTTATATGGTCTAACATAGTATTCTCTTTCATTGTGTTCAACTTAAATTGGGTTGATAATATAAATAAGTTCGGTTTTCTCTAAAAAGGATTAGGAAATGGTTTTAAACCAGATAAACTCAATTACACTAATCTTTCTTTTATTTACTCTATCCTTAATTTTCGTCTCTATCCTCTATTTCCTTCAGCTGTGCTCCTATAAAAGGAATGCGGGGCGCTAGAAAATAACCGGTTAAACTGGCAAAAAGTATTGGAATAAAGTAGGTGAAACCGGTAAGCGTAGCCAAAAGTATAGTTGTACTCATGGGCGTTCGTGTTACGCAGGCGTTTATGGCGGCCATACAACTTACAATAGTTAACGGAAGACTGATTGAAGGAAAAACGGTATGAAGCAACAGCCCAAGAGCAGTTCCGCAGAAAAACAACGGAATAATAAATCCGCCACGCCACCCTGAAGTAACTGTAATGGCAATTGCAATAATTTTAAAAACCAAAACGCCAATCAGGAACTGGACCGTACCGTTTTCCTGAAGTAAATCGTTGATTTCAAAATGGCTAAAGTATCTTGTTAGCGGAATATAAAAAGCAATAGTACCCAGTAAAACGCCCCCAATCATTGTTTTTATATAGATTGGTGTTTTTAACTTCTCAAAAAGCTTTTTAAAGAATTTGGTACAGAAAATAAAGCCCCAGCCTACAATAGTTGCAAAAATAGCGAATAGAACCGCCCATCCAAAATCAAAGAAGTTAGCCATTTCATAAGCGGGAAGATCCCACATTGGTCCCCAGCCCAACTGAACTATTATAGCAAAAACAATATAGCTAAAGCCGCTGGCAACAAGGGCGGGGATAATAGCTTGGTAGTATTCAACAGCGTGTTTATGATGTAGGATTTCCAAGGAGAAAAGACTACCGCCCAAAGGGGCACCGAAGAGAGCGGTAAACCCTGAAGCCATCCCGGCAATACTTAGGGAGCGCAATTCTTCGCCTTTTAACCTAAATATTTTGCCCATCCAACTTCCTGTTGAACCTGTAACCTGTACTAATGGCGATTCAGGACCAAGGCTTCCTCCTGCCGCCACACAAATAAGCGACGACAGAATCATGGATGGATTGTTTTTTGGATCTAACTTTCCTTTGTTAAAGCGAATGTTGTTTACAATAAGCTGCATTTCGCCGGGATCGCCAATAAAATAGATTATTAAGCCTGCGGCAAGGCCAGAAATAGCCATTACCGGAATAACGAGCCAGCCCGTATAACCGCCCAAAACTTCGGTTAAAAACATAAGTACAACCCAATATAGACCTGAGATTATTCCACCAATTAAACCCAATACTGCCCAAAGAATAAACATTCTACTAAACAGAAACGGATTAAACCGAATGGGACGGTCCAGAACATCTAAGTACTTAACTAGTTTTCTTCTACTTTTGAGCTTCATTCTGAAAATGTTTTACGTATTACCCGTGAATGGATTGGTGCTTACCAAGGTCTTTCATTACCTCTGCTTCAAAAGAAAGTAGGTCGCTCCATTTTTGATCTACTTCTTCCCGGTTTCCGTATTGACGCGCAAAACTAAGAAACATGGTGTAATGATTTGCCTCGCTCACCATTAATTTTCTGTAAAATTCTGCCAATTCCTTGTCTTCCAGTTGTTCACTTAAAAGCCGAAACCGTTCACAGCTTCGCGCCTCAATTAACGCGGCGTATAATAAGCGGTGTACCAATTGAGTGGTCCTACTGCCACCTTTTGGGAAAAACTTTACAATCTGTAAAACGTACTCGTCTTTTCGGTCACGGCCTAATACCCAGCCATGTTCCAGAATTTTGTCGTGTACCATTTTAAAATGACTAATCTCCTCCTTAATTAAAGCGGTCATTTCCTGAATTAAATCGGTGTATTCTGGGAAACTTACAATTAACGAAACCGCAGTAGAGGCAGCCTTTTGTTCGCACCAAGCGTGATCTGTAAGAATGTCTTCTATATTCTTTTCAACAATATTCACCCATCGTGGGTCTGTGGGAAGCATTAAACCTAACATTATGATATTATATTTTAATTGTTTTTTTTGTATTTAGTATTGGCATTTGAAAATGGCAAACCTAGATATCGAGATCAAACTCCTTGCGCAATTTTTCAATTGATGGGTTTAACTCCTTTAATTTTTCAAATTTTTCCCGGGTTGTATAGGCATATCGTTTTTCAACCACTTCATTTACAGTTATGTCGAGATCAATGTTGTAATTCTGAAGTTTTTCACGAAGAAAAGTAAGCAGCTTGAATTTAGCGCGTTCCACTTCGGTCTTTATGGTTTGGTTTGGAAATTCTAAATGAATTATGTGCCCTTCAAGCTTGGGAACGCCCATAGTTAAATGCGACAAGAGGTTATACCTTCCCTTTTTTTCTACGTCTTGGGTGTATTCTTTCCAAGCTGAAAGCATTTCGGCTTCAGAAAAATCATTGACTGGTAGATTCTTTGCATCCGGTTGGTTTGCAATCATTTCCTCCTTTAGTTGCTTCTTTTTTTGAATACTCTTTAGCGAGAGCGCGGAAACTTTTTTGGCATTTCGTTCGGCCAGAGCCTTGGACTGATCTTCAACTTTTTTGGATGCTTCCTTATTGCTTTCTGCTACATCAGAAGGTTTTTCTGAATTATTAGCTGTAGCAATTGCTTCGGAAGGTTCGGCTACTTGCTGTTCTTCGGCTTCGTCTTGTTGGCTATCGGTTTCCGTTTTTATAGGTTCTGGGACGGTATTTCCGGCAGAAGTAATTTCTTGCTTGCCACCAGTTGCAGATTCCGAAACATATGCCTCACTTTTAAAATAGGAGGGCGGTATTACGAAGCGTTCGCCGTTATTGGAGTTTTTTTTTTCGCCCTGAAAAGTCAGAGATGCAAGTTGCATTAGGCAAAGTTCCACGAGCAGCCGTTGGTTTTGACTGTTTTTATATTTTAGGTCGCAGGTGTTTGCAATTTCAATTCCTTCAATAAGAAATTGTGCACTTGTTTTTTGCGACTGTTCAAAATACATGGTTTTAACCTGTTCGCCAACCTCTAAAAGGTTGATTGTTTCTTGGTTCTTACAGACCATCAAATCGCGGAAATGTGAGGCAAGCCCCATAATAAAGTGATGTCCGTCAAAGCCTTTGGAAAGTATATCATTAAAAGATAGCAATACCTGCGGAATGTTATTTTCCAGTAATAAATCGGTAATTTGAAAATACCAGGTATAATCCAGCACGTTCAGGTTTTCGGTAACCGCTTCACGGGTAAGTTTTTTTCCTGCGAAACTTACAACTCTATCAAAAATTGAAAGTGCATCGCGCAAGGCGCCATCTGCTTTTTGAGCAATAATGTGCAGGGCGTCGTCTTCGGCTTCTACACCTTCTGCTTTAGCAACTTCGGCCAAATGCCCCTTAATATCGCGAACCCCAATTCGTCTAAAGTCAAAAATTTGACACCTTGAGAGGATGGTAGGGATTATTTTATGCTTTTCGGTAGTTGCCAAAATAAAAATGGCATGTTTTGGCGGTTCTTCTAACGTCTTTAAAAAAGCGTTGAAAGCCGCTGAGGATAGCATGTGAACCTCGTCAATAATATAGACTTTGTATTTTCCTACTTGTGGTGGAATCCGAACCTGGTCTATCAAGTTTCTGATATCATCTACCGAGTTGTTGGAAGCGGCATCGAGTTCAAAAATATTGAATGCGAAGTCCTCGTCTTCTTTTTCGGTACCATCTTGATTTATTTTCTTGGCTAGAATACGGGCACAAGTTGTTTTACCTACACCTCTTGGGCCTGTAAAAAGTAGAGCCTGAGCAAGGTGATTATTGGCGATGGCGTTATCCAAGGTATTGGTAATGGCCTGTTGCCCAACCACATCTTTAAAAGTTGCAGGTCGGTATTTTCGGGCAGATACAATGAAGTGTTCCATTTTATTAAAGTCAGTATTCCGTATTCAGCGTTTTCAAAATGCCGAAAAGGGTAAAGTTCAATTAGATTGTAATTTGTTTTGTTTTAAAATAGCTTGGGTTAAAAACGACAAGGTTTTTTCGCCTTAAAACTTTTCAATAATTAATGAAAGTACAGCTAAATTTAGACAATCAAGCAAATATAGAGATGTACAACGAATTTATAAAAAATAGGCCTTTGTATTTTCCCTTATTTATTAACATTGAAGTACATTTGTACAGCAGGCCGCCTTATCGTCGAGATCCTCGCATTTGCGAGGATTTGGGAGGAAAGTCCGGGCACCATAGGGAAGCATAGCGGCTAACGGCCGTCGTCCGCCATGGCGGATAGGACCAGTGCAGCAGAAAGAATGTACAGGTAATGCTGTAGTGAAACCAGGTAAACTCTATGCGGTGAAATGTCACGTAAACCTGTGCCTTGATTCTGATATCTATCGGAGTTAGGAAAGGGTTCCCGCCCGATGCAGGAGGGTAGACAGATTGAGCGTTTTGGTAACAGAACGTCTAGATAAATGATAAGGTGCTAGTTTCATATTGTTTGAGGCTGGTAACAGAACCCGGCTTATAGGCCTGCTTTTTTTATTCAATTTACTCAACTCTAAACGGGTGAAATTGAATTTGCTTTAAACAAATATCAGAACTTACACTATATACTTACCTATAGCCTCAGATTATCAACGCAAAACTAAAATAGAGTTTCTACTTTTCGCTCTTCTCAAAACCCAACGATAGCGAATTAATACAGTAGCGTTGGCCGGTTTCAGTTGGGCCATCCTCAAAAATATGACCTAAATGGCTACCGCATTTCGCGCATAAGGTTTCCGTGCGAATCATTCCGTGAGTCGTGTCATTTACATATTCTATAGCCCCGTCAATTGCATCGTCAAAAGAAGGCCAGCCGCAATTGCTTTCAAATTTTTGGTCGCTTTTAAATAGAGGAGAACGGCAGGCGCCACAAACATAGGTGCCATTTTCAAAAGTGAGGTTGTATTCCCCAGTTTGTGGGTATTCTGTGCCTTTTTCACGGAGAATGTGATAGCGTTTGTCGCCTAATTCCTCACGCCATTCGGCTTCCGATTTGCTTATAGGGTACTTATCTTTCTTTTTCATCTTTCGGTATAAATTTTAGTGCGGCACCATTAATACAATGTCTTTTGCCAGTAGTTTCCCGTGGGCCATCATTAAAAACATGACCTAGATGCCCGCCACAGGTCGCACAGTGTTCCTCGGTACGGCTAAAGCCCAACTTTCGGTCTACCGAAAAAGCTACATTACCTTCTATTTCCCTATCAAAACTAGGCCATCCGGTTCCACTGTCAAATTTATGTTTGCTTTTAAAAACAGGCGTGCCACATCCTGCGCAAACATAGGTGCCTTTATTGTGATTGTCATTTAATTGGCTCGAAAACGCAGGTTCTGTAGCTTCATGGCGAAGTACATTATACGCCAAGGACGATAACTGGGCTTTCCATTGCGCATCAGATTTAGTGATTTCAAAGTTTTTCTGTTCTTTTTCCGTACTCTTCTTTTGTGCAGGAGAATTGCAGCTGAAAAATAAGGCGCTAAAAACGATAATGGAGCTTAAAATTTTCATGTATTAATCTTCAATTTTTTCAATCTGCATATTGTTTTCACGCATTACTTCCAAAATATCATCCATGGATGGGTTTGTTTTGGCAAATTCTGAAGGCACAACGGCAATACGGAATGTCTGATTATCTAACACAGAACCATCGTTAAGAGTTGAAAGGTCAAAATTTCCTTCAATTAACATTTGAACATCTACGAAAGTATTCGTGAAGAGATATTGGATGATATCGCCATTGTTATAAAAAATATTTTGTGGCAAAGGGCTCCAAACATCAGCAGTTTCGCCACCGCCAATTCCCGCCTGTCCTTCATATCTATAAACCAATACTACGTCACTTTCATAAACGGTAAAGGGGAAAGCTATATATGGTGTATCAAAATTTCCGTTGGTTGCGTTGTATTGAAAATCTACGGTTTCCTCAAAAACCTGAGCATATAACAAACCGCCATCTTGTCCTGGAGGTCCAGGATCGCCTTCACAGGAAGTAAATAGGATGGTTGTGGATAGGGCTAAAAACAGTAGTAGATTTTTCATAATATATATTTTTAAAGGTTTTTCAATTACTTAATTTACAAAAGTCGTTCCATGATTTATTGGTATAAACTTAAAGTGTTTTTGTGGACCACTATATTAAGGAAACACTAAAGTTTATTTTTTTGGTATATTTTTTGAAATTTAAAAGTTTAAAGGAAATTTAGTATAAACCTAAATTTATATTTTTATTTTTAACGTTTAACAAAACTACCGATATATGAAACTTAAAAAATCTTTATTGATATTGGCTTTAGGCGCAATCGTTGTTGCCTGTAGTACAAATCCATTTACAGGCAAGCAGACTTTGGCCTTAGTACCAAACTCACAGATTTTGCCTATGGCATTCCAGCAATACAATGAATTTTTATCTGAAAACAAAGTTGTATCTAATTCCTCTGATGCGAGAATGGTAAAAAGCGTTGGTCAAAAAATAGCTTCCGCTGCCGAAAGATACCTAAATGCTAATGGCTATGCAGGCTATTTAAAAGATTATCGTTGGGAGTACAATCTAGTGGAAAGTGCAGATGTAAATGCTTGGTGTATGCCTGGAGGTAAAATTGTTATCTACACGGGAATTTTGCCAGTTACTAAAGACGAAGCAGGCTTGGCAGCTGTTATGGGTCATGAGGTGGCGCATGCCTTGGCAAATCATGGCCAGCAACGTATGAGCGCCGGCCAACTGCAGCAGTTAGGAGCCGTTGCCGGTAATGTTGCCTTGGCGGGAAATGCTGAAAATCAACAAATTTTTAATACTGCTTATGGCTTGGGAAGTAACCTTGGGGTCATGCTACCTTTTAGTAGAAGCCATGAAACCGAAGCTGACCATATTGGCATAATTTTAATGGCGATAGCTGGTTATGAACCAGAGGCCGCTGCCCAACTATGGGAACGTATGAAAGCACAGCAACAAGGTGCGCCACCAGAGTTTTTAAGTACGCACCCTGCAAGTACTACCAGAATTCAAAACCTTAGAAACTGGGCGCCAGAGGCAAGAGCCGAGGCCAAAAAGTTTGGCGTTACTAGTTTTAAGAAGTAGTCAATCTACCTCATTATTTTAAAAAATGAATTTTTTCAATCCCGCTTAACGCGGGATTTTTTTATTAGCTTAGCGACCGTTATAAATGAATTTTCAGTATGCAGAAACTATTAAAAGGGAATAAGAAACTGCTAAATGCCTGGGCTTTTTACGATTGGGCAAACTCGGTCTATAGTCTGGTTATTGCTTCGGCAGTTTTTCCTATTTATTATCAAGCGCTCTTTGACGCTGCCGATGTAACAACAGTTTCTGTATTTGGTGGCGCAATAAGAAGTACACCTCTAATTAGTTATACCACCGCCGCAGCTTTTCTGCTTGTAGCCTTTATTTCGCCATTGCTTTCTGGGATTGCAGATTATGTAGGGAATAAGAAAAGCTTTATGAAATTTTTCTGTTATCTCGGGGCTTTATCTTGTATGGGGCTCTACTTTTTTAGTCTAGAAAAGATTTACATAAGCCTATTGTTGTATTTTTTTGGTCTCATAGGCTTTTGGGGCAGTCTGGTTTTCTATAATTCCTATTTGCCCGATGTTGCTTTTCCCGAACAGCAAGACAGAATTAGTGCCCGCGGATATGCAATGGGATATCTAGGCAGTGTAATTTTATTGCTTTTTAACCTAGCAATGGTAATGCTTCCGGAGTCTTTTGGTTTTCAATCCAGTATGCAAGCCATGCGATGGTCTTTTGTTAGTGTTGGTGTTTGGTGGATTTTATTTAGTCAATATTCCTTCTATTTTCTTCCGAAGGGTTATAAAACCGGGAAAAAAGTAAGTGCCAGAATACTCCTCAATGGTTTTAGAGAGTTGAAAGGTGTTTATAATTCACTTTCAGAAAACATTCAATTAAAAAGATATTTGGCCGCATTTTTTGTGTATAGTATGGCGGTTCAAACAGTTATGCTTGTTGCTACATATTTTGGAGAACAGGAGATAAACTGGAGCGATGACGATTCAAAAACCATGGGTTTAATCGTGAGTATTTTGATTATCCAGTTGGTAGCAGTTGGTGGCGCCATGCTTACGTCACGCGCTTCAGAAAAGTTTGGGAATATTCCTGTCCTGATCATTATTAACCTAGTATGGGTCTCCATTTGTATAGTGGCGTTTTTTATTGAAGAACCAATTCATTTTTACACCACTGCCGGAGTTGTGGGCTTGGTAATGGGCGGGATACAATCCTTGTCGCGTTCTACGTATTCAAAGTTTTTGCCCGATACTAAGGATACCACTTCCTATTTTAGCTTTTATGACGTTGCCGAGAAAATAGGAATTGTAATAGGAATGTTAATTTACGGTTTTATAGACCAAATAACGGGCAGTATGCGCAATGCTATTTTGTTCTTGGTTATATTTTTTCTCATTGGTGTATTTTTGCTGTTAAGAGTTCCCAGAAATAAAAATACTTAAGCAATTTTTGTTTAAGTTTGCGTTAAGTACCTATCAAATAAACTAATTTATGAAGAAAATGTATCTTATAAAAGGACTGCTTTTGGCGTTCCTAGCTTTCCAATTTTTTAGCTGTGAAAATGAGCCGCTCACTGGAGAATTTCCCGAAGACGATCAAAATGAAGCCGAGGATGGAGAGTTTATAGCAACAATTGATGGGGAAGAATTTATTGCGAATTTAGCATCTGCCACGATTAACTCAGATAACGAACTTGTTATTGTTGGCGAAAAAGCTGGGGGCGAAAACATAACCTTGGGTATTACTAATGCCGCTGTTGGCACTTTTAATCTGGCAACAAACGAAACCAATGAAAATGCAGGAGCCTATTTTGACGGTTCTACAAATGTGGTTCCTTATGTAACTGCTGAAACTTTCGGTGGTTCTGGCCAATTAAAAATTACCGAATTAAATACTGAAGAGCAAACCGTAACAGGAACCTTTAGTTTTATCGGAGTTCGTGTAAAGCTTGATGACGATGGCAACCCAGTTCTTGATGGCAGTGGTAACCCAGTAATGGAAGAAGTAGGCATAACCAGTGGAGCTTTTAATTCAGTTTCATACGTTTTTGACGATACGGGCGGAGGCACTGGAGGTACTAACGATGAGTTTTTTGCCAAAGTGGATGGAGTCGATTTTATTGCCGAAAGTATTTTGGTTTCCGAACCCATTGTGGGCGATATACACATGATAAAAGTAATTGCTAATTCTGCGGCCGGCGAATTGATTCGCATTGATGTTCCTCGCAGTTTAGGTGTAGGTACTTTTGAAATGGTTCGAATTTCTGACGGCACAGAACTTATTGCAGTCTATAACGCAGGCGATGGCAATGAAAATCTTACTTCCGATCCAGGAACAATTACCATAACTGAATTTGACCTAGAGGCTGGAGTGCTTAAAGCTACTTTTAATTTTACAGCAACCGACCCGTTAAATCAAAGACCCGATGTTGTAGAAGTAACAGAAGGAAACCTTACTGCTTATTTTGAAGGTGTTCCCGGAGCAAATAATCAATTCAGCGCTAATGTTGATGATGTACCATATATTCCAGAAGAAATTAATATTGAAGTTGCACCTGTAAATCAATATCCAAGACTTACCATTACTACAACAAAGGAAGACCAAAAAATGGAACTCAGCTTCCCGTTGACCGTTACAGAAGGTGCTTATGATATGGAAGCCGAAGTTATTGATGGCGATGAAGTAGTAGGCATTTATACACCAGTGGTTGGGACTTCAATTCCTTATGTTTCCGAAACCGGAAGTTTAGTAATTACCAATTATGACATGGAAAATGGAATTATAGAAGGAAGTTTCAACTTTACCGGAAAAGATGTAGCTGGACAAGACCCTACTATTTATCAAGTTACTGGAGGCACATTCTTGATAGTGCTGCCTTAAAGCAATAAACAGATAACGTAAGAAGCCGTTCCAAACTATACTTTGGGCGGCTTCTTCCTTTAAAAAGAAATAGCTTCAACCTCAATTTCAAATTACTAAACTTTAAAACACCAATTTCTAAAGCCGATGTGGCTTCACCTAAGAAGACTGGCACAACTCTTGAATTATACACAAAGAGCAACTGTAAAGCATTTGAAATACAGCGTTCTTTTAGAAAACGAATAAAAACACTTTAATAATAAGACATTGGGTTTGCAATAGGTGTGACACAATGTCCTAAACCAATATATGGCGAAATCAAAATTAACATCATTAGACAAGTTGTCATTTCAAGATATTAACGACGACGCAGAATTTATTCCATTGATGTCTGCCGAAGACGAAGATGCAATGCATAAAGAAGAGTTACCAGAAATTCTTCCTATTTTACCATTGCGCAATACCGTTTTATTTCCAGGAGTGGTAATTCCTATTACTGCCGGGCGAGACAAATCCATAAAACTGATCAACGAAACCAATAAAGGAAACAAGATTATTGGCGTTGTTTCGCAAAGGGATGAAGAAGAAGAAGATCCAGGTATTAAAGACATTAATACTGTGGGTACCGTGGCACAAATTTTAAGAGTCCTAAAAATGCCAGACGGCAATACCACGGTTATTATTCAAGGTAAAAAGCGCTTTGAACTTACAGAGGTAATTACCGATGATCCGTATATGACTGCTACGGTCCGTGAAGTAGCGGAAGCCCGCCCAGAAAAGAAAAGTGAGGAATTCGATGCAATTATTGAATCTATTAAGGAGATGTCGCTCCAAATAATTAAACAAAGCACGAATATTCCTTCGGAGGCCTCCTTTGCGATTAAGAATATTGAAAGCCCTAGTTTTTTGATAAACTTTGTTTCTTCAAACCTTAATATTCCGGTTGAAGAAAAGCAAACTCTTTTGGAAATTAACAATCTGAAAGAACGTGCATTGGAAACGCTTCGTTTTATGAATATGGAGATTCAGAAGCTTTCCCTTCGCAATGATATTCAGTCTAAAGTTCAAAGCGATATCAATCAACAACAACGCGAGTATTTTCTTCAGCAGCAAATGAAAACCATTCAGGAGGAGTTGGGTGGTTCCTCTACTGAAGCCGAAATAGAAGAGTTGCGCGAACGTGCCAAAGCAAAAAAATGGGACGAAGATGTTGCGAAGCATTTTTCAAAGGAAATTGCCAAACTGCAACGTATGAATCCGCAGGTGGCTGAATTTAGCATTCAACGAAATTATCTCGATTTGCTTTTAGACCTTCCTTGGAATAAATACAGCAAGGATAAATTTGATTTAAATCGCGCCAGAAAAATTTTAGATCGCGACCATTATGGACTTGACGACGTTAAACAACGTATCATTGAGTATTTGGCAGTTTTAAAGCTTCGTAACGATATGAAATCGCCAATACTTTGTCTTTATGGACCTCCAGGGGTAGGTAAAACCTCACTGGGGAAATCTGTAGCAGAGGCATTGGGCAGAAAATACGTGCGTATGAGCCTTGGCGGACTACGCGATGAAGCCGAAATTCGCGGCCATAGAAAAACATACATCGGGGCGATGCCAGGAAGAATTATTCAGAGTATCAAAAAAGCAGAAACCAGTAATCCTGTTTTTGTATTAGATGAGATTGATAAAATTTCGGCGAGTAATCAAGGAGATCCTTCTTCGGCAATGTTGGAGGTATTGGATCCCGAACAGAACAGTTCGTTTTACGACAACTTTTTAGAACTTGGTTACGATCTTTCAAAGGTTATGTTTATAGCTACTTCAAACAGCTTGAGCACTATACAGCCTGCCTTACGAGACAGGATGGAGATTATTAATGTTACCGGTTACACCATTGAGGAAAAGGTAGAAATTGCAAAACGCCACTTGCTTCCTAAACAGTTAAAGGAGCACGGTATGGACAAGAAGTCGCTTAAAATAGCCAAACCGCAACTGGAAAAAATCATTGTTGGTTATACGCGAGAGAGTGGAGTTCGCGGTTTGGAAAAACAGATTGCAAAAATGGTGCGTTATGCAGCCATGAAGCTTGCTATGGAAGAAGAGTATGATGTTAAAATTTCTAATGATGTTATTGTTGAGGTTTTGGGTGCTCCTAAAATGGAACGCAATAAATATGAAAACAACGATATTGCTGGCGTAGTTACTGGGTTGGCTTGGACGAAAGTTGGCGGCGACATTCTTTTTATTGAATCGGCGCTTTCTAAAGGAAAAGGTGCATTAAACATGACCGGGAACTTAGGAAAAGTGATGAAGGAGTCTGCCACTATTGCCATGGAGTATATAAAATCTAATGCAAAGCAGCTGGGAATTAATCCAGATATTTTTGATCAATATAATGTACATATTCACGTACCCGAAGGCGCAACACCTAAGGATGGTCCAAGTGCGGGTATAACCATGCTCACTTCGTTAGTTTCACTATTTACGCAACGAAAAGTTAAGAAATCTATAGCGATGACAGGCGAAATTACACTTCGCGGAAAAGTGCTTCCCGTAGGTGGAATTAAGGAAAAAATTCTAGCAGCAAAACGAGCGCAGATAAAAGAAATTTTACTCTGCGAGCAAAATAAACGGGATATTGAAGAAATTAAGCCAGAGTATTTAAAAGGCTTGACGTTCCATTATGTAAAAGATATGGGCGATGTTCTTGATCTGGCGCTCACCAAAGAGAAGGTAAAAAACGCAAAAAAACTGTAATCCTTCGTTTATAGCCTAATCTAAGGGAACGCTTACCCAAAATGTAGTAATGCCAAAATTAGTCGAGCTAAATGCTTGGGCTGATTTTGGCATTACTATTCTTTTTACAATTATATTTGAGTTTTTAAGGGTAGACATAATAATTAATCCGAGATGTTTCTTTCCTTTGCAAAAATAAATTATACTTGTATTCGTTTAGATTTTAGTTACGGTTACTTGCGTCTATGGCCCAAAAAATTTTCTTAGTTTTTTCATTATTACTTTCTCAGCTTTTGGTAGCTCAGGTAGGAGGTAGGGCAACCTATCAATTTTTGAATATGGTTAACAGTCCAAGAATGGCGGCATTGGGTGGAAAAGTAGTTACTAATTATGACTATGACCCAACCCAAGGGCTTTTTAATCCGGCTAGTATAAACCCGGAAATGGACAATCAGCTTTCGCTTAACTACACCAACTATATTGGCGATGTAAACTACGGAACCGCAAGCTATGCCTACCTTTGGGATAGAAGAACACAGGTGCTTCACGCTGGAGTTACCTATGCCAACTACGGAAAATTTGACGGTTATGACGAAACAGGAAATCCAACCAATAGTTTTAGCGGTGGCGAGGTAGCCTTATCAATAGGGCATGCTCGTAATATTGCTTTTACAAATTTTCATGTTGGGGTTAATTTAAAATTTATATCTTCAAAATTAGAGCGTTATTCTTCCTTTGGTGCGGCTGTTGATATAGGCATTATGTATGTTTATGAAGACTGGGACCTCCAGATTACAGGAGTTGCAAGAAATATTGGTACGCAGTTAACGCCCTATCACGAAACTTATGAGCCATTACCGTTTGAGGTTATCTTAGGAATATCTCAAACCCTTGAAAATATTCCGATACGCTGGCATTTCACCCTAGAGAATATGCAAAAATGGAATATTGGATTTTCAAACCCTGCCCGTGAAGAAATAGACCTAGAAGGGAATGTTACCAAAGAAAAAGTAACTTTTGTTGATAATGCTTTTCGGCATATGATTGCTGGCATTGAGCTATTCCCTGAAAGTGGGTTCAATATTCGTTTGGGGTATAATTTTAGAAGAGGAGAAGAGTTACGGATTGTTGATAAACGTACCTTTGCAGGAATAAGTGCTGGTTTCGCTATAAAACTGAACAAGTTTAGATTGAGCTATTCGTATTCAAAATACAGCAGTGCAGCGACTTCAAGTTTTTTTGGACTAAATGTAGATCTACAGTAAAAACCTCCCATTATTGGGCAATAACTATGAGTAAAATTACAATTGCAATAGATGGCTATTCTTCTACGGGTAAAAGTACCGTGGCCAAGCAAATTGCAGATTATTTAGGCTATGTGTATGTTGACAGTGGCGCAATGTACCGCGCTGTAACCTTATACGCAATGCAGCATGATATAATCTCTAAAACACACTTCAATAAAGAAAAATTAATTGAAGCGCTTAACGCAATCCATTTAAAGTTTAAAAAAGAGACGGCTTGGAATAAAGCTCATATTTTTTTGAATGGAAAAGATGTTGAAAGTGAAATCCGTGGCCTTGAAGTTTCTGAATTTGTAAGCAAGATAGCTGCAGTCCATGAAGTACGTGTTAAGTTAGTTGCCCAGCAGCAGGAAATGGGGTTGGAAAAAGGAGTGGTAATGGATGGCAGAGATATTGGTACTGTGGTGTTTCCCGAAGCTGAGCTTAAATTGTTTATGAGCACTTCGGCAGAAATTCGGGCTAAAAGAAGGTTTAAGGAACTGCGCGAACGTGGCGATCAGGTAGCATATGCCGATGTACTTAAAAATATTCAGGATCGCGATTATATGGATACCAATCGTGAAGACTCTCCTTTGCGGAAAGATGCCGAAGCTATAGAAGTTGATAATTCTGAAATGAATTTGGAAGATCAATTTCACTATGTATTGCAATTAGCAAAAGACCGTATTGCAGGCCGCGTGTAAAAAATATAGGAGTTTGATTCTATCGAACCCTATTGAAGTCCTAAAGAACAAATGTTTTGCACTTATGGGTTGAACTCAGCAAGCTTCAAAACATACTAAAAAATTAAAACAGTGAGCTTTTATAAAGAGTTTAAAAACTTCGCCATTAAGGGTAATATGATCGATATGGCGGTCGGGATAATCATTGGTACCGCGTTTAACAATGTGATTAGTACTATTGTGAAAAAGGTGGTTATGCCGCCACTTACATTGCTTACTGATGGAGTTAGGCTGTCTAACAGAAAATACATACTACGCCATGCAACTGATTCCGTAGAGGAGGTTGCAATAGGCTATGGAGAACTATTAGAGGTTTTGATAGATTTCTTTATAATAGCCTTTACAATATTTATCGTGGTTAGAGTCATAAATCGCTTTAAGCGAAAATCTGACGATCCTAAGGATAAAACCGTAGAAACCCCCAAGAATATTCAACTGTTATCAAACATTGAAAACCTGATGCAGGAACAAAATGCTATGTTGAAAAAGCGTAAGGACTAAGGTTTTACCCTTTTTGCCGTTGCTTTGCTTGACTTCACTTTTCCCACTTCACTAAATTCAAAGGTGTATTGATCTTTACTTGTGGTAAGGATCTTAATTAATATAGCTTTCTTTTCAGCCTGATTCTTCGGGTTTATCTTTGTCAAAATATATTCACAGTCATTGACCCATCTAATAGTGGAAGAATCGGTTTTACCTTGGTAGAAATCAACTTCAATAGAGTCGTTACGGGTAATGGTTGTTTTAAAGACCTCAGTGCCTGAGAGGGCTTCAAATTCAAAAGTTCCAGTCTTAAAGTCTGAGCAATTACGCTCCTTTTCATAACAACTACTCATTAAAAGCAGACAAAGTAAGGGAATGATAAAACGCATTTTTATTTTTTTATGCGAATTTCGGCAAAATTCCTGAGATGGTTTAATTTTCGTATATATTAAAACCCCCGTCTTTATAAAAAATGACGATTTTCTGTACCGGTCTCCCAGCTTGGATATTTTCATTAACACTACTTTCTTCGGAAAGGTTTTCTGCCGAAAATAAATCTGAAGGTTTTTCTACATTCGATTTTGGCTTTTGGGGGAGGGTAGGTTTTTCGTGTTTTCTTTCTTTCGTTTTGGGGAAACTACCTTTTCCAAATAAGAGCCAATCCATTTCCACCTCAGGAAATTTTTCAAGCAATTTTATAACAAACTCTAAACTCGGCTTGTTTCTACCCGATAGTAAATGCGAAATAGTAGAGCGATTAAAATCGACTTCCGTTGCAAAAGCAGTGGCAGATAATTGGTAAAATTCAAGAATTTTCTCGAGCCTTTTTACAAAATTAGCGCTGTTTATCATTGTAACAAAATTTAGAATGCAAGACTAGTTACAAATGTAATACATTAATCAATACGGTCAATAAAATAGGTTAAATAACTTGATTTTATATAAACCTATACTTTAGTTAGTGGCTCCTATAAAACTGAATAAATGATTTTTAAGGCTATTTTGATAAATTGATTGTCTGTGATCCGAATTTTACGACTGACGACTAAAGTTATGTTTACCCATGTAATCAAAAAGCCTGCTGTACTTCGTTTACATTTGTAAACCATTCATTGTTTAACTTTGTAAACTTGGAATTTACTATATGAAAATACAATCTTGGTATCACGAAAATTTTGAAAATAGGTTAGCAGGTAGATATATAACCTTAGCTCATATTTCTAAAATATTAGACGACTACAAAACAACTTATCAAATTTCTGTAGCTGGACATTCTGAAGAAGGATTACCCATTCCGCTACTTAAAATTGGAAACGGACCGAAAGTGGTTTTGGGCTGGTCTCAAATGCACGGAAATGAATCAACCACGACTAAAGCTGTTTTTGATTTTTTAAAATTCTTGGGGCAGGACGATTGTTTTCAAAGTGAAATAGAGACATTTTTAAATACCTATACCTTTTACCTAATACCTATTTTAAATCCAGATGGTGCAAAGCGCTATACCCGGGAAAATGCAAATGGTATTGACTTGAATCGTGATGCCGTAAATTTATCGCAAAGTGAGAGCGTGTGTTTGCGTAACGTTTTTCAGGAGGTAAAGCCACAGCTGTGCTTAAACTTGCACGATCAGCGCTCCATATTCGGTTTTGACAACGGTAGTCCGGCAACGGTATCCTTTTTATCTCCTGCAGCTGATAAGGAGAGAAGCTTGACGAAGGCCAGAATTACTGCTATGGAACAGATTGTTAAAATGAACAAGATGCTTCAAGCTATAATCCCAGGACAGGTTGGTAGGTATGACGATAGCTTCAATATGAATTGCGTGGGCGATACATTTCAAAAAATGGGTGTTCCTACTATTTTATTCGAGGCGGGGCATTATTTACAAGATTATAAAAGAGAGCAGACGAGGGCGTTTGTTTTTTATGCTCTCATCTCATTGTTTGATGTTTTTACTAAAACGCCAGCTGTAGACTATAAAATGTACTTTGATATTCCTGAAAATAGAAAAAACTACAATGACTTTGTGTTGAAAAATGCAGTCTTGGAGGGAGCTGTAGCGCCTGTAAACATTGCTATTCAGTATGTAGAAAGGCTTCGGGGTGATAATATTGAACTTGATGCTGTGGTGGATAAAATTGGGCAATTTAAAAATCGATTTGGGCATCTAGAAAAAAATGTCAATAAAGCAAAAATTTTAACAAATACTGATGATAAATTAACAGTTGGGGGTAATATTTCAGAAATATATGATAAAACTAACGATTTGGTGGTTTTTTCTTCACATAAACTTCTACTTTAGCTAAAAAGTAAGTAGTTTTGCGAAAAAATAATAAGAACATGCCTAAATTTAAATTAGACGATACGGATCATAAAATTTTAGATCTGTTAATTGAAAATACGCGAACGCCCTTCACGGATATTGCCAAAAAGCTTGAGATTTCCGCTGGAACGGTTCATGTACGCGTTAAAAAGATGGAAGATGCTGGAATTATCACTGGTTCCTCATTACAAGTAGATTATAAAAAACTAGGTTATTCCTTTATAGCTTATGTAGGTGTCTTTATCTTTAAAACCTCGCAGACGCAGTTTGTGATGGAACGAATTACCCATATCCCTTTTGTTACTGTTGCCCACGTTACAACGGGTAAATTTAACATCTTTTGTAAAATTAGAGCACGCGACACGGCTCACGCAAAAGAAATTATTTATCAGATAGACGATATCGAAGGTGTTAGCCGAACGGAAACCATGATTTCTATGGAGGAAAGCATCAACGATAAAAAAAGATTGCTGCACTCTATCTTTAAGCATATCTAATAATTGTTATAACATTATGAAAAAGCCTTTGCCATTCCGCAAAGGTTTTTTTTATCTTTAAAAATACCTTTTAGATTAGTTTGCTCATTTTTAAAACGGTAAATACTTTTCACAGGGACCTTACAGCGCCATTTTTTCAAAAAAAATGATAATTAGAAATGCTGAAGGAAGAAGGGGTTTAATTGAAAAATTATGATTTCTGCGTGAAAAATTACAAGATGCATTTTTGCTCCTGAATAAAAAAACCATTTACAATGAAATTTTTAAAGCTTTTAAAGGAAACATATTTAAGCTGGGATAAAAACGACCCCTGGGCAAAAAGTGCGATTATTGCATATTATGCCTTATTCTCATTACCATCACTACTAATAATAACGGTACATTTTGCCGGTATATTTTTTGGCAGAGAAGCTGTAGAAGGCAGGATTAGTAATGAAATATCTGGAATGATAGGTGAGGGCAGTGCAGACTTGATTCAAACCATGATAGTAAACTCTGCCCTAAGCGAGAGTTCGCTCTTATTTATAATTTTTGGGGTAGGGGTTTTGATTTTTGGTGCTACCGGAGTTTTTTATCAACTTCAAAAAGCTCTAAATAACATCTGGAGTGTTCGCTCTAAAAAAAATAATATTTGGGATACCATAAAACGAAGGGCGGTATCTTTTGGGATGGTTTTGGTTATTGGGCTTTTAATGCTTATCTCACTTGTTTTAAGTACTGCTATCAATGCATTAAGTGAGTTTATAGGTTCTTACTATACCGAATTTTCGCCAGGGTTTATCCAGTTTATCAATTTCATTATTTCCCAATTAATCATTACCGCTTTATTTGCAGCAATCTTTACTTTACTTCCGGATGTTAAGGTTAAGTGGAAAACCAACTTTATAGGCGCTTCCATGACGGCTTTATTATTTTTAATTGGTAAATACTTTATTGGATTCTATTTTGCCAAATCAGATCCAGCCTCCGTTTATGGTGCTGCAGGAAGTGTTGTTTTGTTATTATTATGGGTCTATTATACTTGTTTAATATTATTCTTTGGCGCTGAGTTCACGGTACATTGGGCACTAGAAAGAAACATAAAAATTGAGCCTTCTAGCAATGCTACGCTTTCCTATGAGTTGGAAATGGAAAAATTACGCGAGTTCAAAGAAAAAGTTGAAGCTGATAAAAAAAAAGCAGACACCTTAAAAAGTAACTGATCCTCATAAAAATCTTAACGAATATTTGTAAAACATTAATATTCAGTATTTGACAATGGGAGAATAGCTGCTTAGCTTTCCATTAAAATTGATGTCAAACTTAAAAAGAAGATTATGAAAAAGAGAATTGCAATTTTAGCAACAGACGGATTTGAAGAATCAGAACTTAAATCGCCTAAAGACGCTATGGAAAAAGAAGGGTTTTCGGTTGACGTAATAGGTGAGAATGAGGGGGAAATAAAATCTTGGAGCGACGGAAATTGGAGTAATGCGTATCAAGTAGATGCTACCATTGAAAATACAAATGCTACAGACTACAATGCCTTAATGCTTCCTGGAGGGGTGATAAACCCGGATAAGCTGCGAAGAAATGAAGAAGCACTTAAATTTGTTAGAGCTTTTTTTGAAGCTAAAAAACCCGTTGCAGCTATTTGCCATGGACCGCAAGTATTGATTTCTGCAGGGGTAGTAAATGGAAGAAAAATGACCTCCTTTGCTTCAATTAAAGACGATTTGATAAATGCAGGAGCTAATTGGGTTGATGAAGAAGTAGTTGTAGATAAGGGATTCGTTACCAGTAGATCGCCAAACGATTTACCAGCCTTTAATTCAAAATTAATTGAGGAAATTCACGAAGGAAAACACAAGCTTCAGCATGCATAGTTGCTTTTACATTCCTTAAAATAAAAAAGAGGCTTAAAAAAGCCTCTTTTTCTATATGTGGTTTATCTGTTTAGAAGCGGTTATTCCTCTTCATCTATATCTTCTTTTTCCGGAAGTTCGCTGATAGGCTCACTAAATTCAGCTTCTTCATAGTCTTCTTCATCAAAATTTGCCATGGACACCTCAAGACGTGAGCTTACTTTTACTAAGTAAACAGTATCTTCCGTTTTTACCTCAACCGCCTCTACAGTCTCGTTTTTGGCGTTTTTAAAGGTAATAACGTGGTCGTCGTCATACCCATCAGGATATTTTTCAACTAATAAAGAAAGTATTTCTGGGGTCAACTTTCGGAAATCTACTATAATTCGCTTCATCTAATTTGTAATATTTTAATCTTAATTTGGAATTATAAAACTATTTAAAAATAAAAGACTTAAAAATTATTTCAAGAAAATTTTTAGAAATTTTTATAGAACTGAAAAGCTTTGTGAATCAGTTCGTTGTTTACAATGCAATTCGTTTTATAGTTGCCAATATCTTCCAATAGTACAAAGAGTACTTGCCCATTTCTATTCTTTTTGTCGAATACAAGCAATTTGATGATTGCTTCAATGTCATTTTCAGTAAATGATTGTTTCGGAAAATGCTTTAAAATATTATTGGTAATGTCAGTTAGTGTTTCTGAAGGAAAATTAAGCATTTTATTTGAGATGTAAGTGGCCAATATCATGCCAACCGCCACCGCTTCGCCATGTAATAACTTGGTTTTATTTGAAGCTTCCAAAAAATACGATTCTATAGCGTGCCCAAGCGTATGCCCGAAGTTTAATGTTTTTCGAAGATTGTTTTCAAAAGGGTCTTTAGTAACTATTTCCCTTTTAATTTCAATGGAATCCCAAATTAAGCTCTCAAATTCATTTGTTTTGGTGTAATCGGCGTTTTTAACACGTTCCCAATACGCTTTACTGTGGATAATACCGTGCTTTAGCATTTCTGCCAAACCGGAAGTTATATGTTCAGGAGGGAGTGTTTTTAAAAATTCGGTGTCGAGAACCACCATTTCTGGTGGGTTGATAACGCCAATTTGGTTTTTTATATATCCAAGGTCAACTCCATTTTTACCGCCCACAGAAGCATCCACCATAGCGAGTAGGGAAGTGGGAATATTAATAAAGGTAACACCGCGTTGGTAAGTTGAGGCTACAAAGCCGCCAAGATCGGTAACAACGCCACCGCCAAGATTAATTATAAGGCTTTTTCTGTCAGCTCCTTTTTCAGACAATATTTTCCAGACTTTCAAGCAAGTATGGATTGTTTTATGTTCTTCTCCCGTTTCAATTTTTAGTATATGTGGTGGATTTTTAAAATTTTGTTTCTGAAGAAAAACAGGCAGACAATGCAAAGCAGTATTGGTATCTGTTAGAATAAAAACACTTGAAATCTCGGGCTGAATCATTATTTTAGAAATAGCTTTCCAAGCCCTTTCGTTCTTATAGACTGCTCCTTTTTTGCTTTTTGCCATTTTCAATAAATTTGGTGTTAATCTTTATTAATCAGAGTTCAAATCTAACTATATTTGCGGACTTTATTCTAGTTTTTTATGACGTCAAACTCCCTCTTTGATAATACCGAAACAGCGTTTCGATTAAAAAGCGATTCTGAACTAGAACGCGCTAATTTTCTATTTACAATGATTTCAAAAGAGCCCTTGGTTAAAATAGGGGCTGCGGTAACTAAGTTGGCGCTAAACCTGCATCTTCCCGTTGAAGGCTTAATTCGCTCCACGGTATTCGATCATTTTTGCGGTGGTATTAATGAAGAAGATTGTATGCCTACTGTTGAGAGGCTATATGACGTAGGGGTTTCTTCAGTATTAGATTTTTCAGTTGAAGGGAAAGAAGAGGATAGTCAATTTGATGCAACCGCAAATAAAGTTATTGAACTTACTGGATTTGCAAAAAATAAGGATACGATGCCCTTTTCCGTGTTTAAGCCGTCTGGGTTTGGGAAATTTGACATTTGGCAGAAAGTCACGGAGAACAAAGCTTTGACCCCAGTTGAAAAAGAACAATGGGAAAATATTGAGAAACGTTATGATCGCGTAGCAAAAGAAGCACACACCGCTGGGATTAGCTTGTTAATTGATGCGGAAGAGTCCTGGATTCAGGATGCGGCAGACGATTTGTGCGAGCGCATGATGGAACGCTACAACACCGAAACGCCAATTATTTTCAACACCCTGCAATGTTATCGTTGGGACCGTTTAGATTATTTAAAGAAACTTCATAAAAGAGCAAAGGCCAAAGGTTTTAAATTAGGTTTTAAAGTGGTTCGTGGCGCTTATATGGAAAAAGAAAATGAACGCGCATTAGAAAATGGCTATAACAGCCCTATTTGCGAAAGTAAAAAAGCCACCGATGATAACTTTAACGCGATCATGAAATACATCATGGATAACCTTGATGATATTGAATTGTTTATTGGTACTCATAATGAGTTGAGCACGTATCTTGCGATGGACATCATGAAACGAGACGGAATTTCAAAAAATGATAGGCGAGTGTGGTATGGGCAACTTTATGGAATGAGCGATCACATTACCTTTAACCTCGGTGCCGAAGGTTATAACGTGGCAAAGTATATTCCGTTTGGTCCCGTAAAAGATGTAATGCCCTATTTAATTAGGCGTGCAGAAGAAAATACTTCGGTAGCGGGGCAGACCAGTAGAGAGCTTACCTTATTAAAGAAAGAGAAAGCGAGAAGAAAGCTTTAAAAGCTTGGTTCTTCAGTCTTTTATAATTCCTTACTCTTTAGTTACTGCCGCTTCAGTGACTTTAGCCACTTTATCACAGTTTTCAACTTTAATTTTTAAGTTTTTTTCTGAAATCATTCCTTCAATAACATACAGGTTGCAGGAATCGAGGCTGGTATTGCTTTCAGAAAATATCACGTCGCCATCAATCAATAAGGTTGAAATTGCCGAAGTATCCATTTGGTTTTCACGAAGCACTTGTAATGTAGTTTCAGTAAAAGCACGTTCTTTTAGGCGAATATTTTTAAGGGTTCTTGATTCTGGACCGTACGCGCAAGATGTTTTCTTCCCGCTTAGGATGAAGAACAATATGATTATTCCAATTATAAATCCGCCAGAAAAATAAAGTAATCGGTGTGCTAATTTCATAGTATGGGCTTAGGGCTTTGTATAGGTAAGGTCTGTTATTCGGTACTAACGGTATCTGGAGAACACTTATCTTGTCTATTATTTTTAAAATGTAGAAAATAAATCAGAAAAATAACAGGTTTATATCGCTGTAGGGGATATCAAACCAATCTGCCACTGCTTTATTTGTTAGAATTCCGCGGTAAAAATACAAACCATTTTTTAAACCAGCGTCAAAACGGATTGCATTTTCAAGTCCGCCATTTTCTGCAATTTCCAAAATATAGGGCGTAAAAATATTGCTGATGGAAATTGACGCCGTTTTAGGGTATCGCGCAGGAATATTGGGGACGCCATAGTGTATTACTTCATGCTTTATAACCGTTGGCTTGTCGTGGGTGGTCATTTCGGTAGTTTCAAAACAGCCGCCCATATCTACGCAAACATCAATAACTACTGCTCCTTTTTTCATTTTCTGTACCATTTCTTCAGTAACAATAATAGGAGCGCGGTTATGGCCCCGGACTGCACCTATTGCAACATCGCAGCGCCTGAGTGCCTTGGTAAGGTTTTTTGGTTGAATGGTAGAGGTGTAAAATGTTTGTCCTAAATGTGTTTGGATAGTTCTCAATTTGGTAATGGAGCTATCAAACACCTTTACGTTGGCGCCTAAACCTAGTGCAGATCTAACGGCAAACTCGCCTACCGTGCCAGCACCAATAACAACTACCTCAATTGGGGGTACGCCACTTATGTTCCCAAAGAGCAAACCATTTCCTTTTTTTGCATTTACCATTAATTCGGCAGCAATCAATACAGAGGCGGTACCGGCAATTTCGCTTAGTGCGGTAACGGCCGGATAACTATGGTCACGGTCCTTAATAAATTCAAAAGCCAGTGCTGTAATTTTTTTCTTAGAAAGCATGTCAAAGTATGACTTTTTCCTAGTTTTAAGCTGAAGGGCAGAGATAAGAACGGTTTTAGGGTTTATAAGTTCTAGCTCTTCTAATGTAGGTGGTTCCACTTTTAAGACCATTGGGCAGCCAAATACCTTTTTAGTGTCTGCCGTAATTTGGGCTCCCGCTTCGGAGTAATCTTTATCTGAAAATCCAGCCTCGTTACCAGCTCCTTCTTCAATCAATACTTTGTGGCCGTTATTGACAATTGCATTTACCGCATCTGGAGTTAGACAGATTCTTTTTTCCTGAAAATAAGCCTCTTTAGGAATACCGATAAAAAGTTCTCCACTTTGCCGGGAGACTTCAAGTGTTTCTTCCTGCGGAATTAATTGTGCTTTAGTAAATGGTGAGAGTGATGTTGGCATGTTTTAAGATTGGTGGTTTCAATTTACGGAATAGTTTTCAATTTTTTTAAGGTGATTGAAAAATTAGCGAAGGAGCTCCTTTATTTGCTTCCAGATGGGTTTTTTCTCTAAAAGATCCTTTTCAAAAGAATGTAGATCATTTTGGCGCATTTTATTAAAAAGCTTTGCTCTTATTAAATAAACCAACGGAATTACTACCATCATAATTGGTATCACATAAATAATTTCAACTTCATCTACATTGTAATTCTGTTTAACAATACTATACAACTGAAAAATATACATGGTTATAGGTACTAAAATAATCCAGTGCCACCAATGCTTACAGGTGAAGAACCATATTAAAAGAAGAATGATTGGAATCAGTTTCCCTGTAATAAACCAGGCATAATGATAAACTGAAAGATATCTTGTACTGAAAGTAAAAAAAGAAGTTTCCCACACCTGTAAATCGGTAGGGAAACTTTCATAAGCGTAATAAAATAAAGGGGTACAGGCAATTATTAAAACTATAATACCTCCTTGCACTAAGCTTTTTTTATCCATTTGGCGGTACTTTGACTGTTCGGACATCGATTTGTTGGGGCGCTTGCTCATCTTCGATACTTTCTGGTGTACAAGAAGCAAAGAGTCCAGTTACAAAAATTGAGGCTGCGATAATAACTTTTAGGTTTTTCATAATAAGTTGTTTATTTCGATTAATTTAACTCAAACTTACAACGAAAAAATTTAATTTGGGTAACTCTGTTTATGGTATATTTACAGGTTAAACTACCGTTAAATCCTTTAAACTGAAAGAAATTTTAAGAAATGTCGGTATGTTTTTAACATTTGCTATGTCATTTTAGGTTATTATTGTTGGCTACAAATTTTAGATTGGCTTTTGCTTTAAAGTTTTTATAGTTAATACTTTATGCTTATTGTCAAACTGCCCCTTTATTTTTTCATTTAAGTAATACAATATTTAAATGAAAACTGTGAAGGCATCAGAACTGTGTTAAATCAAAGCACTAATGTAAGGATTAAAATCTAAATGTTGAAGTCTGAAAAAATATATATTCAAATAAGTTCCATTACATGAATACTTATCAAAATGGTATCATAGATTGATAATCTCTATTTTCTGGTTAAAGAATCAAAAATTAGGGCTAAACTTTAACTCAATAATAATCTGACACTTGTATAGCTGTTTCTTATGGAGTAGCACTTTGTTTCTAGTATTTTGTAAAGTAAGGTTTTTACGTTTTTAACATGCGCTTACATCGTTAAGGTTCTGCTTCCGTCCTTATTCTTTTTTAGATTTACCGCAATTGCATCTTCAGGCAATAACGCCTCAACTTTTTGGGGCCATTCTATAAAAATATAGTTGTCGCTATAAAAATAGTCCTCTACACCTATATCATAGGCCTCATCAATACTATTTATTCTATAAAAGTCGAAATGATATATGGCTCCGTCATTTCCTTCGTATTCGTTGACAATTGAAAACGAAGGGCTCCCAGAAGTTTCCGTAACCCCAAGTTGTTTGGCAATTTCTTTTATAAGGGTTGTCTTTCCTACACCCATTTCGGCATAAAAAAGAAATATTTTTGAGGAAGAAGCTGTTAATACCTTCTTGGCAACCGCTGTAATTTGATCTTGAGTGTATGTTAGTTCTGTATTCATAAAAACGAGCGAATATAAAAAAATAACGCCCTACAACCCATTTATAAAAATTAGATTGTTAGGGCGAGAATTTTTCTTGCGTGTTTATCTTGGTGTAAATACGCTAAATGGTATAATCATTTCTTCTAATGAAACCCCTCCGTGCTGGTACGTATTGCGATAATAACTTACATAGTGATTGTAGTTATTAGGATAGGCAAAAAAGTAATCTCCTTTTGCAAAAATAAAGGAACTGCTCATGTTTATGGCGGGCAGGCAAATAGACTTTGGGTCTTTTGCAGCGAGAACTTCCTTGTCTTCGTAGGTCAGGCTTTTCCCCGTTTTATACCGAAGGTTTAAACTGGTGTTTTTATCGCCAATAACTTTAGATGGGTTTTTTACGTTTATAGTCCCGTGGTCTGTAGTGATAATTAGCTTAAAGCCCAAACGTGCTGCTTGTTGAATGATTTCTAAAAGCGGAGAATTCTTAAACCAACTTTGGGTAAGTGAACGGTACGATTTATCGGTTGAAGCCAGCTCCTTGATTACTTCCATTTCGGTTTTTGAATGCGAAAGCATATCGACAAAATTGTATACAAGCACTGTTAAATCTTCATCTTTATGGCTTTTAAAATTCTCTACAAGTTTTTTGCCTTGTTTTAAACTTGAAATTTTATGATAACTCCAGTTTAACTTCAAGCCCAAACGTTTTAGTTGTGCCGCTAAAAACTCTTTCTCCTTCATGTTTTTTCCGCCTTCGTCTGTATCGTTTAGCCAAAGGTCGGGGTGCATTTTTTCCATTTCGCTGGGCATAAGTCCTGAGAAAATGGCATTTCTGGCATATTGGGTTGCAGTGGGCAGAATACTGCAAAAAAGTTCTTCTTGCGTTTTTTTATAAACATTTGTTACGGTAGGCTCAAAGGCCTTCCATTGGTCAACCCTTAAGTTGTCAATAACAACAAGTAGGGTAGGAGTTCCTTGACTTAATTGGGGTTGAATTTTATCGCGAAACAAGGTATGGCTCATGGTTGGCGCTTCAGTTGGCTCGCTAAACCAGTTTGGATAGTTTTTTTCAATAAACTTACAATACTGACTATTGGCTTCTGTTTTTTGCGACTCCAAGATTTCAAACATCCCAGAATCCTCAATTTCCTCAAGTTCCAGTTCCCAATAAACTAATTTTTGATAGAGGCTTTTCCATTCTTCAAAACTGTTAACCATGGAAAGATCCATTGCTATTTTTCGAAATTCCTGCTGATAACTTGACGTTGTTTTTTCTGAAACTAACCTACTGTGGTCTAAGTTCTTTTTTAAACTAAGTAGAATTTGATTTGGATTAACGGGTTTTATGAGGTAATCGGCTATTTTCGCTCCAATAGCTTCCTCCATAATATACTCCTCTTCACTTTTGGTAATCATAACCACAGGGATCGATGCTTGCAGCTCCTTTATTTCCGCGAGCGTTTCAAGCCCGGTGAGTCCTGGCATGTTCTCGTCTAAAAAAACAATATCAAAGCGTTCATTCTTTATTTCCTCTAAGGCCTCCGTACCGCTTTGGGCCGTAGTTACTTTATAATTTTTGTTTTTCAGAAATAGAATATGTGGTTTAAGTAAATCAATTTCGTCATCTACCCATAGTACTTTTATTTCGCTCATATTAGTATATTTGTCGTTTTACTCTCAGGCAATTATCGCAAGAGTGTATTTATATTTAATTTATTCGTAATTCTTGTTACTTTGAAGAATTTCCTTCAAAAATAGCCCCGAATTATCGCAAACCATTTTTGTTCCTACTAATTTAAAGTTAAAATTTGAAAACTCTTCCAAAGCTCAAAACCTTAAACGACCCTATCTACGGTTTTATTACCATACCAAGTAAACTGGTTTTTGAATTAATGGAGCATCCATACTTTCAAAGATTGCGTAGAATATCGCAGATGGGTTTTTCATATATTGTTTATCCCGGGGCGCACCACACACGATTTCACCACGCGTTGGGCGCTATGTTTTTAATGCAAAAAGCGGTGCAAGTTCTTTGTTCAAAGGGGGTTAAGATATCTAAGAAAGAAGAAGAAGCACTCTATATTGCAATTTTGCTGCACGATATTGGTCACGGTCCTTTTTCGCATGCCATGGAACACAGTATTGTTGAAAACGTAAGTCACGAGGAGATTTCACTGCTTTTTATGGAAGATTTAAACCGAAAGTTTAACAATGACTTAACGCTTGCCATTGCAGTTTTTAAGGACCAATACGAGCGCAAGTTTCTGCATCAGCTGGTTTCAGGACAATTGGATATGGACCGGTTAGATTACCTAAAGCGCGACAGTTTTTATACAGGTGTTCCAGAAGGCACGGTGAACGCCCAGCGTTTAATAGCCATGCTAAACGTAAAAGATGATAAGCTGGTGGTGGAAGAGAAGGGTATCTATTCGGTAGAAAACTTTTTGGTGGCACGTAGGTTAATGTATTGGCAGGTTTATCTTCATAAAACCGGAATTGTGGCAGAGCAACTTTTGGTACGCGTCTTAAAACGGGCAAAGCAGCTTTCTGAACGCGGTATAAAACTTCCAGCAAGTAAGAACCTGACGTTTTTTCTAAATAACCATATTAGTTTAGATAGTTTTTCTGAAGAAATTTTAGAAACCTTTTCACAATTAGACGACAATGATATTCTTTCGGGAATGAAATCATGGATTGAACACGACGATTTTGTGCTTAAGAGCCTCTCAAAAATGCTTTTGAATAGAGATTTATTAAAGATAAAGGTAAAATCAAAACCTTTTTCGTCTAAAAAACTAAAGACCAAAAAATTAAAGGTTATGGAAACTTATGGTCTTTCTGAAGAAGACGCTGCGTATTTTGTTTTCACGGGTAAGCTAGAGAATCAGGCATACAGTATGGAAAAAGAAACCATTAATCTATTGAAAAAGAACGGAAAGATCATTGAAGTGGCAAAGGCTAGCGACCAGTTGAATTTGGAAGCACTTTCAATATCTGTAGTCAAACACTATATTTGTTATCCAAAAAACAATGACAATAGACCATAGGACTAACTCCTTTTTTTCTATTTTTGCAAGAATGAAAATTTACGACCCATATTCAGTTTATAATAAAAGCCTTATTTTGCGGTTGCATATTTTTTATAATTCGGTTAAATTAAACCAATAATCAGATGAAATTTACAGCGGCGCAAATAGCAGGAATTCTAAACGGTACAGTTGATGGAGATGAAGATGTAGTTGTTTCAAAACTTGCTAAAATTGAGGAAGGCTGTAACGAGAGTCTAACTTTTCTGGCAAACCCCAAGTACACGCATTATATTTATTCAACAAAAGCGGCCATAACCATTGTAAATAAAGATTTTGTTCCTGATCATAATTTAGATACTACCTTAATACGCGTAGATAATGCTTACGAGGCTTTTTCGCAATTATTGGAATATTACAACCAAGTAAAACTGAATAAAACGGGGATAGAAAATCCTGTTTTTCTTTCGGAAACCGCACAGCATGGCGAAAACCTGTATTTAGGTGCGTTCGCCTATGTGGGAGAAAATGTAAAAATTGGCGATAACGTAAAAATTTACCCGAATGTATATATAGGTGATAACGTTACTATTGGTGATAATTCAATTATATTCACAGGAGCAAAATTATATTCTGAAACCGTTATAGGGAAAGCCTGCGTTATAAATAGCGGAGTAGTACTTGGCGCAGATGGATTTGGGTTTTCGCCCAATGAGAAAGGAGAGTATAAAAAAGTTCCGCAGACTGGGAATGTAATTATAGAAGATAATGTAGATATAGGTCCAGGTACAACAATAGATCGTGCTACCTTGGGGTCAACTATAATTAAAAAAGGCGTAAAGCTGGACAATCAAATTCAGATAGCTCATAATGTTATCATAGGTGAAAATACAGTAATTGCCGCCCAAACTGGAGTTGCAGGATCTACTAAAATAGGTAAAAACTGTATGATTGGCGGGCAAGTTGGTATTGCTGGCCATATTGTAATTGGCGATAACGTACAGATCCAGGCCCAAAGTGGAATAGGCAGAAACGTAAAGGATAATGAACGCCTTCAGGGATCACCAGCTTTAAATTATGGCGATTTTAATAAAAGTTATGTACATTTTAAAAACTTACCGAAAATAATAGGTAGGATTAATACGGTTGAAAAAAATCTAGAAAATGAATAAAAGTGTGGTAAAACAACGCACCATTGGTAAGGAGATTTCACTTACCGGAGTCGGTTTGCATACCGGCAAGCAGGTTACGATAACGTTTAAGCCTGCCCCCGAAAATCATGGGTATTCTTTTGTAAGAATAGATTTGGAGGGACATCCAGAAATTGAAGCCGACGTTAATCTCGTTGTAGATACACAACGCGGTACCAACTTGGAGAAACGCGGTGTTAAAATACAGACTTCAGAGCATGTGCTTGCAGCTTTGGTAGGTCTAGAAATAGACAATTGCATCATGGAGCTAAATGCTTCTGAGCCACCAATAATGGATGGTTCGGCAAAATATTTTGTTGAGGCGGTTGAAAAAGCTGGGCTAGTAGAGCAAGAAGCGCCAAGAAAAGAATATGTGGTAAAGGAAGTTATCACTTTTTCCGATGAAGAAAGTGGAAGCGAAATAATTTTAATGCCCGCAAATGAATACCAAATTACAACTATGGTTGACTTTGGTACCATGGTTTTAGGCACTCAGAATGCTTCGCTAAAGAACATTTCAGATTTTAAGGATGAAATTGCCAATGCGAGAACCTTTAGCTTTCTACATGAAATAGAAATGTTACTAGATCACGGCTTGATTAAGGGCGGCGATCTAAACAACGCAATAGTTTATGTAGATAAGGAGCTATCGCCCAGTACCATGGAAAAATTGCGTACTGCCTTTGGAAAGGATACCATATCGGTTAAACCAAACGGTATCCTAGATAACCTTACCTTGCATTACCCGAACGAGGCCGCCAGACATAAATTATTAGATGTTATAGGCGATTTGGCTCTGGTTGGTGTTCGCATTCGCGGAAAGGTGATTGCCAATAAGCCTGGACACCATATTAATACACAATTTGCAAAAAAGCTTTCTAAGCTAATAAAAGCAGAAAGTAGAAATAATATTCCACAATTTGACATCAGCCAACCCCCTGTAAAAGACGTAAACGAAATAATGGCCATGCTACCGCACAGGCCTCCGTTTTTACTGGTAGATAAAATTATGGAGTTAACGGATACTAGCGTTATTGGCCTTAAGAATGTTACCATGAACGAGCCATTCTTTGTGGGTCACTTTCCCGGAGCTCCAGTAATGCCAGGCGTTTTAATTGTTGAGGCTATGGCCCAGACTGGTGGTATATTGGCATTGAGCACCGTACCCGACCCTGAAAACTATCTTACGTTTTTTATGAAAATAAACAATGTAAAGTTTAAACAACAAGTAAACCCGGGAGATACGCTTATCTTTAAGCTTGAATTAATATCGCCCATTCGTCGTGGAATTGTTCATATGCAAGGGAATGCGTATGCAAATGACAAATTGGTAACCGAGGCTGAGTTAATGGCCCAAATGGTAAAAACAAAAAACTTATAGATGGATAATGAACGTTCAAGAAGCCTAAATTAAAATGATTATTTTAGGGTGCGAACAAATTTCATTTATAAAAAACAATAATCAAGAAAAATGAACCAACCACTTGCATACGTCCATCCGGGCGCTAAAATAGCTAAAAACGTAGTAATAGAGCCTTTTACAACCATTCATAACAATGTGGTGATTGGTGAAGGAACTTGGATTGGAAGCAATGTCACCATAATGGAAGGTGCCAGAATTGGCAAAAACTGCAATATATTTCCAGGAGCGGTAATTTCTGCAATTCCGCAGGACTTAAAGTTTAAGGATGAGGAAACTACTGCTGAAATTGGAGATGGCACAACCATCCGGGAATATGTTACCATAAATCGAGGCACCATTGACCGCGGAAAAACGGTCATCGGAAAAAACTGCTGGATTATGGCTTATTGCCATATTGCCCACGATTGTATTATTGGCGACAGTTGCATCTTTAGCAATAACAGCACTTTAGCAGGGCATATTACGGTTGGAAACCACGTGGTTCTGGCTGGGATGACTGCGGTACACCAGTTTTGTATGATTGGGAACCACGCCTTTGTTACCGGAGGATCACTGGTTAGAAAAGACGTGCCACCCTATGTAAAAGCCGCTCGCGAACCTTTAAGTTATGTTGGTATCAATTCAATCGGACTACGCAGACGAGGGTTTAAGTCGGAAAAAATTACCGAAATACAGAACATTTATAGGTTGTTGTATCAAAAAAGCTATAATACTACACAGGCAACGGAAATCATTGAAGCCGAGATGGAAGCAACTCCAGAGCGTGATGAGATTCTTCAGTTTATCAAAAACTCCAAACGCGGTATTATGAAAGGATACTTCAATTCAAACTAAGTTTTACAACTTAATTACTTACATTTCACTACTAACTTATAATATTTACAGTACCATGGCTACTTCATCAGATATCAGAAAAGGACTTTGCATTCGTTATAATAATGACATTTATAAAATTATTGAATTTCTTCATGTAAAACCGGGAAAAGGACCTGCTTTTGTGCGTACAAAACTTAAAAGTGTAACTACGGGAAAAACAGTTGACAACACTTTTTCCGCAGGACATAAAATAGACGATGTTCGTGTTGAAACCCACAAATTTCAATATTTATATAGTGAGGGCGATATGTATCACTTTATGAATACCGAGGATTATTCGCAAATTAGGTTGGTGGAAGAAATACTTGATACACCTGGATTAATGAAAGAAGGCGAAGTTGTTTCCGTACTGGTCAATACCGAAGACGGGATGCCACTTTCAGTAGAAATGCCAGCACACGTAATTTTAGAAGTAACTTCTACAGAACCTGGTGTAAAAGGCAACACCGCAACCAACGCTACCAAACCAGCCATTGTTGAAACTGGTGCTGAAATTAACGTCCCGCTTTTTATAAACGAAGGTGATAAAGTTAGAATTGATACCGATAAAGGCCAATATCAAGAAAGAATCAAGGATTAAGGAGGTTAAAGCTCAGGAATAACCGTGACCTAAATTCAATTAAATAAATATAAACTTTAAGCAACAAACCCGTGAAATTTCCAACTCCCCAAACGCTAGAAAATATTGCCATGATTATCGGTTCCGATTATGTTGGCGAGGCTAATTTTCCGGTATTTGGAATGAACGAAATTCACGTGGTACAGCCCGGCGACATTGTTTTTGTAGATCATCCAAAGTATTATGACAAGGCATTACAGTCGCAAGCTACAGTAATTCTCATCAACAAAACAGTGGAATGCCCAGTGGGGAAAGCTTTATTGGTTTCAGACGATCCGTTTCGAGACTTTAATAAGCTTACCCAATACTTCAATCCTTTTCAAAAAGCCACCAGTATTATTTCGGAAACAGCGACAATAGGCAAGGGAACCACCCTGCAGCCTAATGTTTTTGTGGGCAACAATGTAAAGATTGGCGATAACTGCTTGATCCATTCTAATGTGAGTATATATGACGATACCGTTATTGGCGATAATGTAACCATACATGCTGGAACAGTTTTAGGTAGCGACGCATTCTATTATAAAAATCGTCCCGAAAAATTTGATAAGCTTAAAAGTGGCGGCAATGTTGTTATTAAAGACAACGTTGACCTTGGCGCACTTTGCACCATTGATAGCGGGGTAACGGGTTCTACTACTATTGGTGAAGGAACCAAGCTGGATAATCAAGTACATGTAGGTCATGATACTGTTATAGGAGAACGTTGTTTAATAGCTTCGCAGGTTGGTATAGCTGGCTGCGTTTTAATTGAGGATTTTGTTACCATCTGGGGGCAAGTTGGGGTTACAAGCGGTATTACCATTGGCGAAAAAGCGGTTATTTCCGCTCAAAGTGGCGTGAGTAAATCCTTGCCAGGGCATAAATCGTATTTTGGTACGCCTGCAGATGAATTTAGAAAAAAGTATAAGGAATTGGCTTCAATCAGGTTAATTCCAGACATTATAGAAAAATTAGATAGATTGTCATGAGTAAAGAAGCGAAAGAAGTAGTACGTGATTTTTATCGGTCTGATATTTTAGGTGATAAAGATGTAATGGAGCGGTTTTTTCATCCCGATTTAACACTTATCTGGAACAGCCCCACTGGTCTTTCCATTAAAAATTATGATGATATTGTTACGTTTTTTAGCGAAGTGAGAAAATCGTATGATGATATAAGAGTAGAAGTAAGTCACTTATTGGCAGACGGCCCGCATGTAACGGTTCGGTACAAATACTATGTTCGCACTATGGAAAATCCCGATGAGGAACTTGGGATTGCCCATTTCATGAGCATTTTTGAAGTTAAGGACGATAAAATATATCGCGGTTATCAAATTAGTCAGCCGGTAACCGACAATGATGACACCACAGAAAGTTATCATAAGGTTAAGGTATAATATTCTTTATTAGCTTTGACAAAAGCCGTATCTTTGCGGCAATTCCAGAAAATAACAATAAAGCTTTTCTTAAAGAGCAATATTAAATAATCAATAGAAAATACTTACAAATGAGCGTTTTAGTAAATAAAAATTCAAAAATAATTGTTCAAGGGTTCACAGGAAGTGAAGGTACGTTTCACGCCGAACAAATGATTGAGTACGGTACCAACGTGGTTGGTGGTGTAACGCCTGGAAAAGGTGGTCAAAAACATCTTGACAAACCAGTTTTTAACACTGTTTCAGAAGCCGTTAAAGAAACTGGAGCAGATACAACTATTATTTTTGTGCCGCCGGCATTTGCCGCAGACGCTATTATGGAAGCTGCCGATGCTGGAATAAAAGTGATTATTACAATCACCGAAGGTATTCCAGTGAAGGACATGATTACAGCTTCAAACTATATAAAAGATAGAGACTGCCGTTTGGTTGGTCCTAACTGTCCTGGCGTTATTACTCCAGGCGAAGCAAAGGTTGGAATTATGCCAGGTTTTGTTTTCAAACAAGGAAAAGTGGGTATTGTTTCAAAATCAGGAACGCTTACCTATGAAGCTGCAGACCAAGTAGTAAAACAAGATCTTGGTATTACTACTGCAATTGGTATTGGTGGCGACCCAATTATTGGTACTACAACTAAAGAAGCCTTAGAGTTGCTTATAAATGATACCGAAAGTGAGGCGGTGGTGATGATTGGTGAAATTGGTGGCCAACTGGAAATAGATGCCGCTAAATGGTATAAGGAAAGTGGAATAAAAAAGCCGGTTATTGGCTTTATCGCTGGTGAAACAGCTCCTGCAGGTCGTACAATGGGTCATGCTGGTGCAATAGTTGGCGGAAGCGACGATACCGCACAAGCTAAGAAAAAAGTGATGCGCGAATGTGGCATACACGTTGTAGATTCACCTGCCGAAATTGGTAAAAAAGTAAAAGAAGTATTAGGTTAATTATAAAACAGACCTACAGGCAAAGCCCAAAATTACAGGAGTTCGCTTGTAGGTCTTTTCCACTAAAGCCCGCGAAATTCGCAGGGCTTTTTTTATGGAGAACCCGCAAGCTTTTGTTATATTTGAAATGCCATCTTTCGCGGTTCTCCTACAGGAGTTCTAAGATCTGTAGGTGTTTCTTGCAAGGTTTCTAAAACCTTGTAGGTGTTTTATTTAATAAGGAAGACCAATCAAAAACGCATTACAATATGAAATTATTAGAAGGGAAAACAGCTATTATTACCGGCGGAAGCCGCGGAATAGGGAAGGGAATCGTTGAAACATTTGCCAAACATGGCGCCAATGTAGCATTTACATATAGCTCATCTGCCGAAGCGGCAAATGCTATTGCAGACGAAGCTTCAAAAACTGGTGTAAAAGCCAAGGCTTACCAAAGTGATGCAGCCTCTTATGAAGAATCACAGAAATTGGTAGAAGCCGTTTTAAAGGACTTCGGAAGTATTGATGTGCTTATAAATAATGCCGGAATAACACGAGACAACCTTTTGATGCGTATTTCGGAAGAAGACTTTGATAAAGTGATTGAGGTAAACCTAAAGTCCGTCTTTAACATGACCAAAGCCGTACAGCGCACCATGCTAAAACAGCGAAAAGGCGCTATTATTAACATGAGCTCCGTGGTGGGTGTTCGTGGTAACCCTGGGCAAACCAACTATGCCGCTTCAAAAGCTGGGGTTATTGGGTTTACTAAATCGGTAGCGCAGGAATTGGGTTCGCGTTCTATTCGTTGTAACGCTATTGCACCCGGATTTATACAAACCGAAATGACCGAGAAATTAGATGATAATGCTGTAAAAGCATGGGCAGACATGATTCCACTAAAACGCGGCGGCACACCAGAAGACGTTGCTAACGCCTGCGTTTATCTGGCAAGTGATCTTTCGGCATACGTTACCGGCCAAGTGCTTAATGTTGACGGCGGTATGCTTACTTAGATAGTAGCCGTTAGTTGTTAGTAAAGTAGAAATAAACATATTTGATAAAAAAATAATATGAGTCTTTAGCTTGCACCGCAACGAGGGATATTTTTAGTAAAGTTTTGCTCAGCCTTGTTCCGATAGCTATCGAGATGAGTTCGTTTTTTTGGCAATGAAAAAAAATGAACAATTATATTTACATGAATCAATATACCTACTATAATCAACTTGAAACCTTAAACCACAAGCTTTTTTAGTGTCCACAGAAACCATACTTTATATTATCATCGCCGGAGTAATTTCTATTGCCTTGGCGATTTTTATGTATGGATATAAACAGAAGCAGAAAGGTGCATTACGATGGGTTTTTGGAATATTGCGTTTTATTACCGTCTTTTCAATATTACTTTTAATTATCAACCCAAAGTTTAAAAGTGAAACCTATACTGTTGAAAAACCGAAACTTCCGGTTCTAATTGATAATTCGGCATCGATAGGGGAGTTGGAGCAGAATGAAAAAACCTTAGACCTACTTAAAAAACTAAAGGAAAATAAAGCGCTTAATGAAAAATTTGCAGTTTCTTACTTTTCCTTTGGAAGTGAATTTCGTGAAAATGACTCTCTTTCATTTCTTGAGAAAAACACGAACATTGCTGAGGCCTTGGCTTCCACCAATGCTCTTTTTAAAAAGGAAACGGCACCAACCGTACTAATTACTGATGGAAACCAAACCTTGGGTTCCGATTACGAATTTACCGCTGCAACGTTTAAAAACCCAATTTATCCGGTTATTATGGGTGATTCCATAAAATATACCGATCTAAAAATTGAACAGCTCAACACCAATCGCTATGCGTTCTTAAAAAATCAGTTTCCTGTTGAAGTCATTTTAAACTATAGCGGAACGGCGCCGGTTAACTCGGAATTTGTGATTAAACAAGGGGGTTCAACTGTGTATCGTGAAAAGGTTTCGTTTTCTGAAGAAGAATCCTCAAAAACCCTGAACCTTACGCTATCTGCCAATAGCGTTGGACTTCAAAAATACACAGGACAAATACTTCCGCTTGCCGATGAAAAAAACAAGACAAACAACACCAAGCAATTCGCTGTTGAAGTAATAGACCAAGCCACCAATGTATTAGTGGTTAGTACATTGTCGCATCCAGACCTGGGTGCATTAAAAAAGGCGATAAGCAGCAATGAGCAGCGTAGCCTGAGCATAAAAAAGCCCATAGAGGCGGTTAAGCTGCTTAATGACTATCAACTTGTAATACTATATCAGCCCAATAGAAATTTTGCTTCGGTGTTTGCTGAGCTGAATAAATTGCAGAAAAACTCTTGGATCATTTCTGGACTTCAAACCAACTGGAGTTTTTTAAACGCTGCCCAAAAGAGTTTTACCAAACAGGTTTCTAATCAAACCGAAATAGTACAGGCCGAACGAAATCCCAACTATGGTACGTTTGCGGTAACGGCTATTGGTTTTGATAATTTTCCGCCTTTGCACACTGGGTTTGGTTCACTACGGGTTAATGTGCCCCACGAAATTATGTTGGAGCAAACCGTAAATGGTATTGCCACCGGAAACCCATTGTTTGTCACCATGGAAATAGACGGCAAACGGGAAGCGCTTTGGGACGGAGAGGGATTTTGGCGTTGGCGAGCCAACAAATTCGTTGAAACAGAGAGCTTTCAGGAATTCGATGATTTTATAGGGAATATAGTGCAGTATTTGGCTTCAAATAAGCGCCGGAATAGGCTAGAGGTAGCTTCAGAAACCTTTTACTACAACAACAATCCAATCAAGATTTCAGCGCAATATTTCGATAAAAACTATGCTTTTGACAATCGTGCTGCTTTAAATATTTCGGTTAAAAATCAAGAGACCGAAAAGCTTAGAGTTTTCCCCATGCTTTTGCGAAACAATTACTTTGAAGTAGATTTAAACAGCTTGCCAGCAGGATCTTATAACTATACGGTTTCAGTAAAGGATGAAGCTGTTTCCAGTAGCGGAAGCTTTACAATTTTGAATTTTAACGTGGAACAACAATTTTTAAATGCCGATATTGAGAAGCTAAATCGCGTAGCCCAGCAAACCAATGGAAATGCTTATTTTCCTTCGGAATGGGATGCTTTATTGAAGAATTTAATAGAAAACAAGAACTTTCAGAACATAGAACGCAGCGAACAGAAGGTAGTGCCTTTAATAGATTGGAAGTACCTCTTGGCGCTTATTGTACTGGCGCTTTCGGCAGAATGGTTTATTCGAAAATACAACGGACTTATCTAAACAATCAATCAAACTAAAAAGAAACATGGAAAAACTACCAAAACTAACTGTACCCGTAATAATAGGAGCAATTTTACTTATTATTCTCATTGCAAAATCATCAGTAACCATTAATTCTGGACATGCCGGAGTGTTATACCAGACCTTCGGAAATGGTGTAGTTACCGATGAACCGCCATTGGGCGAAGGTTTTCACATTATTGCCCCTTGGAACAGGGTTTTTGTTTACGAAGTACGCCAACAGGAACTTAGCGAAAAAATGCAGGTGCTATCTTCAAACGGACTTGAGATTAAACTAGATGCCTCTGCATGGTATCAGCCCGTATTTAGTGATGTGGCAAAACTGCACCAGGAAAAAGGTGAAAATTACTTGCAACGCGTTATAATGCCAGCAATACGCAGTGCGGCTAGAAGTGTTGTAGGGCGCTACACACCAGAACAACTTTATTCAAGCAAGCGTGATGCCATTCAGGAAGAAATTTATGAAGAAACTAAAAAGATTTTAGACAAGCAATACGTTCAATTAAATGAGATTTTGGTTCGCGATGTAACGCTTCCACCAACCATAAAAGATGCTATTGAGCGTAAACTTAGACAAGAGCAGGAATCTTTGGAATATGAATTTCGTTTAGAAAAAGCGACCAAAGAAGCCGAAAAAGTAAGAATTGAAGCAAAAGGGAAAGCAGATGCAAACAAGATTTTGAGTGCTTCTCTAACCGATAAAATCCTTCAAGACAAAGGAATTGATGCCACTAAAAAACTAGCTGAATCACCAAATGCCAAAGTTGTGGTAATTGGGTCTGGAGATGGTGGCCTGCCCTTGATTTTGGGGAATAACTAATTTTTCTTACAAATAGTAAAAATGTAACACCTGCTATTTTTAATGGCAGGTGTTTTTTTATGTAAAATAGTTGGCAAACCTGTGGTTGTATGTTTGTGCGTTATTTTGGGGTTGTTTAGGGGTGAGTTTGCTTTTTTAGAAACAATGTATCACAACTGAATTTTCTTGCTGGAAGATTTTTCTAGGGTTTCATGAAATTTGGAATGGAGACTGTGGAGAACCTCTTTCTCAAATTGAAATGGAGTAAGTAGACACTCTTTTTTACGTAGGCCGTCGTCCTTCGTAGCATTTTCTGCGAAGGTGGGAGTAGGGGCGGCGTAGAAGTTTGTATCATAAGATTAAAACTATAGAATTAAACTTTAATCACTATATTGCACCAATAGTATGACGTTTTAAAATTTTATACAATGGCAACAATTCGTAAAACAATTACATTTACCCAACAACAAGATGATTGGATTAAAGCTCAAGTCCAAGCTGGAGAATTTACTAATGATAGTGAGTATATACGAAATCTTGTAAGGCAGGATCAAGCTATGAGTGTTGAATTCCTATCGTTAAAATCCAAACTTGTCGAAGGTTTAGAAAGTGGTTTGAGTAATAAAACGCTTCCAGAAATAATGAAAGATGTTGAAACACGCATGAAAAAAGATGGGCGTTTATAAACTTTCGAGTAAAGCAGAGTTTGATTTAGAAGTGATGTACGAATTCTGTATAAGTAAATTTGGACTTATTCAAGCTCAAAAGTATTTTTTCGAGATGCACGAAACTTTTAAGCTTCTAGGAAGAAATGTAAATTTAGGGCGGGATGCCTCTGATTATATCGCAGATTTCACGCGATTTTCTTTTACAACACACACCATATTTTATTTAAAAGCTGCAGATGGTATTTATATTATTAGGGTATTGAGTCAGCGAATGGATTATGAACGGAATCTGCAATTATAGTAATCTCCGACTAGTACCTATTTGTTTTAGAAAGCTTAGCTATAGCTCATTGCAATTTTATATAACGGCTAATTATAGCTTACGAATGTTTACAATTAACTTCCCGTAAAATAGCTGTTACATAATTACTATCGATATGAACCTAAAGGTATCATATCTGCAACTATGTAAAATAGAACGAAAATGTTCTATTCGCTATTTTACTCACATGAATACGTTTGTTCTATAATTTATATTATGTAAAATAGAATATTTAGAAGCGTCCCTCTTAGAAATGCTGTTGCTAATATGTATTGCGTGAGCTCCCAATATAATCATCCCCTATTTTATAGCTCTGCTGTATTTATAGTTCTACTGTAAATGTAAACGAATACCAAATTGATGTAATACTATCTTCATGTTCTGCGTTCTGTTCTAAGAATGATCTTCAAAAAATAAATTAGATTGTATCTCTGTAATAGCCTGATCTACTTTTAGGTTTCGTCAATAATATCATAGGTCTTTTTAAATATAGCATCGTCACAGACATATTTTTCATCATTAACGCCAATTATCAACCAATCTCCAGCTTTTCCTTTCATAAGACCTTCCATGGTTTCCACTTCAAAAGACTCGTGTATCTGAACGCATTTAATAGGAATTGGCTTCTTTTTTGCTTTAAGGTAATTGAGTTTCGGGGTTTCTTCTTGGCTAAATTTAAGCACGCTGTTATAATTTTAAAGTAAATTAATATAGTATTGATTATTAGCTTTTTATTTCGGCATTAAGATGATATACTTTCACTTTAAGCCAAGCACCAAGAAGAATTAAGCACACTTCTCTATTGGCATCGCTAGATGGCCAAATGAACCCATACCACGTTATTATTGTCTGTTGCAACATCAAGCACCAAGTAATACCTTCCTGGCTGAACGTAATATCCCGTGGTATAATTGTTCTTCCATATTTCATTCTCCATTTTTGGGCTTATAAAATCGCCTTGTACCGGGATAGTTAGCTCGGTGCCTTCAAAATACAGGGTTTTAGTAAAATATTGTTCCACATTTACAATGCCATACTTTACATAGCCACTGTCTGAAAACATGTTTTTCATTCGGGTGAAGGCTTCGTTATAATAGGCATTGTTTTTTCCATAGGTACTCACAAATTGAATATAGCCTTCAATAGTATTCAGGTTTTTGGCGTAGGTCCAATCTTGGTTTATAGCGGTCTCTGAGAAGTCTATTGTAGTATCATCGGTCGGCATGTTACCCGTTTCTATTACCTCGTTGTTGTAATGCGTTTCGGTCACTGCTGGTATTTCGTGTTCTGAGTCACTATCGGCTCCCACAAGACCAATTACGACCAAAATTACAACTACTGCCAAACCTAGAATAACGTATAATAAGGTCTTGTTAGAACTTTTGGTTTCTTGCCTTAAAGGCGTTTCTGGAATATCCTTTTGTTGTATAGGTGATTTAGCAGGTTCAGATGGTGTTGGCTTTGATTTTTGTTTCGGTGTGGATGGTATTTCGGTAACTTCAATTAATTTGTGAGCTACCTGCTTATCTAGTTTAAGTGCTTTAATTAGACTTGCAACTCCTTTTTCATGACCTTCTGTAAAGTTGGCATACTGTAAACGCCTTAATCTAAAAGGAATATCACATTCTTCTAAAAGAACCGGTACTACTTTTTTGTTTTCTTCTAAAGCGTATGATACCTCGTCCATCACATTATCAGACTTTACCGAAGATTTTGATAATATAACCAACAAGGTGTGCGATGACTTTAAGGCAGCTTCAATGCTTTCATCCCATCTATGGCCAGGCTGAATGTCTAGGTTGTCCAACCAGATTTGTGCCCCTGCTTCGCGAAGACTTTTTGCGAGGCTGGAAACAAATGAAGAATCATCTCTAGAGTAGCTAAAAAAAATACCGCCGTTTGCCATTTTAATTTAATTTTGGAATATACTAAAGTACTTAAAAAAAATGTTTTATTCTGATTATAAGCCTATTAACAGTGCCGTTTTATTCATGGAATTAAATTATGATAAGAATTTAGTTTTTAAGAAACTCAAGAAGCTGTCCTGCGGATTGTTGGTTTGCATTAAGCTAATATAAGCGTTATAAGCATTGGCATGAATAGAAATTTTTTCTCGTAATCCGGCCATTTCTGCGGCTTTTGCATAATTTTCCTTTGCCTGCTTAAAGTCTCCTTTATAGAGATAGGCTTCGGCAATGGTTGCAAACTTCCAAAGACTTGGAAAGGGATCTTGCTCGGTGGCTTGATAAGCTTGTTGGGCAAATGCAGCCATATTTGGTTTATCATTTTTCATTAAGCTCAAAAAGGCCAAGTTTATTGCTTGGTAATATATTTGTGAACAATCTTTTGTTGCTTCGGAAATTTCCAGCGCATCCCTGTAATGCTTAAAAGCCATATTTAAATCTTCTTCCAAAAAGTTTTTCAGATATTGACGTTTATATCGCCCGCCCATAATTCCCAGTAAATTTGAATTGTTCTTTGCAATTGGATGTTCTCTTAAAATCTTTATAGCCTCCTCTTCCCTACCAGCTGCTTCCAGAGCATAAATTAATTGTTCTAAACCTTTGCTGTCAAGTGCTTTCAGTCTAGGAAGAAGTGTATTGACAACCTCATTATACTGCCCTAAGGCTAAGTTTATTTCTTCCTTATTTGAAAAAGTATTGAGAAAACCTTTGTCCATCAAGGTGTTTAAAAGTAATTGATAGCTATCGTCATCAGCGTTATCAATCTGAACTATAGAAAAGTGGTCACCATCTATTATTTCTTGATTTTCTTTTTGAAAAGGCTCTAAACTTGAAGAAATTGGCACAAAATCATCTCTTGCGGCGGCAATACTTTTAAAGGTAAATGGATATCCGTTTTGAAACTTTTGGTTCCAAGCACCTCTAAGTTTACGAATATAAAGGCTTCCCTCCTTTAAATCTTTTTCGTCTTTCTCATGAGCTCTAAAGTTTTTAAATTGAATTTCCGGCAATCCGTTGCTTGGGGTTCCGAAGAGGATAACATGACTAATTCTGTCTAAATCACTTTTTTCCAGTTCCAATATGGCTTGTTGCACCGCAATCCCGCCCAAATCGTGCGCCACAATAGCTATCCGCTTATACTTATAAAACTTATTCTTGATGGAGGTCAGCAGGAAATCTGAATTCCGTTTAATATCATTCGGGCAGCCCCAGATATTTTTCCCCATTTCAGGTACCACATTGCTGCTATAACCTAACGGAAACATATTCCATCCATCCATATCTTCTGAGGCCATTAGCAAGTTTGGCGCCTCCGAAAAAGTGTTTTCTGCATCTCCAGAAAACCCGTGAACAAACAGTATGGCGCTATTCGAGTTTTCTGTTTCTCTAAAAACTGTAACTGGTTCTTTTATAGCGCCTTTGATTGTATTATCTAAAGTTTCAACATTTCCTTGTGCTACATTATTTGCCATAAATCCTGAAGTAACACTAATCACAAAATCCTCAAATATCTGCAGATTTGCATAGGGGTTTTGGTCGGGATATGTTTCGGGAACTTTTTTAAAAATATATTGCACTACTTCAAAAATTCGCACATGCGGATCGTCGTCATTGTGTTTCCCTTCTCCCCTTAGCGCTTCAATCATACATTTGGTAAAAAGACTGTTTTCTTCGCCCTCTATAACTACGCTCAACTCTTCTGCGCGGCATGCAGAAACAATGGTCATTCCACGACCGTCATCCAAGTTTTGAGCCAAGCCATCAGCATTGGTATGTTTGGGCTGCTGTGTGCTAAGGCCTGAAATGCCAGCAGTCATTCCTGCAGCATGACAACAATCAAGAAAGAAAATAAGTCTTCTAGATTTTAGCTGTGAGATTTTATACTTTATTTCTTCGGCTTTAATCCACGTTGTTTTGTAGTTTTTAGGATCATAATCAAAGGGACAGAGGTGAAAATATTTTTTGTTTTCTTCCTCAGGCTTTTTTTTTGCTTTATCTTTTATAAAAGTATTATCGCTATACATACCGCCGTGGCCCGAGTAATACAGGAGCACAGATGAATTTTCATCGGTTCTTTCAAGCAACTTGTCAAACGCCTGAAGAATTCCTTGGCGTGTGGCTTGGGCTTTAGTAATTAGGCTTATATTTTTTTTATAATAGCCGCCGTATTCCTTATCGCTTAAAATTCCATAAAGTGCCTTGGCATCTGCTACCGTTTCAGGAAGGTCATCGCTGCCTACCCCAATTATTAATGCGTGGGCGTTTTTTAGCTTGCTCATAGTAGTTTAAGTTATTATTCAATCAAGGACCCAGAAGCGCGATATATTGAGGTTATTTCCAAAAATCTAAGGCTTCTTTAAACGCTTTAGATTTATTGTGTTTTACGAATAGCGGATCATTTTTAAAATATTTCCAATGGTATAAATGGCCTTTAGCTGCGGCTCTTAGCAGATGTTTATTTAACTCATCTATATTATTACTTGCTGCATAATATTGGGCTAATGCGTAATCAACTGCTCCAAACTGAAAATTTGCCCGCAAGCTTTTTAAAGCTTTGACGTTATTTTCTGCTTCGGAAACTTGGCCAAGTTTAAAATTACAAATCGCCAGTTTGGTCAATGTTCCAATATCTTCGGGCATCTTGATAAAGATTTCTTCTGCTCGCGAATATTCTTTCATATAAAACAAGGCATTGGCAAGCGTTTTGGAATCCTCGGCATTCGATTGGTCTTCAATTATCTTACTGAAATATCGTTCTGCTTTGGCTTTATTATCTTTCAGTAAAAACTCTTTCCCTACCTGCAAATACAGTTCTTGAACTTCTGCTGGGTCTGAGGTTATTTCAATTTTTCTTAAAAACCGATCCAAGACTTCGGTTTTACCCGCACGCACGTAAGCTATGACCAATGGTTTATTTAATAAATGCGCTCCGTTTTCGCTTTGGGCATTTTCAATATTTTTAATGGCTGTTGTGTATTTTTCCAACTCTATGTCTGCGTATGCCTTCACATATATTCGTTGCACGCAATACGCACAGTTTTGAAGACTCATACTGTCCATATCTACCGCGTTATAAATGGCTTCAACATCTTTGGGTTTATTTACGTATTGCAAAGCAATAACCATAGCCGTTTTGTTGGTTATTAGATCAAAAGGTGCAATATAATATTCCTTTAAAATTGAATTGTAAACGCTTCGGTTATCGCCTTTTAAAAGTGCGTTATACATATTTAGCAAGTTTAACTGTCGCTTGTTGGTATAAGAATCTGGCTTTATAAAGCCTAGCAATGAATCTGCTTTTTTATAGTTCTTTTGGTTGTAATAATAAGCAACGCGCAAAACTTTGGGTTCAAAAAATGAGGAATCGGCATTCATTGCCTTTTCTAAGTAGGTGATGTAATCTCCGTTTTCATTGGCATTTTTAGCTTCCAGTAAATATTTATAGGCTTCATATTTTGGTGGTGTTTCCTGAAGCATCAACTTCTTTTTATCTTCAGTAACAAAATAACCAATAATGGATTCATTTAAGTTTTCAATACACTGCAATGGGTATTCTGACGGACATTCAGTGGGTTTGAAAGAGATATCGGTTTTGTTTGTTTTTCCATCAACCAGCATCCCCTGAAAAATAAGCTTGCCTTTTTTAAGATAATAGTTTCCTGTAATTATTTTACTGGGTTTTAGATATTCTTTTACCATTTCAATCTCGTTATTATTTGCCTTTTTGCCATTTAAAATCAACTTGTACTCATCAACTAAATCCTGTGTTATTACCTGTGCCACTTGATTTTCTGTTATTCCATGGATGATCCAGTCTGATGCCATTTTACCTACAATATCATATTTTGAACTTCCAGTATTATTACCAAATTTTAAAACTGCAATTTTATCGCTTCTTTCAATTTTTAGTAGTTCTATATTGGCCTCTTGAGAAAAGTTTTTGTTGACGATAAAAAAAACTGTTACTACACAAAGGGTAGTGATTAGCCCCAAACCAGAAAAATAGACTCTATTGAAAGTTGCAATTTGTTTAAGGTCTTTCTCATTTGCATCAGCTTCAGTTTCTGCTTTATGAAAGGTAACAACCTTGTACTTCCAAATTAAAAAAATGTAAAGTGGAAAGCAAAGTAATAAGGTTATGATAAGAAATGTAACACTTTTATGAGGGAGCCCCAAAGGTTGCCAAGTTACCGAAAGTACCTGCAAAATAACCCACGCAGAGACCACGTATATCGACAATAATTTAAAGACTTCCTTTTTGTGACATTGCTTAAAAAAGGAGTGAAGCTTCATAATACTCGGTTAGTAACGCTAAGTTACTGAATTTCTGCTAGTCACCTCTTAAATAAGCTAGAATAAATAAGAATTTTAGCGTTAAAATCCTTATCTTTAGGTATTCTTTAATGTAAAATATTTGAATTATGCCAACACCACCTAAAAATGATCCGAAAAAAACGGAGACAAAACCAAAACCTAATAAAGATGCGCCAAAACCTAAGGCAAAGCCAAAACCGGGAGCAGATATTGACCCAGGATGAGCTTTTTTAATCCTGACTTTAAATCAATAAAAAAATCCCTTTATGGAGGGATTTTTTATTAGCTTGGAAACTTCTCTCATTTATTTTTAAAGCTTATTCTTCTTCGGAAGTAAGCTTATCCAGAGACTTCTTGATTCTTTTCTTTTCCGTTTTTGCTTTCATCTCATTGTCTTTTTCCAGCTTCAGTTCCCCATCTCCTTTTATTTTAAGATTCTTTTTTCTATCGGTTTTTCCAAAATTTGAAGATTTTCTATATTCATCTTGAAAGTCTGCATGTTTCTTTTCCATAATTGCTGCTTTATTATTTTATTCCGAAAAATTACCGTTAAAGGCAAATTCTTCCTGTTCTATTCGTTCTCGTTCCCATTCAAGTTCTTGTTTCTTAAGATCATCTGGTAAACCCTTAGCATTGTCACTAAAATATCCAAAGGCAACAGCGGTTGCTACGTGATAATCGTCTGGAAAATTAAACTCCTTTTGTGCTTTCATAAATTGCACTCCAGCCATTTGGTGAACGGCAATATCCATACTATTTGCTTGAGTTATTACATTCCCCATAAAAAGTCCGAGATCGTGAAGTGCATGAAAATTTTCTTTTTGGTCATCATTCATTGTTTTTTTGAATGCGTTTATCCAAAGCACCTGCGCATTTCCGGCCCAGGTTTGGTTAAATTCATCTAAACAATTAAAAATACGATCGTACATTTCTGTTCCTTTAATTCCCCAAATAATTCGCCATGGCTGAATGTTGGCACAACTTGGCGCCCATCTTCCGGCCTCCAATAGTGTTTTTACCTCGGCTTCTTTAATTGGAGTATCTGCGAAATTACGCGGGCTCCACCGCTGTTTAATGCTATCTAAAATTGGAAAATCTACAGGAGTATGTTTTTTTATCATAGCTATATGTTTATATTTTCATGTTATTTAAAAATAACGACTTTAATTGGTCTCAAAAAGAAATTAAAAAACATTTAACGCTCTACCGCACTACTTGCCTATTTCTGTGTTATGTACGAAGTTTAGGTTGTGTTTATTTGCCTGACAATTCTGTACTTAATCAAATACTAAGGAAGATTAATTTCACAAAATCCTATTAAAAATTTGGAATGGCTTTTTGGCTGTCGTATATTTAAAAATGATAACAAAACCAGAAAATTATGAAGATAAATTTCGAGTACCACAACGTGACGGCCAGCCCTAGGTTGGAGGCCTTTATTACAGAAAGATTAAATAAACTGGAAACAAAATACGACTCCATTGTAAGTGCAGATGTGTATTTTAAAAAACAAAACGCTACCAATCCCGAAATCGGAAAAATTTGCAGTGTTCGGTTAAGTGTACCGGGACCCACAATATTTTCAGAAACCTCTACGGCTTCTTTTGAAGCTTCTGTTGCTAAGGTTGTTACTGAACTTCGTACGCAACTGCAAAAACGTAAAGAAAAAATGAAAACATATTAATTAATATGAAAGAAATGGGAGTAATAGCACGAAACGATAAACAATTAACCCTGATATATAGTAGTAACACAAGAGTTGGCAATCATACCCTTAGTTATTTAACGGGTATAGATGAAAAATACCTCGCTATAGACTTGGCCAAAACTAGAGTAGCCGATACCCAATGGGCCGATATTGCTGAAGCCCTTGGCGTAAAAATTGGTGATTTGGTAGATAAACGACAACTAGATATATCGGCAGATAGTACATCAGAATTTGATGCCGATGATTGGCTGAAGATAATTCAAAATGACGATTCTGTTATATCGAGACCAATTGCAATTAAGGGCAAGAGAACCAAGCAAATTGACAATCCGCCAGAGATAATGGAATTTTTTGATGTGGAGTCTGCTGGTCTGGAGCAAAGCCCTTCTAATGATACTGCGCCAGATATTGAGAAAACAACAGAAAATGAGAATTTTATTGAAAAGAATAAAGAATAACTAGTCTTTCTCCACTTTTTCTAAGGGTTGAAATTTTGGCTTAACTTGTTTGTAAACTTCTAATTGTGGTCGCGTTAAGATATCTTGCATATCTGCCGTCTCCTCCTCTTGCAGTTGATAAAGCAAGTTAAGCTTTTCTTTTTCGCTAAACTCAGCTTTAAGCTTATTGCGGCGAAGTACATATTCCTCAACCTTCTGCTGAAATAACAACTGTTGTTCCCCAGTTAAACCAAGTTCTGGAATATATTTATTAGTAATTTCCACAGCTTTTTTCTTTGCTTGAGGATTGGAGTTTTGTAAAAATGGATCCTGAGAAAAGGCTGAAAAACTAATTAGTAAAAGTATTAAAGTAGCTAAATTTTTCATGGTTTTTGTGTTAAATTATAGCCTGAAATTCAATCCGTCCTAAATATTTAATTTGTTCATTTTTTTTACTCACTCTTTTCAATAATAAAATTGGAGTTCGTAAATCTTTGATTTCATTGATGATTCCGATAGCTATCGGAACCAACCAAAAACCCCGTACAGTTGTCGGGGCTAGGCTTACGAAATTTTCTCTAAATTTTCGATAGGTCAAAAAACAGAAATTCTCAATTACAGACCCTTAAGCTTCATATTATCTCTAAAGCCCCATTAAGCAAAGGCTTTCAACGGTTCCCTTATGAACGTTTAGGACGCTATAAATTGAAATTAATAAAACAAAAAAACTATTCCAATTACTTTAACTTACTTTAACGCACTAACCGTCAGGAATTAAAGACAATTTAAAGCTTTGTAATCAACACATTACATTATTTTGAAACCTTCTGCTGTATTAAGAAAATAGCATCGTTTACATTGCGAAGTTTTTCCATATCCTCGTTCTTAAATTCAATATCAAATACATCTTCTATATCCAAAACAATATCAACCAAGTGCGATGAGTTAATGTTCAATTCACGTGTAAGGTCGCTAGATTTTTTAATTTGGGTTGCAGAAACATCTTCAGGTAAGTAAATTCTAATTATCGGTTCCAGTTTTCCGTATATTTCTTCTGAAGTCATAGGTTTTCATTTTTTTTAAAGATAGCACAAGCGTTTACATCACCAAAGCCAAAACTGGCTTTTGCAATAATATTTAGGGGCTTTTGTAAACACTGTGTAACAATTTTTTCTGAATTGATTAAAGCTGTAATTTTTGGATGCAGTGGTTCACAATTAATATTAGGAAAAACATAACCTTCATAAAGTTGAAGAATTGCCGAAACAATTTCAATGCTTCCGCTTGCAGCTAAACAATGGCCTATCATTCCTTTAAGCGAGTTTAAATATGGAAATTCTGCTCCTCTCCTATTTAATGCAATTGTCCAATTTTCAATTTCATCCGGATCTTTAATTGTAGCGGTTAAATGCCCGTTGATATAGTCTATTTCAGTTCCTGATACATTCGCATTATTTAGAGCTTCTACTATACATTTTTGTACTGCTTTGCTGTTTGGAGCCGTCATGCTGCCGCCATTTCGCTGTCCGCCGTTGTTTACAGCTCCTCCCATAACTTCTGCATAAATGGTTGCGCCTCTTTCTTGGGCGTTTTCCAAAGACTCCAAAATATAGGCTCCTGCCCCACTTCCGGGTACAAATCCGTTAGCATTTGCATTCATTGGGCCAGCAACTTTATTTGGCGAATCGTTATACTTATAGGTTGTGACCTTCATTGCATCAAAACCACCCCAGATATAAGGTCCGTGATCACTTGTACTGCCACAAAGCATATATCTTGCCTTTCCATTGGCAATGTGTTCATAGCCCATCAAAAGTGCTTCTGTCCCTGTTGCACAAGCAGATGAGTTCGCCGAAACGCAGTTTCCCGCGCCAATAAGCCCTCCTAAATATGCACTTACCCCACTTGTCATAGTCTGTGCAACAGAAGTACTACCCAAGCGCCGCACCTTTTTATTGTCTATTTTATTGATTGCCTCACGAAACTTTTCAACGCCACTAGTTCCTGCTCCAAAAATTATCCCCAAATCCCACAAAGGATCATCTTCTTGTTTTGCCGGTTTTAAATTAGCATCTTTCAAAGCATCCATACCAGCTATCACCCCATAGATAATGCCACTGCTATTAAAACTTCGAAGTTGAAGTTTTGTTAAATATTCTAGTTTTTTTTCTTCTGAAATAGTTGGTTTACCGCCCAATTGGCAGGAGAAGTTAAGGTCGTGTAAGCTTGGAAAAAATTCAATACCAGACACACCTTTCTTTATAGCTTCAGAAAAGGCTGAAACACCTACTGCGTTAGGAGCAACAACTCCTAAGCCCGTTATAACAACCCGTTTTTTCATGTTTATTTACCTTCTTTTAAAACCATTCCGCTGATGCTTCCTTGAGCGACAACTTCATCTTTTGAATTCAACATTTTTACCTTGCACTTTAATTTTTCAAACCTAAAATATATTTTTTCAGAAACTACTGTTACTTTTTCCCCTGGGAATACGGGTATATAAAAGTCTATTTGGGTACTACTCATAGCAAAACTCATTGGTTGCGAAATTTTATCATTTTCCAATAAAAAAACACCGAAACACACCAAACCAATCTGTGCCATACATTCGGTAAGAATAACTCCTGGAGTAACTGGATTATTTTTAAAATGACCTTGATAAAAATAAGCGTCCTCCATAAAAGTGTAGCTTCCTGTTATGCCTTTAGTAGAAATGGAGACTAGCTCGTCAACAAATAGAAACGGTTCTGAATACGGGAGTTTTTCTATGATTTTATCGGTTTTCAAATTAATGATATAAAGTTAATTAAATAAGGCTCTAGTTTAAAACAGCTATTAGGTTGAATATTTGAAATTTTCGGTATTTTTTCACCCTTTAGGGAGGGGTAAAAACAAAATGCCGAAAATCCGATTATTTTTACCCTATCCCTAATGGGAATAACCGGATTTTCTCCATTCAGACCAACTTGAAACCCTTGTGTTTTTATATGGAACATTGAAATCAACGCTAGAATAAACTAGAACCTTAAATAACACTAATTTTATTAATAAGGTGCAGAGTTATAACTAGTAACAACAAGCTGTTCAAGAGGTTTTTGAAGCTCTTTACTCGGTTACAGAGCTCCAGTTTTCTCCGTTTTTTATTCGGTGAATCTGCGTATCAGAAACTCCAAAGCGTTTAGCAATCATATTAATTCTGGTCCTGTTGTTTTTTAATTGGCGCTTGATAATCTTTACCTTTCCTTTGTCTAATTTACCAATCTTTTTATTTCTTTTTTTAATAACGCTCTCCCAATTCGGATTGTTAAACTGATGAAGTTCCTTTTCCCTTTTGGTTGCCCACTTCAGGTTATCAACGTGATTGTTGGTTTTGTCATAGTTTAAATGAATGACACATACTCCATTGTTCTTTTCAAGAAAATGTTCCGCAACAAGCTTGTGTACGTATCTGCTTGTCTGTTTTCCGTTCTTTTTCTGTTTAACGGGTAAGTTTTGGTAACCGTTTATATAGTATTTTTTCACAAGGAATTCTTTTTCCTTATTACAACTAATAATCCTCCCGTAATTTGATATTTTAAACTTCTCATTTTCCGAAATTTTCTCATCAAATTCGACGTCTTTCCATTCTTCATTCCAATAATCTCGTATCATTTTATATTATTTTAATCGTGCCAAATATTTTTTTAAGTTTACTCAGTACTAAGTGCTGTATTAGCGCAGGCTCTCCCCACCATCTACTTTTAATACCATACCATTAATCCAATCGGCTTCATTTTTGCAGAGCAGATAAACTGCGTTAGCTACATCTTCTGGCGTTGTTAATCTATTAAATGGGTTTCTGATTTTCGCCATTTCAGCCAATTTTTCACTTCCAGGAATTACCGTAAATGACGCCGTTTTAGTAGTTCCAGCTTGAATGCAGTTTGAGGTAATCCCTAAAGGAGCAAGTTCTACGGCCATATTTCTCATTAACGCCTCCAATACCGCCTTAGCAGAAGAAACGGCGGCATACCCCGGCCACACCCTTGTGTTACCTTCGCTTGTAAAAGCAATATTTCGAGCTTTTGTGGCAAATCGCTCCATATTAATTAAACTCTGCGTCCATTCGTACCAACTTGTTGCCATAGCATGAATTGTTATATCAAAGTCTTGCTTTTTTAGTTTATCAGCTTCTGAGGCGTTCATTTGTTTTAAACTTCCTTTTGCAATACTGTGCATCAACAACTTTACGCTATTTTTAGGAAGCTCGGCAATTATCTGGTTCCTGACTTCTCTTTTTAACGCATCTTTATTAAAAGTTTTAACCAAAACTCCATTTTCTCTGAGCTTGGCAACCTCATTTTCAAATTCTGGAATATTACTTTTTCTATCTCTATGAACTATACAAATGTTCATTCCCTTTGAAGCAAGTTTTTTTGCACTCGCTAAACCTAAACCGCTGCTGCCACCAAGAATTATTGCCCAATCTTTTTTTGAATTCTCCATATCTAAAACCTTAACAATACGCGCTGTGCAGAAAAGCCAGGCCCAAAGCTAAGCATTAAGCCTAAATCGCCCTTAGAAGGATTGCTATCCATAAAACGCTCTAAAACATATAAAACCGTAACACTACTCATATTGCCATATAATCTAAGTACTTCTTTGGTATCATCTATATTTTTGCCTAGACTTCCGAATAAATCTTCAACGGTTTCAACTATTTTTCGACCTCCAGGATGAAAAATTAGATGATCAATGTTTTCAATTCCTAAATTATTTTGCGCTAAAAACGGATGGATAATCTTAGGAAAATGTGCTGCAATTTTATCAGGAACCGACTTATCTAAGATCATTTGCAGTCCTGTATTTACGAGCTTAAAACCCATCATATTTGTAGCGTCGTAAAAATGATACATGGCTTCGTCCACTATTTTGGGGCCATCATCATCATTATTATTAGACGACATTAAAACGCAAGAAGCTCCATCACCAAAAATAGCTGCGCTTACGATATTGACCATGGAAAAATCTTCCAGTTGAAAAGTGGCCGTTGGAGCTTCCAAGGCAATTACGGCTGCTCGTTTGCCCGGGTTGGCCTTTAAAAACTTATTCGCATAGATGATACCTGAAATTCCAGCCGCGCATCCCATTTCGGTAACTGGTAGCCGTACAATATCCTGCTTCATTTCCAGTTCGTTTATCAAATAGGCATCTACAGATGGAATCATAATCCCGGTGCAGCTTACGGTAATAATAAAGTCAATGTCAGTAGGTTGCCAGTTTGCCTTATCTAGGGCTTTTTCTAGGCATTTCTTCCCAAGTTGGGTAACTTCACGAATATAAATATCATTACGGGCCTGAAAACTGGTATTGGTAAAGACTTCTAGGGGATCCATTATGGAGTACCGTTTATCAACACCGGCACTTTCAAAAATTTTAATTGCCTTTCTTTGAAAACGACTTTCCTGACCATGCATCCACTGTTTTACAAAAGGAATAATCTCCGCGGTTTCCCGGCTGTATTTGGGTAATTGCTTTGCAACTGTGGTAATTTTAACACTCATAACTCCTTTTTAAGTATCCATTGAAATCGATATGCCCATCGCCAATGGATTTTACTTTTTTGATTTGGGATTTTTCCTGAAATACGTACAAGTTCCTGCCTCTTAAAGCCTCTGGCTATAGATACCAAGCCGTCGTGATTGGCTGTTTTGGTTTTTAAGATGAGCTGGCTTACAACTTTAAACAGATTGAAAGCCACCCAATTTCGTTCCAAATCGTTAACTAACACTCCAATTCTTGATCTTGTTAAAAGCGCATTGAGAATAGCTTCTATTTTAACATCATTAAAGTGATGCAAAAACAGGGTACACAGTGCAATATCGCAATTTGGAATTAATTTTTTTTCCGAAAATACATCAACATTTATAAACTCTATATTCAAATATTCCTCGCTTTGGGCTTTCGCAAATTGGAGAATATTGTCGTTAAAATCTACACCTATCAATTCAAAATTATAGTTGTTTTTTCTTCCGAAGTCTGCACATTTCCGAAGCAACTCCCCATCGCCACAACCTATATCTAAAATAGTGATTTTTTCAGACTTTGAGCATGTTATCAACAACTTCTTAAGTCCGTCAATGGTTATGCTGTTTCCTCCCAACCACTTATTAACCGTTTTTAAATCTTTTAACAGGTTTTGCATTTCCGTTCCCCGAAAATCCAGACTGTCCATTATTTCTTTCTGTTCAGACCTATATTTGTTGCTAAAGGTAATCATAATGCTTTTGAGCCATGAGTATTTTTAATAATCATAGGTACAATTGAGGGTATGGCTTTAGCCAAATTAAACCCAACTTTTGAAGCCATAGGGTTCATTAAAACCCGTTGCACCATTCTGCCTGTTCGCAATCTGCCCTCAAATTCATGTTGCCACTTGTTTGAGTAAGCAGCTTCAAGATTGGCCCGATTAAAGTTGTTTTTTTGAAATGACTCCAATAATAATTCTGAAAAAATTTGGGCACTTCTTATAGCCATAGCCATTCCATTTCCGCACAAAGGATGAATTAACCCTGCGCTGTCTCCTATCATAAAAATATGGTTTTCTACCGGATTCTTTTTCTGAAATGAAATTTGACTAATTGTCAATGGCTTATTAAATATAGGTTCGGCTGTTGTAAAGAACTCATTTAAGAACGGATTTTTTGCAAGCTCTTTCTTTTGAAAAAGATTGATTTTTCCATATTTCTTAAAAGCTTTAAAAGTGGTTAAATAACATGCGTTTACAGCACCTGTTTCAGTTTTGCTTAAACCACAATACCCACCATTGAAATTGTGTAGGGCAACTACATCATCAGCAAAATTAAAATTATAATGTGCTTTAACGGCTAGCCAAGGTGATTTCCCTTGCATAAAACTTCTATTTAGAAAAGTATCGAGGTTAGATCTCTTTCCGAAGGCACCCACAACAAAATTGGCTTTTAAAACATCACTTTGTTGCGTGGTAACGTTAAAGGTTTCATTTGTGAAACTTACTTTTTCAACGGTATCAAAAATAACTTCTACCTTGTTTTTTAAGGTTTTATAGATCAGATTATCAAAACTATAACGGCTAATTCCAAATCCTCCGAGAGGTAGATTGGCAGTTATGGAATGTCCTTTTACATTAGTTAGTTGAAACTTCGTTATCTGTTTTGCTCCACCTTTAAACGGATCAATATCTAGCTTTTGTAAGTACGGCAGAACTTCGTTGCTTACATACTCGCCACAAACTTTATGATTTGGATATTCATTTTTTTCAATCAAGCAAACAGCAACATCATGATTAGCCAAGTGAAGTGCTGCCGTTAGCCCGGCAAGACCTCCCCCAATCACAATAACATCCCATTTACTTGTAACCGCCATATTTTTTGGTTTAAAGCTAAAAAATCCCGTCCATAAAATGGTACGGGATTTTAAAATGTTTAGAATATATTATTCTCCAGCCTGTTTTTTTGCTTCGTTCTTCATTTTTTCGTTAGGAACAATAGCAAGATTCACACGTCTGTTTTTAGCACGACCAGCTGCGGTTGAATTATCCGCAATTGGAGCTTCTTCGCCATACCAATTGGTGGTAAATCTACCTGCGCTCAAACCTTTATTTTGAGTGAAATAATTGGTAACAGACATGGCTCTGTTTTTAGAAAGCGTCATATTGATAGCATCTGCACCTACGCTGTCTGTATGCCCAACAATCAATACATTGGTATCTGGGTATTCTTTTAAAACATTGGCAAGTTTATCTAAAGTTGCTTGAGATGCAGCATTTACTGCATACTTTGCAGTATCAAAATAAACACCACTGTTTTCGTCAAAGGTTACTACAATACCGTCATCTACTCGCTCTACTTGAGCACCTGGTATTTCCTCCTCAATTTTTTTGGCTTGATTGTCCATTTTGTTACCGATAAGTACACCAGCACCACCACCAACAACACCGCCAATTACAGCACCAAGGGCTCCGTTACCACCCTTACCAACATTGTTACCTAAAATGGCACCAATAACCGCTCCGCCGGTAGCACCAATTACGGCACCTTTTTGTTTGTTGTTGGCATTGCGAGTTGCCTCACAACTTCCCATACTAATAACTAGTGTTAAGGCTAGGGCGACTAAGCCAGTTTGTTTAAAAAATTTGTTCATAATAATTAATCTTGAATTTTAGTAAAGTTCATGTTTATTTTAAAGGGTTTGCCATCTAGGCTTACTGTTTGCTCCCAACGCATTGTAGCATCATTAAGCTGCGCCAAACGCAACCTAAAACCTACATCGGTTTCTGATTTTCCTTTTGCATTAGTCGGCTTTAAAAGAAAGTCATATAAACCGGTAGACTGATCTATCTCTTGAATACTAAAGATAAAGTCTCTTTGCCCGGTTGGACAATCCGGATTTTCAACCGTATAATTACCGGTGTTGTTATTAGGGATAAACCTCCAATTACTACCTTCAAGACATTCTGCCGAAGTATCATTGAAAAGAGTAACATTAAAGGTTCCTGTGGCATCATAGGTTATATTATCTAAAGACCAATAGCCTTTTATTACCTTACGAGACTCCTGAACTGTTTTGGGAGTACCGCAAGCGAAAGCCGTGACCGCAATTACGGTCAAAATGAGGATTTTTTTCATAGATGTTTAAAGTGATTTAAAAGTGATTCGTTTATAGATTTTATCTTCTGAATAACCTTGAAAGTAAGGATATAGCTAACAATACTATAAAGATATAAAATATGATTTTTGCGATATCAGCGGCACCTTCTGCGATACCTCCAAAACCGAAAACTCCTGCAATGATTGCAACTACTAGAAAAATAACAATCCAACGTAACATAATTTTTTGTTTTAATGATTAGTATTTCACTAAAGTAAAGAACAATTTTAACGTTTGAATAGTCTTTATCTAATATTTAACAGCAGATGTTAAATAACTAATAAGACAATAAATCTAAGAGTGATTCTTTAAACTTCTTCTTAGGAAGGTACCCAGATTCTAGGTTAGCTGCAAAGGGAATGGGCGTATCTAAACTCCCTACGCGTTTTACCGGCCCGTCTAAATTTTCAAAGCAGTTTTCCGTTATCATTGCCGATATATCTGAAGCAATTCCGCCAAACATCGAATCTTCTTGTAAAATAATTACTTTCCCTGTTTTCCTTACCGAAGTATAAATTGCTTCAGTATCTAAAGGAATCAAGCTCCGCAGATCTATTAAATCTGCTTGAATATCAGACGCTTCATCCAAAGTTTCCATGGCCCAATGTACACCGGCGCCATACGTGATTATCGTGATATCTTCTCCTTCTCTCAATAAAGAAGCTTTCCCCAATGGCAAAGTGTAGTAATCTGTTGGAACGTCTTGGCGAATACTTCTATAAAGTGCTTTGTGTTCGTAAAACAATACCGGGTTTGGATCTTCAATACTGGTTGTCAACAAGCCTTTGGCATCATACGGGAAAGCGGGATATACAACCTTAAGCCCCGGAATATGGGTAAACCAAGCTTCATTGGTCTGGCTGTGAAACGGTCCCGCCCCTACTCCAGCGCCACAAGGCATGCGTATTACAACATCGGCTTTTTCATTCCACCGATAAAAACTTTTAGCCAGGTAATTTACAATTGGGTTAAAACCTGAACTTACAAAATCTGCAAACTGCATCTCAATTACCGATTTAAACCCGTTAATGGAAAGTCCCATTCCTGTTGACACAATAGCCGATTCACATATAGGCGTATTCCGAACACGGTCTTTCCCGAACTGTTCAACAAAGCCGTCGGTTATTTTAAAAACTCCTCCATACTCTGCCACGTCTTGCCCCATAATAACCAAATTATCATGTTGCTCCATTCCCTGTCTTAAACCTTGCGAAATAGCATCAACAAGACGAATGTTTTCCTTTTCTGAACTTGATTTAACTTCTTTATAGTCAAAAGGTTTAAACACATCACTTAATTCAATACTTTCATTAAAATCTACATCGGGTTCGGCAAAGGCAACATTAAGCCCTTCATCAATCTCTTGCTTAAATTCATCTTTAAACTCCTGAATATTTTCTTCAGAAAGAATACCTTCCTCCAGTAAAAAGCTTTCGTAATTTGTCAACGGATCGCGTAAGCCCCACTTATTCATTAAATCTTTAGGAACGTATTTTGTACCGCTGGCTTCTTCATGCCCGCGCATTCTAAAGGTTTTAAACTCTAACAAAACTGGGCGTGGGTTTTCGCGCATGTCTTCAACAAGGTCAGTAAGTTTTGTATAAACCTCTAAAATATTGTTACCCTCAATAATATGCGATTCCATTCCGTAGCCTTTGCCGCGATCAGCAATATGCTCGCAGTTGTACTGCTCATTAGTAGGGGTTGAAAGCCCATATCCGTTGTTTTCAACACAAAAAAGAACCGGTAGTTGCCATACGGAAGCCACATTCAGAGCTTCGTGAATATCTCCTTCACTGGTTCCACCCTCTCCGGTAAAGACGGCGCAAACTTTATTGTTTTCCTTTAACTTGTTTGCTAGAGCAATTCCGTCAGCAACGCCAAATTGTGGCCCCAAGTGCGAGATCATACCTATAATATGAAATTCCTGGGTACCAAAGTGGAAACTTCTATCTCGACCTTTGGTAAAGCCGTTTGCTTTTCCTTGCCATTGGGAAAATAGTCTATCTAATGGTATTTCGCGAGAGGTAAATACACCAAGATTTCTATGCATTGGCAAAATGTACTCATCTTGCTCCAAAACTGAAGTAACCCCTACCGAAATAGCTTCTTGTCCTATTCCGCTAAACCATTTTGAAACTTTTCCTTGGCGCAACAGAATCAACATCTTCTCTTCTATTACTCTTGGCTTCAACATTCGTCGATACAGTTTTAGCAAAGTGGCATCGTCTAGGTTTTTTCGATCGTAATTAAATAAAATTTGGGGAGCGGTTTTAGGTTTCATGTATGAAAGTTTTTTTTTAAATCGTTCTTGGGCTCTGTTTAAAATTAAATGAAACTTCTTGTTTAGTCAACACAAAATTTACTTGAAAACAAAGCAATGCTATTTCAGCATAAAAAATTGTAAATTCAAAAATAGATAAATCCGCTTGGTAAAGGAAATATAACACCATCTTTTATCTACTTTAAAACCTTCTCATTTTTGGTATATTTGTAATCTAAAATTTTTTGATATGAATAATATACCCAGTGTAGATTTAGCCGATTTTCTTTCTGATGATCCTAAGACAAAACAAAAGTTTGTAAAAGAAATTGGAACCGCCTATGAAGATATCGGATTTGTTTCGTTGCGCAATCATTTTCTTAGTGACGAACTGGTAGATGAATTATATAAAGAGATAAAAACCTTTTTCGCATTGCCTGTTGAAACCAAGGAAAAGTATGAAATTCCAGGTCTTGGCGGACAACGGGGTTATGTTTCCTTTGGAAAAGAACACGCTAAAGGGAAGAAAGAAGGCGATTTAAAAGAGTTTTGGCACTTTGGACAAGAGCCAGCTGATGATGCAAACCTTACTGAGGAATATCCAGAAAACGTACAAGTAAAAGAACTTCCAGATTTCAATCATACCGGTATGGAAGCCTATAGAATGCTAGAAAAAACTGGCGTTTATGTGTTACGTGCCCTAGCGCTCTACATTGGTCTAGACGAGTTTTACTTTGATCACTGGGCAAGCAATGGCAACAGTATTTTACGCCCAATTCACTACCCACCCATACAGGAAGAGCCTAAAGGAGCAGTAAGAGCTGGAGCTCACGGTGACATCAACTTGATAACCTTGTTAATGGGTGCCTCTGCTGGTGGCCTACAAGTGCTGCGAAAAGATGGCGAGTGGATTGACGCAATCCCAAATGAAGATGAGCTGGTAATTAACGTTGGCGACATGCTTGAAAGATTGACCAATAACAAATTGCGATCTACCATACACCGTGTGGCAAATCCACCACGTGAAGAATGGGGAAACCCACGTTACTCCATCCCTTTCTTTATGCATCCGCGTAGTGATATGAAGCTGAATTGCCTAGAGGAATGTATAGACGCCGATCATCCAAAAGCTTATGAAGATATTACTGCAGGCGAATTTCTACACCAACGATTGGTAGAAATTGGATTAATAAAAAAGTAACTAATTGTCAGTAATTATAAAATAGCTAAAGATTAAAACTGCCAAAAAGATGCAAATAAAAAGCTTGTTTTTTATCCTAGTAATCTTTCAACTCGCAGGTTGCCAATCGAATAAAAACGGCAACACCAAGGAATTGAATAAAAACGGATATTCAATTTCATATCCGTCTGATCTTACTTTGGATGAGAGTGGTGTAAATTCCAGCGAATTTATTCTATCTACTGAAAAAACCGATACTACTGATAATTTTGTTGAAAACATTAATTTGGTAATTCAAAACTTCACGGATCGCGATATCGATTTAAATACATTTGTAGAAATATCTGTAGATCAAATAAACTCTAGGGGGAAATTAATTTCGAATGAACGATTTAAAAAAGGCGATGCTATATTTCAAAGATTAGTCTATACCATCACTATTAATAAGTTAAATTTAAAGTTTATTCAATATTACTTTTTAGAAAACAATAAAGCCTATATTCTCACTTTTACTTCTGAAGAAGATGTGTTTGATAAGTATTCGGCTGAAATGGAAGAGATAATGCAATCATTTAAGTTGAATTAATTTTGAACTTATAATTCACAATAAAATTAAGTTCACCAAAAACCAGAAACATTGGAATCATTAGAAGACCAGTTAAAAAATCTATTTCCAGAACATGAACCTAAGGAAGTCCCTAAAACAGAGGACGAGTCAACAGTATGGCTTCAGGAAGAGCCGTTGCTATGTAAATACGAAAAACGAAAAGGGAAACCTACTACCATTATAGAGGGTTACAATGGCGCCGACAGCGATTTTAAAATTCTTGCTAAGGAATTAAAAAAGCTTTTGAGTGTTGGCGGAAGTTTTAAAAACGAACAAATCATCATTCAAGGCGATTATCGCGATAAAATTATGAAGTTTTTAAAAGATAAAGGTTTTCAAGTGAAACGCGTTGGCGGGTGATTCTAATAGCGATACGCATGATTTTTTCTTTTGAATAGAAGCTGTAGTTTTCTATAGCCGTATATTAACCCCAATTACTTAACCTTAATCACACAATTTGAATTCAAAAACCATACAACCTAGCGAACTTATTTTAACGCCAGAAGGTAAAATCTACCATTTAGATCTTGCTCCTTCCCAATTGGCACCAACCATAATTACCGTTGGCGATCCGGGTCGTGTTTCAAAAGTTTCAAAATACTTTGATACGATTGATGCCAAGGCCGAACACAGAGAGTTTAAAACACACACAGGCACATACAACGGCAAGCGAATTAGCGTAATTTCAACAGGTATAGGCCCCGATAATATTGATATTGTGTTTAATGAGTTGGATGCCTTGGTAAACATAGATTTTGAAAAGCGACAAGTAAAGGAGCAACTCACATCGCTTGAAATCGTTAGAATTGGAACATCTGGTAGTTTAGCTGCAGAGGTTGAAGTAGATGATTTTTTAATCAGCCAGATGGCAATTGGGCTGGACAACGTGATGCATTATTACGAAGAAGCTTCGGAGCTATTTATTCCAGATTTCGCGCAATCTTTTATGAAACATACAGGATGGAACCCAAAGCAATCGGTTCCATACGCGGTAATGGCAGATAGCGAATTGTTTGAAAAAATTTCGTCAGAAAAAACAATTCCTGGTATAACCATTACCAATGTTGGCTTTTATGGACCGCAAGGGCGAACGCTAAGGGCAAAGCTGAAAGATCCTCTTTTAAATGAGAAGCTTACATCTTTCCGGTATAAAAATAAAAAAATCACAAATCTTGAAATGGAAACCGCTACCATGTTCGCTATGGCAAAATTGCTGGGGCATAAAGCGTCATCTATGAATGCTATAATTGCCAATCGAGCTTCGGGTACATTTAGCAAGAACGCTTCAAAAACCGTCGATGAACTAATTCAATATACCTTAGAAAAAATCACACAATGAAAAAATTTTTAATTGGCGGGGTGCCAGAGCACTTTAACCTGCCTTGGTATATTGGTCTTCGTGACAAAAAATTTCAGGAAAAAGGAATTAACCTCCGTTGGAAAGACTTTCCTGGTGGTACTGGCCACATGGCCGCCTCACTGCGCGATAAGGAAATTGATATGGCTGTAATTCTTACGGAAGGCATGGTTCGCGATATCATAAACGGCAACCACAGCAAAATAGTACAGGTTTATGTAGAATCGCCTTTAATATGGGGAATTCATGTTGCCGCAGCTTCGAAACATCAAAAAATTAGCGACCTAAAAGGAACCGATGCAGCAATAAGTAGATATGGATCTGGTTCGCACTTAATGGCTTTTGTGAACGCCGAAAATCACAAATGGGATCTAAAAAGTGATCTAAAATTTAAGGTGATTGATAATTTAGACGGTGCTTTGGAAGGACTTCCAAAGGGTAATGGCGATTATTTTATGTGGGAAAAATTCATGACCAAACCACATGTAGATAATGGCACTTTCCGTTTGGTGGGGGAATCGCCTACGCCATGGCCCAGCTTTGTAATTGCGGTTCGCAACGATATTTTAGAGCGCGAACCAGAGAGCATAGAGTCAATTTTAGAAGAAATCAATGCTGTTACCGATAATTTCAAGACGCTCCCGAATATTGACCAAATTATCTCGGAACGTTATGGACTTGAGATAGAAGATGTTCGCGAATGGTTGTCATTAACAACTTGGACAGACAGGCAACTTACTTCAAAAGAATTGGAAAACATTCAACAAAAACTATTAGACCTAGATTTAATTGACAATAAGTTGCAGGATAACAGCATTTTATACAATTTCTAAAATTTATCTTAAAACTTACGCAACCCGAAAGTAGATCTTGCATCTTGTTTATATAAAAACAACTGTTATGACTACTTTTTTAATCGTTTTAGGAGCTTTGTTAGTCACAAATTTCTTGTTGTTGCAGTTTAGCTGTAATGACACTACGGAGCCTGATGTACCAGAAGAAGAATAGAAACTTTTTATTTTTTCACTATTTCTTGTTCAGCTTCTTATCGTATCAAAGCTTGCTAAACTTGCCGAAGCATTACCATTGAATTGGTTTCTTCTTTTTACTTTTTAAAAATTCGTTTGTTTTACTGAAATGTTTATTACCAAACCAATAGCCTCTGTTTGCCGCTAAAGGTGATGGATGTCCGCTGGTAAGTACCAAATGCTTTTCAGTGTTAACCTTGGCGCCTTTCTTTTTGGCTGGTCCGCCCCAAAGTAAAAACACAAGATCTTCCCTTTCGTCAGAAAGTTTTTGAATAACAGCGTCAGTAAATTTTTCCCAGCCTTTTCGTTGATGGCTTCCCGCATTGTGCGCTCGTACTGTTAAGGTGGCATTAAGCAATAAAACACCTTGTTTTGCCCAACGTTCTAAATAACCATTGTTTGGTGCTGGTGTACCGGTATCTGTTTTTATTTCTTCAAAAATATTCCGTAGTGAAGGCGGAATCTTTACATGTTCCCCAACCGAAAAGCATAATCCATGCGCCTGTCCAGGACCATGATAGGGGTCTTGCCCTATTATCACAACTTTTACCGCTTCAAAAGGCGTATGATTAAAGGCTGCAAAAACCTGATTTGCAGGAGGAAAACATTGTGTTTCGGCATATTCCAACTTTACAAAGTCAACCAACTCCCTAAAATATGGCTTTTCAAATTCTTCTTTTAAAATAGCCTTCCATCCAGACTCGATTGTTACTTCCATTATTCTTACTTTTGCGCAATTCCCAAAAAGTAAAATTAATGGAAAAAAAGCGGAAAGCCCGTATAGACAATAAAACTTTAGACGACCTGGAATTTCCTTCAGTGTTGCGTCAAGTTTCGGAATTTTGTGTTACCGAGCCCGGCCAGGAACGCGTGTTGCAAATTGCTCCTTTTCAGAGTTTTTCTGAAATTAGTCCGGAACTGTATCGGGTAAAGGAGTTTACCGCTTCATTTAGCGGGGATAACCGCATCCCGAATCACGGTTTTGACCCTGTTTTTAGGGAACTTCGCTTGCTTGATATTGAAAACAGTTCGTTGGAAATTTCAGGATTCCGAAGAATACTTTCTATTGCTGAAACCACGCGAATTCTACTGAAATTCTTTAAAAAATTTGAAGAGTTTTATATTCATCTAAATTCCTTTTCTGAAGCAGTAAACTATACTTCAGGTATTTCCGAAGAAATAAACAAACGAATTGATAAATACGGTCAGATAAAAGATGAAGCATCAAATGAGCTTGGTACAATTCGAAGAAGACTAAATGTTGTAAAGGGCAAGATCAATTCTTCATTTAATAAAGCGCTTTCAAATTATGCGCAACGCGAACTTTTAGATGACATCCGCGAATCGGTAGTAGAAAACAGACGCGTACTAGCCGTTACGGCCATGCATCGTAAAAAAGTTAAAGGTGCCGTAATGGGCAGCTCCAAAACCGGAAGCATTGTTTATATTGAACCGCAGGAAACTTTGGAATACGCCAATGAACTCAGCAATTTGATTTATGAGGAGGACGAGGAAATTAAGCGAATTTTAAAGGCAATGACCGAATTTGTCAGGCCACAAGCCGAAATTATAGCGAGTTATCAAGACTTTTTGATACAAATGGACGTGCTATATGCCAAGGCTAAATATGCTTTGAAGATAAATGCCGTTTTACCAATTTTAACTTCTCAAAAAAGAATTTCCCTCCAAAAGGCATATCACCCCTTGTTATTGGTCTCAAACAATAAGAGAAAGGAGAAAACATTTCCGCAGGACATCGAATTAATCCCTGAAAAAAGAATAATTGTTATTTCCGGGCCAAACGCCGGGGGTAAAAGTATTACATTAAAAACCGTTGGTTTGCTTCAGGTCATGCTACAGAGCGGAATGCTTATTCCCGTTGAACCACAAAGTGAGCTGTACTACTTTAAACGAATTTTAACTGATATTGGCGATAATCAGTCTATTGAAAATCACTTAAGTACGTATAGTTACCGTTTAAAAAAGATGAATCAATTTCTTAGAAAGTGTAACAAAAACACCCTTTTCTTAATTGATGAATTCGGAACAGGAAGTGACCCAGAGCTTGGTGGTGCCTTAGCCGAAACTTTTTTAGAAGTGTTTTATGAACGGGAGGCATTCGGAATAATAACGACCCATTACACCAATCTAAAACTACTTGCCAACGAACTTCCCCACGCCATTAATGCAAACATGCAGTTTGACAACAAATCACTACAACCCTTATACAGTCTGCATTTGGGAGAGGCCGGTAGCAGTTACACCTTTGAGGTTGCACAAAAAAACGGTATCCCGTACAGTTTAATAAATCGGGCGAAGAAAAAGATTGAACGCGGAAAGGTACGCTTTGACAAAACCATAGCCAACCTTCAGCGAGAGCGTTCTAATCTTCGGAAAACATCGGAATCTTTAAAGACCGAAGAGCAGAAAGCACGGATTGAAAACAAACAGTTGGAAGAAGTTAATGCACGCGTTCAAGACAAGTTGGAAAGTTATCAGGAACTTTTTGACGCCAATCAGAAATTGATCAGTTTGGGTAAGAAGTTTGATTCACTTTCTGAAAAGTATTTTAACAACAAGCGTAAAAAACCTCTATTAGACGAATTGATGAAACTTGTAATGGTAGAGAACAGCAAACGTAAAAAACTAGCTCCAAAAAAGAAAAAAGCAGTTAAGGCCAAGGAAAAAAAGGTAATTAAGGAGGTTGAAAAAAAGGTTGAAGTAATCCGCGAGCGCAAAAAGGAAGAAAAGAAAAAAGCAAAACAAGCGCCACCACCAAAGCCTAAAGTTATCCTTAAAGTTGGCGACAGGGTACGAATGATTGATGGCAGAGCAATTGGTACGATTGATACGATAGAAAAAACCAAGGCGTTTGTAAATTACGGTACGTTTACAACAAATGTAAGTTTGACGGAGCTGGAGAAAGTGTAAGGTTAAATTTTAAATGCGAAAAAAAAATTCAAAGCTCAAACAAAAAACAAAATTGCAATCTCAAAAATGACGAAAACATAACTAAACTTCTGTCGTTTAAATTTTGAGGTTCTGAAAATTGAGGTTTGTTTTTTGGTGCTTTTTCATAATGATTATGTCTCACAATTATAAAATAGTCTTATTCGATGGCGTTTGCAATCTTTGCAACGGTGCTGTTAACTTTGTAATTAAAAGGGATAAAAAACAGGTTTTTAAATTTGCTGCGCTACAAAGTGAAGTTGGTCGCGAGTTGGCTTCAAAATTCAAATTAGACACTTCAAAAATGGATTCCATTATTTTGATTGACGGCGATAAACACTACAAAAAATCTTCAGCTGCCCTTCATATTGCTAAACACCTGGGCGGTACCTATCCCCTACTTTTTGGTTTTATGATTATCCCAAAATTTATTCGCAATGCCGTTTACGATTATATTGCCAAAAACCGCTATAAGTGGTTTGGGAAAAAAGATGCTTGTATGATTCCGACTGAGGAGTTGAAGGGGAGGTTTCTTTAAATGGTATTTGTTTTCAATGAATAATAAACCTAGACTGATAATGATCGGACGTTGAGAAACAGGAAGCAAGAGTCAAGAATCAGGACTTTAATTTAATTTTCAATTGAAAAAACATCCTTTTTAAAGCTTGATTTTAATCTATGGTACCTCTTATTTCCAAATCATTACCAGGCCCTTCAAATCCACCAGAAGCAACAGGAAGACTCCCGACATTTCCATAAAGATAAAGTCTAAAAATTATCGTGGAAGTTAGATTTGTAAATTCAGGACTTGAAAGATCAATAGTTTTAGAATCACTCATGGCTAAATCTGTAAACGTAGCAAGGTTCGTGGTAAAATTGTCAATATCACTTCTTAATACACCTAACCTTGGACCGGTTGCTGAACGCTCATAATAAAAAAATACCTCTGTTATTGTTATTGGGTAGCCTGTTGATGGTATTATTGTAAATTCGAAGTAATCATGGTTAGCAAATGCGGCTGCGAAGTCGGGTTCGTTAAAATTGTTCGCATTAAATCGATTTGCATTTATTGCTGGATTAATTCCAATGCCTCTAGAAACCAATCCGCTGTCAATATTTAATGCAACATCTGCACTTACATTAACTTCATCACCATCATTTCCATCAAAATCCCAACTTGCTAAAATTGGAATAGGAGATGAAGTACACGTAACATCGTCCCAACTAGCGCCATTCCAGATTTGTAAACATCTTAAGCTTTCTACAAAAACGAGCAAACCAGCGTCCATTTCTGATGGATTAATGGCATTTCTCTCAATAATAGTTGGCACCCGAGGAGGCATAAGTCCTTTATATGTGGTTCCTTCATCAGAAGTGCTGCTCACCTCAAGCATAGCAGCGGGCGAAGGTGTAGTGGTGCCAATTCCTACTTGGCCATAAGACATTGTTAGCATCAATGCCATTGCGAAGAATACAAAGTGATTTCCCATAACAATCTCATTTACTGCGCCAAGAAGGCGACGGTTCAAAAAGAATAGAAAGGGTCTATTTCCCAGGGAGTAGGTTACTAAAATAGTGATTTAAACGATGTAAACCAAGAAAAACTTAAGTTTTCAAGCAACTTAAAGCAATTTAATGCACTGATAGTCAGTTGGTTTTAAGAATCCATATTGAAAGTAGCTGATGGGTTTTCTTTCGGATTGTAGTCCATCATATTCTCTCCGTCTGCAATTACAGAGCAAACGGTAGCGTCTCCAGTAACGTTTACTACGGTACGGAACATGTCTAAAATTCTATCCACTGGAAAAATAATGGCAATCCAAGCCGGATTTAGGCCTACAGATTCCAACACAATAATTAACATTACCAGACCTGCACTGGGTACAGCTGCCGAACCAATTGATGCCAAAGTAGCTGTTAGCACAATGGTTAATTGCTGCCCAATACTTAGATCAATCATGTGTAATTGTGCAAGAAAAACGACTGCTACGGCTTGATATAGACAAGTTCCATCCATATTGACCGTTGCGCCTATTGGCAAAACAAAACTAGTTATTTTTTTATCTACACCTAGGTTTTCTTCTACACACTCCATTGTTACCGGTAAGGTTGCCGCACTACTAGAAGTTGAAAAGGCTAAGGTTTGGGCTGGAGCCATTGCCTTAAAAAAGCCTCTATAAGGCACTTTTCTTACAATAAGCTTCATAAACAATGGGTAGATAATAAAAATCATAAGCATTAAACCGGTAAATACGGTAAGCGAGTACCAGCTTAATCCTTTAAAAATTTCATATACCTTACCAATATCGTTTCCGGCCATTTTACTTACTACGCCGGCTAATAGCGCAAATACGAAGAATGGCGCGGCTTGCATAACCAAGTCAACCATTTTCAGAAAAACCTCCATAGCGCTATCCATAAATGCGCGTACAGGCTCTGATTTTTCATTGGGTATCAGCAAGAGGCAGATACCAAAAAATATTCCAAAGAAGATGATCTGAAGCATGAGACCGTTGTCACTCAGAGAAAAGAAAAAGTTTTCGGGTACAATGTCTACCAAGGGCTGCAAGGGCGTAGTTTCCTTTGTCTTTTTGGCGGTTTCCATTTTCTCCGATACAGTGGCGTCTTGCAGGTCATTTTTTGAAAGGTCTGTTATTTTTTGTGCACGATCCATAAAGGCGGGATCATCAAGATAATTTATGCCATCCTTAATTTCACGACCTTCTGAAGCGGCCCATACTTCATAACTTATTCTATTATCTATTCTGCTTTGTTCATCAATCAATTTTCCTGGTTTTATTGTATTCACCAGTACCAACCCCATACTTACTGCAAATAGGGTGGTCATTAAATAAGCAAATAAGGTCTTCCCCCCCATTCGTCCCAAGCTGGAAGGATCGCCAATATTGGCCACACCACTTATAATTGATACCAATACTAAGGGTACTGCAATCAATTTTAATAGATTGATAAAAATGGTTCCAAAAGGTGCTATCCAATCAATGGTAAACTCACTCCACCCTAACTTGCTGGAAAGTAGCGCCCAAACAATTCCTAATAATAAACCAATAATGATTTTCCAGTGTAGTGCGAGTTTTTTCATATTTAGACCTTATAAATTTTATAATGTTTATTCTATACCATGTTAGCGTTGTGCATTTGCAACTTTATTCAACAACCAGAAATCGGCCAGAACCAGAGCTGCCATTGCCTCTACAATGGGAACGGCGCGTGGTACAACACATGGGTCATGGCGTCCTTTACCCTCGGCTATAGCTTTACTGCCATTACTATCTATGGTGTTTTGCTTTTGCATAATAGTTGCAACAGGCTTAAAGGCAACCCGAAAATAAATATCCATTCCGTTACTAATCCCACCTTGAATTCCGCCGCTCAAATTGGTTTTGGTACTGCCGTCTTCATTAAAAATGTCATTATGATCGCTTCCCTTCATTTTAGCGCCACAAAAGCCGCTACCGTATTCAAAGCCTTTTACAGCGTTTATAGAAAGCATTGCTTTCCCTAAATCTGCATGTAATTTATCAAATACAGGCTCACCCAAACCTATGGGCACATTTTGGATAACACAAGTAACCGTACCGCCAACTGTATCGCCGTTTTTACGGGTATCCTTAATTAGCTGTTCCATTTTAGATGCTGAAACGGCATCAGGACAACGCACAACGTTACTTTCTGTTTTAGAAAAGTCGAGTTCTTGATAAGGTTTATCTATAAAAATAGAACCTACGGAAGAAACAAAAGCATTAATCTTTATTGCTGAAATAACCTGTTTGGCAATGGCTCCTGCAACTACACGGCAAGCTGTTTCGCGAGCAGAAGACCTGCCACCACCGCGATAATCACGAAAACCATATTTTTTGTCGTAGGTAAAATCGGCATGTGAAGGACGATAGATGTCTTTTATATGACTGTAGTCCTTACTTTTATGGTTGGTATTTTCAATAGTAAAACCAATTGGGGTTCCCGTAGTTTTACCTTCAAATATCCCTGAAAGAAACTTTACTTCATCGGCCTCTTTTCGTTGGGTAACTATAGCAGATTGCCCAGGTTTTCTGCGTTTCATTTCAGAAGCTATTGCTTCAAGATCTAATGTAATCCCTGAAGGACAGCCATCTATGACCCCGCCAATTGCTGGACCATGAGACTCCCCAAAGGTGGTAAGTTTAAAGATTGTTCCGAAGGAATTGCCTGCCATAGCGTGGTTTTCAACAAATGTAAACTTTCGGGCGCAATAATTCAAAAATGATTCAAAAAATAAAACGAATGCTCACTAAAATTCAACAACTACTGAATACTGATTACTGATTAAACATGGAGTTATTTTTTAATAAACCTGCATATCCTTAGAGATTGCTTCAGAAGCGTGCTCCAAGGGTTTGTTTGTAAAGCCATTGTTGGCTTTATCCAGTTTACGTCCTTTTTGTTCAATTTTACTTAAATTCTTTTCTGTCTTGGCAATCCATTTAATCACTTGTGCACCACCAAATAAATGACTTGTAGGCAAAGGTTCTCCCATTTCTTTTAGCACCATTCCCACCGGAGTTTCTATCTTATCTTGAAGCTTTACAAAACCTGCTAATAAATTTGCATAGGGCGAAATTAATGACCCTACCCCACCTCTTGGTTGCATCCACCCTACTAAATAAAGTCCTTTATAGGTATCGTACATACTATAGCCATACACCTTAACGTGAGCTTTTTCTACGCGACAAAGCGCTTTTGGCAGAAAAGGAAAGTCCGTCTTAAAACCAGTGGCATAAACTATGGTATCAATATCTTCAATACTGCCGTCTTCAAATTCAACTTGCGACTCTAATAGCTTTTTTACGGCACCTTTAATTATAGTTCTCCCGTGCTTAACGTGCATTAAGGTTTCCGTATTGACAGTTGGATGCCGATCAAAAACCTTGGACTCTGGTTTTGGCAAGCCGTATTCTTTATGGCTGCCAATAGTAAGTTTAAGCATTATTTTTATTAATCGCTCCCGCAACCAGTCAGGTATAGGGGGTACGCTCAACGATGCCAAAGGTTTTCCCATAAAAGTTTTTGGAAAAATCCAAATACCGCGTCTAACACTTAAGAAGTTTTTAGAACTGATTCTGGCCGATTCCGAAGCGATATCAAAAGCAGAGTTACCTGCGCCAATTACCAGCACCCTTTTATCTTTTAATTGTTCTGGCGATTTGTATTCTTTAGAGTGAAATGTATCTCCAGTGAATTCCCCGTCGTATTGTGGATAGTTTTTGCTCCAATGATGACCATTGCAAACCACTACTGCTTTGTAAATTTTGGTGGTGTTATTAGCAAAAGTCACTTCCCATAAATTATCTTTTATAGGGTTTACAAAAACCACCTTGGTATTGAACTGTATAGATTCGGAAAGGTTATAATGTGAGGCATAACTTCTGTAGTAAGCCAGCATTTGCGCGCTGCTGGGGAAATCTGGGTAATCCTTCGGCATCTTAAAGTCGGGATATTCCATCACCTTTCTAGCAGAAAGAATATGTGCAGATTTGTAGGTGCCGTGATACCAATTTCCGCCTACGTCATCATCAGCTTCAACTTGATGGTATGGAATGTTAGCTTCCTTAAACGATTTTGCCACGGAGAGGCCAACAGGTCCCGCTCCAATTATTAGATGATACTCGTCTAAAATTTCACTTTCCATAATTCTACTATGCTATTTAGTTAGATTAAATACTTTAATTTACCGCCTCCATTTTTCTATTGCCTTGATAATAAAAGCAATAGAATTCGGGTTGGTTTTTATACCATACCACAGGATACAAATATTACTATTTTAATTGTTTTTTAATGAAGAATTTGAATTCTAATACCACTAATATTACATCTTAATTTGACGATTCTTACTTACAATGGCAGTATATTAGCAAGCTTAAATAAAACCTAAAACAAAAAAACAATTCATTTATAAACAAGTATTTACTATGAAGCATATATTTTCAAACTTACTGTTTAAGGTTTTTTTAGCCATAGTCTTAGGAATTGTTCTCGGTTTGTATGCACCGGAATCCGTCAACAGAATATTCACAACCTTTAATGCCTTTTTTGGTCAGTTTTTGAATTTTGCTATTCCGCTAATTATTATGGGCTTAATAATGCCCGCAATTTCAGATCTAGGAAAAGGTGCCGGAAAACTATTATTGCTTACAGCCGCTATTGCTTATGGATCTACCCTATTTTCTGGGTTTATGACATATTTAACCGCATCAAATATCTTCCCTCAACTTTTAGAATCGCATGTTAACGCAGCGGCTCAAATTGCAGAATCCGGTCCAGAATTAAGCCCATATTTTAGTATAAATATACCACCGGTATTAGATGTTATGACGGCTTTGGTTCTTGCTTTTGTAATTGGTTTAGGGCTCTCATACCAAGAAGAGTCAAGTTTAAAGCGGGTTGTAAAAGATTTTCAAATAATCATTATGCAGTTAATAGAAAATGTTATTGTGCCCTTATTGCCACTATTTATATTAGGAATTTTTGCTAGTATGGCATTTAGCGGACAAGTATTTTCAGTATTATCGGTATTTATTAGTATTATCGGAGTCATTTTTGCGCTGCATATTCTACTGTTACTGCTGCAGTACACTATTGCTGGCGCCCTTACAAAGAAGAATCCTATAAAATTGCTGGTCACAATGATGCCGGCCTATTTTACGGCATTGGGAACACAGTCTTCAGCGGCTACTATTCCCGTAACCTTGGAGCAGACCCTAAAAAACGGAGTTTCAGAAAAGATTGCTGGCTTCGTTATCCCATTATGTGCAACCATTCACTTGTCTGGAAGCATCATGAAAATTACGGCCTGTGCAATGGCTTTGATGATTTTACAAGGTTTACCATTCAGTTTCACCCTTTTTGCCGGTTTTATTTTTGTGTTAGGTATTGCAATGATCGCCGCCCCTGGGGTTCCTGGAGGTGCTATTATGGCTGCGGTTGGCATCTTACAGTCTATGTTAGGTTTTAATGAAGAAATGATAGGCTTAATGATTGCGCTGTACATTGCAATGGATAGTTTTGGCACTGCTTGTAATGTTACTGGAGACGGAGCAATTTCGCTGGTGGTAAATAAAATAATGAAGGAAAAATTGGTTGCCTAAAGTATATGCTTTCAACCTCTTATTTTTTTAAAAGTGCATTATAAAGAATGGTAACCGGATGTAGCGCTTCTCTTCCCGTGCTGTCTAAAATTTGGTGGCGGCAACTGGTACCATTTGTTGCGATAGTTATGGCTTCGGCAGACTTTCTAACAGCAGGAAAGAGCTTGAGCTCCCCTATTTTCATGCTTACCTTGTAATGTTCTTTTTCATAGCCAAAGCTTCCCGCCATACCGCAACATCCAGACGGAATAATAGTGGGTTTAAAGTTCTTAGGAAGGTTTAAAATATCAAAGGTCACTTTTTGGCTGCTCAACGACTTTTGATGGCAATGCACGTGGATTTTAATCTGCTTTTCTTCGGAAGTAAATTGGTCTTCGGAAATATTTCCTGCTTCAATTTCATTGGCGATAAACTCCTCTATCAAAAAGGTTTGCTTTGAAATTGCTTCTGCCATATCTTTATCATCTGCCAGCCTAAGATATTCATCGCGAAAGGAAAGAATAGCAGAAGGCTCAATTCCCACTAAAGGAACCGACCCGGAAACACTACCACTTAAATAATCAATATTTTTATTTACTTGCTTTTTTGCTTCTTCTAAAAAACCTTTAGACAGTAAAGCACGACCGCTATCTAAATGATCTACCACCTTAACATTATAGCCCAAACTTGTTAATAGTTGGCACGCATCTACTGCTATTTCGGCATCTAAATAATTGCTAAACTCATCGATAAACAACAAGACTTGCTTACTAGAAACACTCTTATTAACCAACTGATTATTAGTGTTTTTGTATGTTTTACTGAAACTTTTAGTTGAAATAGGTGGCATAGACCGTTTACTGTGAACGCCAGCTATATTTTTTACGACTTTTGAAGTAAAATGATTGGTGAAAAACCAATTGGAGAGCTTAGGAAATCTAGCGGCCATTTTATTTAGTTTCGTACTTTTTGCAAAGAGTTTATTTGAAAAAGACACCCCATTTTCCTTGTTGTATTGATATAGAAACTCTGCTTTTGCCGTGCTAATATCTACATTGCTGGGACACTCGCTGGCACATGCCTTACAGCTAATGCACAAATCAAAAACCTCTTTTAAGTCTTTTGAATTAAATTTATTGGCTGCTTGGTTGTTGGTCAAAACTTCACGCAGGGCATTGGCGCGTGCTCTTGTTGTATCTTTTTCATTTTTGGTGGCGTGATAACTTGGGCACATAGCACCCGCAGCATCTGCTGTTTTACGGCAATCGCCACTACCGTTACAGTTTTCGGCTAGCCTTAGTATACCTTTATAATCACTGAAATCCATCATGGTTTCCACCTTCGGTTCAGTTCGATCTGCTTTGTAACGCAGCGATTCGTCCATATTAAAGGCATCTACAATTTTACCTGGGTTTAAGATATTTTGTGGATCGAAAACACTTTTTATTCGTTTCAAAAGTGCGTAGTTTTTTTCGCCAATCATTAAGGGAATAAACTCGGCACGAACAATGCCATCTCCGTGTTCTCCCGAAAAAGAACCTTTATATTGCTTACAAAGTTCAGCAACATCGGTCGTTATTTTTCGAAAATATGCAACATCTTCTCCTTTCTTTAAGTTTAATATTGGCCGTAAATGTAACTCTCCAGCGCCAGCATGGGCATAATAAACCGCGCGTTGATCGTACTTTTTCATTAAGTCGGTAAAATCGTTAATGTAGGCCGACAAATCTTCTAGGGCCACTGCAGTGTCCTCAATGCAAGCCACAGCCTTTTTATCGCCAACCATGCTTCCTAGCAAGCCTAGGCCTGCTTTCCGGAGTTCCATGGCCATATTAATTTCCTCCCCTCTTAAAACTGGATTGTGGTAACTGTAATTAGAAGCTTTTAATGATTTTAATAACGCATTTGTTTGCACTTCTAGCTCTTCTTCAGAATTACTTTTAAGCTCTAGTAATAGAATTGCTTTGGGGCTATCTTTTACAAATTGACGATAAGGTTCATAGGTTTTGCTGTTTTTTGTGCAATCTAGAATTACATCGTCCATCATTTCGCAGGTATGCAGGTTGTGTTGCATGGCTATAACCACATCTTTTAAGCAAGCTTCCAGCGTGGTGTAATGCGTAGCGACCATTGCGGTATATTTTGGCGGAAGCGGATCTAACTGTAACGTAATTTCAGTAGTAAAAGCCAAGGTGCCCTCACTTCCACAGAGCAGATTACACAGGTTGATAGCTTCATTAAATTCACTAAAAACAGCAGTATTGAGCAAACTATCTACCGCATAGCCTGTGTTTCTACGATGAATCTCCGGTTTGGGAAATTCATTTCTAATTTCCTTTTGGGTCTCTTTAGCGTTTAATTCATTATGAAGAGTTTTGTAAATACTTCCTTCCAAAGAATTTAAATGTGTTTTTTGAATAAACGCTTCTTTTGAAAGGCATTCAAAATCAACCTCTTCCCCATTTGAGAGTATTGTTTTCATCTTTAGCACCTTGTCTCGCGTTACCCCATATTGAATGGAGGTTGTGCCACTGCTATTATTGCCCACCATACCACCAATCATACAACGGTTGCTGGTAGAGGTGTTGGGGCCGAAGAAAAGTCCGTAAGGTTTTAAGAATGCATTGAGTTCGTCACGAATTACCCCGGGTTGAACGCGTACTGTTCTTTTTTCGGTATCTACGGAAAGTATTTTGGTAAAATGCTTTGAAACATCCACCACAATACCATCACCTACACATTGACCAGCCAGCGATGTACCGGCAGTTCTGGGTATTAGGGAAGTATTGTTTGCTTCGGCAAAAGAAATTAGTTGTTTTATGCCTCTATCGTTTAACGGATATGCCACGGCAAGTGGGGTTTTTCTATACACCGACGCATCTGTGGCATACAACGACTTATGTAATGAATCTATAAAAAATTCACCATTAAATAAACGTTTAAAATCTTCGAGCTGCTTTTTCATATAATACTGTAAATGTAAAAAACTTCATTAACAAAAGTTTGTAAAATTCTAGAAAGGGATTGGCATCTTGTTAACGCTCATTATAGGGTAATACAAGTATTTTTACACTTTGTAAAAAATGTAAAAACTAAAATAATCAATATTAACTATCGGAGGAATTATCAGTTAAAATACTTCTTCCACTAAAACAAATTAATAAATGAAAAAATCAATTTTAATCATGCTTCTTATCGCTGGTTTTGGCTGGCAAGCAACTTCACAAGAAATCGCAAAAAACGCAATTGGTCTTAGACTTGGAGACAGTGATGGTTTTGGCCCAGAGGTTAACTATCAACGTGGCTTGGGCGATAACAATAGGTTAGAACTAGGTTTAGGTTGGCACAGTAAACGTCACTGGGATGCCGTTAAAGTAACTGGAATCTATCAATGGGTTTGGAATATAGACGGAGGTTTTAACTGGTATGCTGGTCCCGGTGCTGGTGCAGGATTGGTGAGTTATGACTATGATTATTACGATTATCCACCCTATAAAAGAGACAAGGAAACGGATGTTTTTGCCTTTATAACGGGAGATATTGGCGTTGAATACAGTTTTGATTTTCCGCTGTTGCTCTCCTTAGATTTTAGACCACAGTTCAATTTAGGATACCGTGATGATGTAAATTTTGATGTTGGAATTTCTGCACGTTACCAATTTTAGAATACATCTAAAACTTTTTTACCATAGAAAATGCTCCTTAACTGGGGCATTTTCCTTTTAAAGAAATAGGGAAAATCCTGTTTTAAAGCTTGAAGAAATATCGGAATTTTATAAGATTCTAAATATTCCTCTGCCGAAATGAATTATGTTGATATACATTGCCATCCGTCCTTAAAACCATACAGTAAAAGCTTTAAGTACACCCCAATTAAAAAGAATAATATAGACCCCAATAGAAAGAATTCCATCTGGCATTATAGTCCGCCAAACTTCTTGGAAAAATTCTTAAATAGGTTCTTAACCCTAACTAAATTTTCCCAAACAGATCTTACCGCACTCGCCAAATCGGACACCAAGGTTGTGATTGTGGCACTTTATCCTTTTGAAAAACATTTTTTTGGGAAAGAAATTCTCGGTATTAAGGGAATTACTGATGTTTTAGTAAATTTTGCCGCGAGTATTAGTCAATCGCGGATGGATTATGTAAGAAGCAATAAAGACTATTTTGCCGATTTGACCGATGAATATAACTATTATCAACAGCTACACAATCAAGTAGTGCGTATTGACGGCGTTTTTTATACCTATAGACTTGTTGATAGCCATAGCGATATTGAAAACAATATGACTGAAGAGACAGACACTAAAAAAATAATAAACGTGGTGTTGAGCATTGAGGGCGGACATAGTTTTAATACCGGTATTGATATGAAGAAAGATATGGCCAGCCGTACCGAGGTTTTAGCGAATATCGAAACCATTAAAAACTGGGAGCAGCGCCCTATTTTTATTACGCTGGCACATCATTTTTACAATGAAATCTGCGGTCATGCCCGAAGTATTTCAATAGGGCTGATAAAGAAAAATCAGAACAGAGGCTTGAATACGGGGGTTACCGATTTGGGCCATGAGATAATAGATTTATTACTAGACAACACCAAAGGTAAACGAATTCCCATCGATATAAAGCATATGAGTACCACCGCTCGAAATACTTATTATGCACTACTTGCTAATAAATATGCTTCTGAAAATATTCCGATTATCGCTAGTCATGCTTGTTGTAACGGAAAACGTTCCAGTAAGGAAAAAGACCAAACCGATTTTCCTGCGCATCAGGATTGGTTTCGCGATATTGACATTAATCTTTTTGACGAAGAATTAATTCTAATTGCACGTAGCAATGGCATATTTGGAATACAGCTAGACGAACGCCGTATAGGAAGCTCTAAGGCTATTAACAAAAGCAAGGTGTTTTTTCCAAACAAACGAAAACAGCTTAGAAAAAAGGCTTTATTAGTGTGGAGACAAGTAGCGCATATTGCTGAAGTATTAGACAAAGAGGGACTTTATTGTTGGGGAATTCAAAGCATAGGCAGTGACTTTGATGGCGTTGTTAACCCCATAAACGGCCTCTGGACCGCCGAAAACATGAAAGATCTAGGTGAAGAATTGCTAAATCATGCCGAAACTTACCTTTCTAAAAACAGAATGCATTTAAATAATTTCAATAGAATTGAAGCTGAAGTAGTTGTAGCAAACATTATGCGCCAAAATGCAATGAACTTTATAACGAAAAATTATTGAATCGTTCCAAGTTAAGACTGTACGGGCTTATTCATTTTGCGAATGGCTTTTTCGTATAGTTTTTCATATAAAGGAACAACCTTTTTAGTGTCAAAAACCATAGCAGATTCTATTGCTTGCTTTTTAAACCTGTCTAGAGTCTCGTCTGATGCTAAAACTTTCATCGCATTTTCTGCCATCTCTTCGATATTGCCAACATCGCTTAAAAAGCCACTAACGCCTTCAATGTTCACTTCTGGCAAGCCACCTGTGTTACTAGAAACCACTGGAACTCCGCAAGCCATTGCTTCAAGTGCTGCAAGCCCGAAGCTTTCTTTTTCTGAAGGAAGAATAAAAAGATCTGTAAAGCACAGAATTTTATCTACTTCATTGCTGTTTCCTACAAATAGTACCTTTTCTTCAATTCCTTTTTCTGCACAAAGGTTCTCACAAGCCTCTCGGTCTGGCCCTTCTCCCACTATTATTAATTTTGCAGGAATTTTTTTCTGAACACGATCAAAAATTTCAATTACATCGGTCACGCGTTTTACAGGCCTAAGATTACTAACATGAGTAATGATTCGCTCATGAGGTTCGGCCATCAAGTCACGCTGACAATCTGTAAACGGATTAATTTTTTTAGGAATATCAATAAAGTTAGGAACTACGTGTATTTCTTTTTGTATATCAAAAAGATGCAGAGTATCTTCTTTTAAGCTTTTGGAAACTGAGGTAACAACATCGCTGTTATTAATACTAAAAGTAACTGCAGGTTTGTAAAAAGGATGGTTTCCCACTAAGGTAATATCTGTTCCGTGTAATGTTGTTACCATGGGAATACAGATGTTTTCTTCCGCCAGCATTTTCTTCGCCATATAGCCCGCATAGGCATGTGGAATGGCGTAATGTACATGAAGGAGCTCAATTTTATGGAGTTTTACCATATCTACCAGTTTGCTGGATAAGGCGAGCTCATAGGGTTGAAAGTGAAAAAGCGGGTATTCTGGAACAGAAACTTCATGGAAGTGTATGTTTTTTGAAAGCAATTCCAGCCGTACGGGCTGTTTATAGGTTATAAAATGAATTTCATGTCCTTGTTCTGCTAGTGCTAGACCTAACTCTGTAGCTACTACTCCACTCCCACCAAAAGTAGGATAACATACTATTGCTATTTTCATTTAACTGGTTTCAAGTTTACATTATACTTAAATAAATACCTATAACTGCTATTTTAATAATCAATGGCTTCATAGATAGCTTCCTGTATTTTACTGCGTAAATCGGTTTTTATCAACTTTCGGTTTGTGGAATCTGGAAAGGTTCTGTTTGATAAAAACACATAAACAATCTCTTGCTCAGGATCAGCCCATGCAAAAGTTCCGGTAAAACCACTATGCCCGAAACTAGTCATGGATACGCAACCGCATGTTGGTCCTACAGTTCCTAATTGGGGTTTATCAAAGCCTACGCCCCTTCGCACATCTTCGTTACAGTAATAACACGTATTAAAAATATCAAATACATCTGGGTTAAAATATCTTTTTCCGCCGTAAAAACCCTTCCAAAGATACATTTGCATTATTTTGGCCACATCATTAGTGTTACTAAACAAACCGGCATGGCCACTTACACCTCCCAGCATTGCTGCCCCTTGGTCGTGAACATAGCCTTGAACTTTCTGATTTCTAAAAATATTGTCTATTTCGGTAGGTGGAATACGATTTTTTGAAAATTTGCTCAACGGATGATAAAGCGTGTAATTGGCGCCAAGTGATTGGTATAAATTTTCTTGAACAGCTACTTCTAGTGGTTTATCAAACTTATTTTCTAAGTATTTTTTCAAAATATAATAAGGCAAATCACTGTATTTATATCTCAAACGGGGGTTTAGATCGCTTTCGCGAATGGTTTTATATATAGTATCTATGTAATCTCGCCGCATATATAGGTCTTTGGCAACTTCTACATTAAAATCTTTACCCGGTATGTCGGCGTAATATTTGGATGAAATTCCTGTTTTTTCCTCGTTAAATGTATGCCTATAAAAAGGTATCCATGGCTTAAATCGTGCATAATGCGAAAGCATTTGCTTCAGCGTTATATCTGCCTTGTTGGAGTTTTTATACGCTGGCAACATTTTAGAGAGTTTGGTATTTAAACTTAATTCTTTTTTGTCAACCAATTCCATAATCATGGGTAAGGAAGCAAGAATCTTTGTCAATGAAGCCAAGTCATAAATATCAGTGTCCTTTACGGGAATTTCCTTGTTATATTCATGGTATCCAAAATTTTTCTGATAGATAACTTTGCCTTTTCGAGCTACCAAAATTTGTGCACCAGGGAACATTTTTTCTCTCATCCCTAGCTTTGCAAGAGAATCAATCTTTTTTAATTTATAGCTGTTTACCCCAACACTTTCAGGCGTTCCGTATTGAAGCCGACGTAGTGATTTTGTTTTTAAAAAAGTATTCAGTGGAAAATCTTCGCCTAAAGATACTGGCAGTTTACCTTTTGCTTCGCGCGCGCCAAAAATAAGCTGGGCAGAAAGCTGTTGCGATATTTTACTGTTTTGGTAAGACATGACGATGCCTTCAAAGTTTGCTGTTGTTTTTAAATCTAGCATCGCGTATGGTCTGGCAAAAACATCTAAAATAACCGTGTTGGTACGGGCTATTTCATACAGCCAAACGAGTTCATTTTGTGTGAATTTATAGCCTTTCCATGGGTTAGCATTAGATTTATGAAAACCGATAATTACATAGTTGTATTTTTTCAATTTTTCAATATAACCACTCAAGCTATTAGATTTCACCCAATCAATCTCGCTATATTTCTTTAATTCATCTAAAAACTCTTCCCCTGAAGCATCCCCAAAATTTACGTAAGCAATCTTTTTTTTCTGTAAATCTTTTATAGGAAGAATAGCGCGGTCATTTTTAAGTACGGTAAGCGCATTGTCCATAGCTTCTTCATATAGCGCATCATCAATAACCGAGTTGAGGTCATTTAATAGGTAGTCGGTCTTTACCGGTTTATAATTATTGAGGCCTACTTTGTATTTTGCGTAAAGGATTTTTTTAACCGAATATGCCAAACGTTGTTCAGTAATGGTTTCATCATTGTACGATTTGATAAGAAATTCCATGGCCTTTGGAACATTTTCAGAAATAAGCAGGATGTCATTTCCAGCTAAAAAAGCAGCGAGTTCTATTTCTCCAGGCTTTTTGAAGTTTGAAGCACCTTTCATATTAAGCGCATCGGTAAATATAAGACCATTAAAGCCCAGTTCTTTTTTTAGAAGGTCAGTTATAATTGCTGAAGAAAGTGAAGAAGGATAGTTTAATTGCGACTCTAGGGCTGGTACGTTTAAATGGGCAACCATAACACTGTTTAGCCCTTCGCTTATTAATTTTCTATATGGATATAGTTCTATTGTATCTAGGCGCTCCCTTGAAAAATCTATAGTTGGCAGCGTCTTGTGGCTATCCATATCGGTATCACCATGGCCCGGAAAGTGTTTTGCACTGCCCATAACACCTGCGCTTTGCATTCCTTTCATAAATGCGAGTGCCTTTTCGGTAACATTATCACGGTCTTCCCCAAAAGAGCGATTGCCAATTATTGGATTTTTGGGGTTGGTATTTATATCTACAACAGGTGCAAAATTGATATGAACCCCAAGCCGCTTGGAATGTTCACCAATACGACGCCCAACTTTTTCTACAATTTTATTATCGGTAATTGCACCCAAGGTCATATTCCAAGGAAAGGCATAGGTAGAATCTAAACGCATAGACAGCCCCCATTCGGCATCCATGCCAACTAGTAAAGGTACTTTGGCAAGCGATTGGAACTCATTGTTTAACTTGGCTTGCCGCTTAGGGCCTCCTTTGGAAAAAATAACCCCACCAAGATGGTAATTGGTTATAAGGTCTTTTAGTTTGTCGGTTTTGGCTTTAGGATCACTAGAAAAAATATCAGCCATAAAGAGTTGACCAAATTTTTCCTCAAGGGTCATGTTGTCGTAGATGCTATCCACCCATTTTTTTTGATTCTGAAAGTCAGATTTTACAATTAATGGATTGTTTTCCTGCGCAAGAACCGGGAATACCAATAAAACAAACAGACCTGCCAACAAAAGCTTCTTCATATCTAACTAATGGTATTAGGATAAAAATCTACTGTGCCAGCTTTCGTGTGCCGGTATTTTCCAGTTTTCTAGATATTCAATTTTCGTATTTACAAGGTTGTTAAAGACAATTGTATTTTTTGAAACGGATTTATCCTTCGCCATTTTTCTGAAATCTTTCAATGGCTTAAATGCAATATATTCACCAGAATAAAAAGTAACGTTCATTTTATCCAGAAGGTCTATATCATATTTTTTCTCTAAGGATTGAATAAAATGTACCGAAGCATCTATGCTGCAACCCGATGCCGAAGCATTTGCTTGGTTAAGGCCAAAAACGATAAAACGATTGTATTTTAATTCTAGACCTGCTTCCAATGCAGCTCCGTGGGCAGTCCATTTAACTAAGAAATCTTCAGCTAGTTCTTTAATTTCAGCAACCTCTTCGTCACTTAATTTTCTATTGGCCTGATAGATCCAAACTCTGGCATCATCAGGTAAGTTTTTAAAATCTGTAAGCATTTTGGATTGAAATATTAAAATAATTAAATCAATAGGAAAACCTTTACCGATAGCCACCGGAGTTAAGTTTTCTTTTAAATCAAAAAAAGATAAGTTTATAAGTCTTCTGCAGATGCTATCATTTCGGCAACGTCCATAACTTCAAGGTTGTCTTCGGCATTCTTGGCCTTTACACCATCAGTCATCATTACCATACAAAACGGACAACCGGTTGCTATTATTTCGGCTGAAGTCTCCTGAGCTTGTTCTGTTCGTTTTACATTTACATCTTGATCTCCGGGTTCAGGCTCTTTAAACATTTGCGCACCTCCTGCGCCACAGCACATGCCGCGTTTTTTGTTTCGTTTCATCTCTACCAATTCAACCTCTAGTTTTTCAAGTAGATTTCTAGGCGCTTCATACTCCCCATTGGCTCTGCCTAAATAGCAAGGATCGTGAAAGGTAATTTTCTTTCCTTTAAACTTTCCGCCTTCAACCTTTAATCTGCCGTCTGCTAATAGCGACTTTAAAAATTGGGTATGGTGCATTACTTCATAATCTCCACCAAGACCGGGGTATTCATTGCCAATGGTATTAAAGCAGTGCGGACAAGTAGTAACAATTTTCTTTATTCCATAGCCATTAAGCACCTCTATATTGGTCATTGCCTGCATTTGGAACAAAAATTCATTTCCGGCTCTTTTAGCGGGATCTCCATTACAGCTTTCTTCGGTTCCTAAAACCGCGAAATCTATTTTTGCCTTGTTAAGTAATTTCACAAAGGCTTTGGTTATTTTTTTTGCGCGGTCGTCAAAGCTTCCTGCACAGCCCACAAAAAAAAGTACTTCGGGGTGTTTGCCTTGCGCCGCATATTCGGCCATTGTTGGGACTTTTATATTTTCACTCATTTTTTTAAATTTTAGCCCTAAACTTTTTTAGTCAAGAATTTATACTGACGTTTATTAAAGTTGAGGTTTTAATTCTTAATCATCAAACACTTCAATAGTAACTTCTTTCTCTACTAAATCGGTAAATTTTCCTTTGTAACGGGTTGCTTTCACTAAATGGTTATCTACCCAATGGTAGTTGCCACCGCGTGGTTTCCCCATGAGCATGCTATGATATTTAAACCCGTGTTTGTTTAGCCAATTTTCTGTTACTTCTCTATGCGCTTCGGTTCGAGAAGTGAAAAAGCAAATCATATGGCCTTCATCATACCATTTATTAAGTGTTTTTAAAGCATCGGGAAAAGGTTTGCAAGTTGCCATTCGTTCAGGCTCTTCATTAGGAACATCCTCGGTTATGGTGCCGTCAATATCTATTAAGTAGTTTTTTACACCCTCTGGAAGAATTGGGCTTACGTGTTCTCCTTTTTCTACTTTATCATGCAAGATTTTTTCTACTTCCTCCTTTTTCATTTCGTATTCTTTTTTAGAGAATTCTCCAGTTTGTATGGAATTTAGTTTTCGTTATTCCAATTTAAACGATCTTGTTGATTGTAAGGCCATGGTGCGCCGTTATTTTCTATATTGGTCATTGCCACGTTCAATTCGTTAGGAGCGGCAGATTGTTCCATCACTAAATATTGACGCATATCCATTATAATACTCAACGGGTCTATGCTCACTGGGCAAGCCTCTACACACGCGTTGCAGGTGGTACATGCCCATAATTCTTCTTGGGTAATGTAATCGTCTAACAGCTGCTTGCCATCGGGTTTAAATTCGCCATTTTTTTCAATGTTTTTACCAACTTCCTCCAAGCGGTCGCGCGTATCCATCATAATCTTTCTGGGCGACAGTTTTTTACCAGTATTATTTGCGGGACATTCGCTGGTACAACGGCCACACTCAGTACAAGTATAGGCGTTAAGTAATTGTGTACGGCTTAAATCCATTACATCACTGGCACCGAACTTTTCCGGAGCTTCTGCTGCATCATCGGCAGGTGCCGCAAACGGATCTGCATCAGGATCCATCATCATTTTAACCTCTTGGGTTACCGAGTCCAGGTTCTTAAACTTTCCTTTTGGTTCTACACTTCCAAAGTACACATTTGGAAAAGCCAATAAAATATGAAGGTGTTTTGAAAAGTACAAGTAGTTTAGAAAAGCAAGAATTCCTAAAATATGAAGCCACCAAGCGGATCGTTCTATAACAATTAATGTTCCTTGCGAAAGACCGTCAAAAAGCGGTACAAGGAATTGGCTTATAGGAAAAGCCCCGGCCTCAACATAATGTGCGGCGCCAAGTGACTGTAATGCTTGATCTGAAGCGTTCATCACAAGAAATAGTATCATCAAAACCATTTCGAAATACAGAATGATATTTCCGTCATTTTTTGGCCATCCTTTCATTTCATTGGCCCAAAAACGTTTTAGCTTTTGAATATTTCTTCTGGTCCAAAACAATATAACCCCTACCAAAACTAAAAAGGCTAGAATTTCAAAAGAGCCAATTAAAAAGTTGTATAACCCAGTAGGAAGTACGGTTGATAGCGCGCGATGGGTCCCAAAAATACCATCAATAATTATTTCTAAGACTTCAATATTGATAATAATAAACCCGATGTAAACAACTAAATGCAGCAAACCAGGAATTGGCCGAACAACCATTTTTGACTGCCCAAGTGCAATGCGAACCACGTTGCTCCATCTTTGGGCTGTATTGTTAGAAGCATCTACTTCATGCCCCAATTTAATGTTTCTAATTATTTTACGAATATTGATAGTAAAATAACCAATACCGGCTACTAAAGCAATTGTAAAGAGTATATTTGGGATGTACTGCATGGTTTATTTATCTGGGTTGTCGGGAGCTTCATATTCTTTGTTCTTTTTGCCAAAAACAGAAATATGAACATATCGCTTCGGGTTTAGTTTTACATCTTGTAGAAGTTGTTCCAATTGTCTTGAAGCTCCTTCTAAATTTTCATATAGTTTGTCGTCTTTTAAAAGTTTTCCGATAGAACCTTCGCCATTATCCACTCCGGCCACAATGTTGTCCATCTTATCAACTACATTTTGCAGGTCGCTTACTAGCTTTCCGGTCTCTAACTGTGCTAACGAATCTGTCAATTTTGAAAGGTTGCCAGCCGTTTTGTCTAAATTGGTAAATGTATTGTCCAACTTATCGGTGTTGTTTCCTAAAATATGATTTAAATTCTCAGAAACTCCTGCAAAGGAATTTAACGTGGTATTTAAATTAACAATTGCCTCTTTTAAATTTTTTCGAGTTTTTTCATCAACAATATCATTCACGTTTAAGAGTAAAGTATCTACCGTGGCTAAGGTGTTGTTAACCTTCTTTTCTAACGGGCCCAAGGCTTTTGTAACGGCGGTCAACATTCCATCTTCAACATCACCGCGCAATGTATCGCCACTCTTGGCAATGTTGCTGGCATCATATTCGGGGAACACCCCAAGGTTTTTTCCACCTATAAGCCCAGCGCTATAAATTCTAACAATGCTGTTTTTTGAAAATTCGAAATCTTTTTCAATGGTAAATTTTACTACTAGCCCACCTTTTGAATTGGCGAAAGATATGTCTTGAACTTTACCAACTGTAAGCCCATTGATAGTAACAGGAGCAGCCTGCGCCAACCCCTCTACATTATCGTACTTTACATAAAATTCGCGATTTTTGTCAAGTAGATTCGTGCCTTTTAAAAAGCTGTAACCAAATATCAATAACAAGATTGCGCCTATGGCAAGAACCCCAGTTTTAACTTCTCTCGATAGTTTCAAGTGTATAATTTTAGATTGTGAACAAATTTAAGTGATAAATATAAGGAAAGCACATTAATTGGCTTTCGATTTTAACAGTTCAGATAGATTAACCTTTTTTCCCTCCTTAAAAGCAACAATATATGCTGTGGGATATCCTTTTTGCTGCACAAAGGTTTTCATAACCTGAATTTTGTTGTAATCTGATGTTTCGCCGTAGTAGTATTTAAATAAGCCATCCTCCTTATCGCGGGTAACCTCCTTGAGGCCTTTGAAGTTTTTAGGTTTGGGAGAAATTCGTTTACTGGTTGCAGCCAATTGGACTTTAAAAACAACATCTTCAAAGATGTCTTCCTTAGTGGTTTCTAAAGCTTTCTCCATTTCCAATTCTTGAACCTCAGGGTGTTTGGTTTTTTCATCGGTTGCGGAAAGGCTTGTAATATAACCTTCAATGGCTTTACCAATTTCGCGTGCCATTTCAATTTGGCCTTTTGAAGAATTGAGGTAAGCACCTTCCTTTTTATTGGTCAAGAATCCGGTTTCAATCAAAACACTTGGCATATAGGTGTTGTGAAGCACCCAAAACCCAGCTTGTTTTACACTACGGTCGTTTTGTTTTAGATTGTTAACAATATTATTTTGAACCAAGCTGGCCAGGAGAATGCTTTGATCTAAATACTCTTCTTGCATAAGCACCATGCCTATCAGTGACTCCGGGGCCTTGGGGTCAAAACCGCCATATTTTTCCTCATAATTATCTTCAAGGTATATTACTTCATTCTCCTTTTTGGCCACCTCAAAGTTAGCCTGACTTTTATGAAGTCCTAGAACAAATGTCTCAGTTCCGTAGGCATTACTACTATGCGCATTACAATGTACTGATACAAACAGATCGGCATCAGATCTATTGGCAATGGCCGCACGTTCGCGTAGCTCTACAAAAACATCGGTTTTTCGGGTATAGATTACTTTAACGTTTGGTCTTTTTTCTAGCTCCTTCCCTACTTTTAATACAATGTTTAGGGCAATTTCAGATTCCTTATAACCGTTACCGGTATTACCGTGATCATGACCGCCATGACCGGCATCTAAGACTACTACAAATGGTTTTATAGGGTTTTCTGCTGCTTGAACGTTAAAATGAAACAATAAAAAGCTTATTAGCAATACGGCAGCCGTGTATATTTTCGTTCTCATAAAGTAATTAACGATTGTGATTATTGATTAGTATTTTAAAAATAGGCTCTTTCCCCTTCGTCATGTTTCCTGTTTTACCCAGCCTTGATTGGTGGTCTTTTTTTAAGTAGCAAGTTCTTTTTTCCAAATTTTTCATTAAAAAAAACCTACCCCAAAAAATATGTTTATTTTTGACCGTTTCAAATACTGAGCCAAATCTACAAAATAATAGCATTAGAGCATTGCAGACCAATAGGCATTACTTCATATTTTTCTTAACATTCTTGCTTTTTGGCAGTATGGTTTTGTATGCGCAGGATATTCCTCCCAAAAATGAAGCCAACATACCCAAAACCGCTCAAGAAGATACTATTTCAGTAAATCTAAATCCGATTGTTAATGAGGTTAACGAAAAATCGCAAGACACCGTTAAAACTGATACGGTAAAACCACCAAAAGAAACTCTTACCGATGTTGTTGATTATTACGGCGAAGATTATGTGTTGTTGAACAGAAAGGAGAATAAAGTCTATATGTATAACAATGCCTACATTATTTATGAGGATATGCGTATAGATGCCGGCTTGATTATTTTAGACTACAACAAAAACGAAGTTTACGCAAAGGGAATAGACAGCGCTGGTGTGTATAGTCAACGACCTGTTTTTGTGCAGCAAAATAATAAAGTTGAACCCGACTCTATACGCTATAATTTCAATTCGGAAAAGGCTTTGGTATATAACAGCCGTACCGAACAAAATGGTTTTAACGTAATTGCCGAAGTAACCAAAAAAGTAAATGACTCTGTTGTATATCTTCGCGATGTAAAATTTACCACTTCAAAAAATATTGACGACCCGGAGTATTATTTCTATACCCGAAAAGCAAAATTTGTTCCTAAAAAGAAAATCGTTACAGGGCTTACCAATATGTATATTGCCGATGTGCCAACACCTGTGGGACTTCCCTTCGCTTACTTTCCATTGTCTGAAGATCGCACCTCAGGATTTATAATCCCTTCTATTGGAGAAAATAACAATCGTGGGTTTTTTATGCAAAATGGCGGATATTATTTTGCTATCAATGACTATTTAGATTTGAGCCTACTGGGCGATTACTACACCAATGGCAGTTATGCCTTGCGCGCAGAGTCTGCCTATGTTTTAAAATATAAATACCGCGGAAGTATCAGTGCCCGTTTTGAAAGTTTGGTTAACAGTGAGCGTGGTTTTCCCGATTATAGTGAAAGCAGTATCTATAACATTCGGTGGACGCATTCGCAGGATGCCAAAAGTAATCCGAGCTCCCGTTTTTCGGCTTCGGTAAATATTGGTAGTAGTAAATATTTTACCCAGTCTATAAATCAGACCAACAATGCGAGTGCTCTAGTAAATACTTTGAGTTCGTCGGTTTCGTATGCAAAAACCTTTGAGGGCGATCCGCAAGTTAACGTCACGCTTGCAGCTACGCATTCGCAAAATACGAAAACACAGGAAATCTCTATGTCACTTCCTAATTTGAACGCGAGTATTTCTAGAATTTATCCATTTGCGCCAAAAAACGGAACCAAAAAAGGTATTATTCAAAATATTAACTTTCAATATGACCTAACGGCCGAAAACAGAATCCAGACGGTTGATTCTCTCTTTTTTAAATCGGAAATGTTCAATAATGCACAAATTGGGGCGCAGCACAATATTCCAATAACCACTAACTTTAAAATATTAAAATACCTAAGTGCTTCTGCCGGAACCAACTTTAGGGAAACCTGGGTGCTTAAAAGTACGCGCCAACGTTATGACGATAACATCAATGACGGTAACGGCGGAATTGTAAAAGATACCGTCGCAGGCTTTGAGAGTTACCGCACCTATAATTTTTCAACCAGTTTAGGAACTACTTTATACGGTCTATTTAACTTCGGAAAAAATAAAAAAATACAAGCTATTCGCCACGTAGCACGACCTTCTATTAGTTATAACATCAATCCAGGATTTGATAGGTATTACGACGAGTTTATTGTTCCGGAAACTGCCAACGAGGTAGAATCGGGCGTTTATGAATATTCCCGTTTTGAAAACACGCTTTACGGCCCACCCAGCAAGACCTACTCCAGTAATGTTGGCCTTTCCTTAAGCAATACATTTGAAGCCAAGGTGCGCGATGCAGATACTACTGCACGGGAACCTAAAAAAGTGGTGCTGCTGAACAACTTAAACTTTTCAACAGCATATAATCTTGCCGGCGATTCGTTAAAGTGGAGTCCGCTTCGATTTACAGGAAGTATTCCTATTATTCCAAAACTAGACTTTAACTTTAGCGGAACCTTAGATCCGTATGCGCTAGACAATAACAACAATAAAATTGACGTATTCAACATTAATAACGGCGGAAGCTTATTCCGATTAACCAATGCAAATGTTAGTATTAACTATTCTTTTTCCAGTAAAGATTTTGCGCGAGGGGCAAAAGATACGGATAGAATGGACAATGAAACCTTCCGAAATGGCGGGCGTCCCGATGACCTTTTTGGAGAAGCCTCAGATATCTATGACGGGCAAATTTACAGAAATGACGACGAGGAAGAAGAAGACAAAACCAATGTAGCTTGGTACAATTACAAAATACCCTGGGATGTACGTTTTGCTTACACCATAACCTATGGCAACAATCAACGCCAAAATGAAATTTCGAGCCAATCTTTTATGATGAGTACAAACCTGCAGCTTGCACCGCGGTGGACGGTTGGGGTTTCATCGGGCTATGATTTTAAAAATAAAGGTGTTACCTTAACGCAATTTCGTTTCCAGCGCGATTTGGAAAGCTGGCAAATGAGTTTCAACTGGACGCCAATTGGAAGCATCAACACAGCCTGGTATTTCTTTATAGGAATTAAATCTTCGGTGCTTAGTGATATTAAATACGACAAACGTAGGGAGAGCGATAAAAGGTTGTAATTTTCTCTTAAAGTGAAGTAAAATTCAAAGACCTAAAAATTAGGTAACTTATAAAACATATAAATCCATTTTTTTAACAGATGAAAAAAATAATAAACACTACCAACGCCCCTGCTCCAATTGGTCCTTATAACCAAGCTGTGCTTAACGGAAATATGCTTTACACCTCCGGACAAATAGCCTTAGACCCCAAGTCTGGTAAATTGGTTACCGAAAATATAATTACTGAAACCAAATTGGTTATGGAAAACGTAAAAGCCATACTAACCGAAGCCGGAATGACGTTTGAAAATGTTATAAAGAGCTCAATTTTTATTAGTGACATGAATAATTTTGGAGCTATAAATGAAGTATATGCCACTTACTTTAATGAAGAAACAGCACCCGCCCGTGAAACGGTTGAAGTAGCTAATCTCCCGAAATTTGTAAACGTTGAGATTTCTGTGATTGCTTCGTTATAGGTTTATTATAAAGCGTAAAACAACGCGATAAGAACCTAGTGGTATTAGTCTTGGCCCTCCTCAGTTTTTGTTGCCTCCGTATTAAAATTTACCGGAAATCTACTATCATCGGGAACTGCAGGTAGCTCAGACTCCTTTACCATTTTTTTGCCAAAAAGCTTTTGATAAAGTTCACGGAAGGTATTAAAATCAACCGAATAGGAAATTCCAGTTCCTTGTTCAAAAATTTGATCCTCGCCAATAAACTGAAGGTCTGCTTGCCGGTTAAAGAATTTCATCCGTAGGCTTCCGTCTTCGTTCATTAGCCATTGCACCTCTATATCTCCAGCTACCGCAGTTTCATTAACGCCACCTACTGGAACCCCAACTTTACCGTTAATTAGAATTCGTTCATTAATTTGAGTTGAAAGTGTTACCCCAAAACGGTCTGCGGTTTCTTGATTGGGCGTTCTATTGCCAACAGAGTAATCTAGACCTACCCTAAATTTACCATCTTGATCTGTAAATAGATCGTTTACCAATCCAGAAACACGATCGGCCAAAGTTCCTGCAAAGGCATTAGATCCTGCATAATTATCGTTTACAAATGAGTTTGATGCCAAAAGAAAAAGTGCCTGATTCTGCATTTGTTCCTGGTTTTGAAGCTTGTACTGCAACTCACTTTTTAAGGTAGAACTCACTCTTGGAAAGTCTATATTAAATGACAGTGCTGGCTGAGCGAGTACTCCATCTAGCTCTACGAAAACCTCGACAGGTATTTTGGTATTTGTAGCTGGATTATCGAGTAATACCGAAGGATTTGCCTGTGTTTTATAAACAGCACTAAGGTCGAGATTTGCTTTTTCTGGAGCTCCATCCCAAGTAATATTTCCGCCAGGCACCACTTCTATGTTTCGTTGAATAATACCACCGTACCTAAAGTCGTACTGCCCCTCGTAAACCTGGAAATCACCATACATCTGAAACTTCCCTGTTGTATTTATTTCTATAAGCAAAATACCGGCACCACGCCCTTTTAAGGTAGAGTTGTTCTGTTGGTCCACAACTACTTCCACTTCGGCATTTTTATTTATATCCAGTTCAAACTTTAACGTTAGCCCCTTTACTTCTTCAGAAACCGTTGTTTCTCCTTTTATCCGGGCCTCCTTTTCCTTAGGCGATAAAAAGTGCACGAACGAATCATCACTAATAGACTCCGTATCGCTAATAGGTATTTTAAAAGCGGTTCCTTTTTCGGTGGTAGCATCAACATCTATTACCAATTCATCTATTGGCCCTGCTATTGTTGCCCGTCCACTTATAAATGCGGTTCCATAATAAAGTGCGTCTTCTTCTGGTGGCGTATCCAGTACCAATAATTTATTTGGCGCTTCAATATTTAAGTCTAATTCCCAATCTCCAAAATTAGTGTGGGTTGCATTTCCGAAGAAAACCCCTTCAGTTTTGTACTTGGTGTCCGTAATATCGGTACGGTCTATTTCAAGTTTATTCTTTGTTACAAGAACCTGAGCATTATCGGCAATATTAAAGTCTGTATTTAGGTATGGTATTTGTAAACCGCCATTTTCTAAGGTCAACCTCCCCAAAATATCAGGCGATTTATAATTTCCTGAAACACGCACGTTCCCAGTGGCTAACCCACGAATATCTGTTATAACATCTCCGCCAAACGGACTGAATGCCTGGAGGTTGAATTGGTCTAGATCAACATTGAGCAGAATTTTTGGATGCTGTGGCGAGACGTCAATTTCTCCAACGGCGTTAATAGATTTTACATCATTTCGGGCAAGGGAAGTATTGATTTTATATTTAGTCAAATCTTTATTTCCTTCAACATTAAACTTTAAGTCGCCAAATGGAATCTCATTAATAATCACTTTGTCAATCGTTATGGCACTATTGGGATAAAAAGCCCCATTTTTCTGCAGGAAGTCAAGCTTTCCGTTCATATTTCCCTGAAGCCTTAAACTGTCAATTTCTGGTGCAATATTGCCAACATTCACATCTTTAAAACGAACCTTTAAATCTTTATACGTTGAATCGCGAAGCACACCTGCCAGCTGTATTAACTCTTGATTATGGCTAAGCACCAAGGAATCTACACGCACCTCATTAAAATTATCATCAAAAGACACCTTGTTTAGCCTATTGTTGTTTTCATTTAGATACCATACATTGCCCTTGTAGGTTATATCAGACTTTTTTACACCAATTACAGATTTTCCTGAAGGGTTAATGGTATGGTATAGCGAAAGGTTAAAAAGATCGGTCTTTTTAGGACCACCTGCAAATTCTGAGCGCACATACATGGTGTCATTAAGCGTTTTATTAATAACGTTTAAATTCTTTAGATTATAAAACCCCGTATATATTGAATCTGCTGATATATACGTATTATACAACGGATTATCATTATCCATTTGAACATTTAGTTCGCTTATATAGTTATTAAAAAGAAGTATTTCTGGCGATCTAAAATCTAGTTCAAACTTAGATTCATCAGATGAAACCGAACCATTTAATCGCGTATTATCCCCTAGTTTAAGCTGTGGAATAAATACGTCCACAATTTTATTATAGACCACAAACTCATAATCAATATATTGATTGGTGGTAACTTCACGCGGAATATAATTGGCATAAATACTCGCTACCCCATTCTGAAACAGATTAGGTATATCTTCAATTAAAAATTTCCCTGAAATTTCTCCATTGATGATATCTGGCGAATTGATTTCAATAGTACGTACAGAGTCTTGGAAGGAAGAAGTAATTGTAAAATCGTCAAAATAGTAGTAATCGCGCTCATTTTGGTAGAAAGTTTGATTGAAATTGATGGTCCCTACAACGTCGTCTATAGTTTTTCCTTCCATATCAACCACCATATTCCCAGTAAAGACCGAAATACTATCACGCGTCATTAAGTTAAGCCGATTTAATTCCGCAAATTCAACATTGGCCCGAAAATCTAAATTGTTGGTTTCTGTAGATGCATCGATCAAACCGGTAAAGTCCAGTTTTAAATTTGGATCATCTATACTAAGTTCTCCATTAAAAAGGGGATGTTTTAAATTTCCTGATACTGCAATGTTTTGATAATTATACCCTTCAAAACTAAAGGAAGAAATATTCCCTGAAACTTCGGTGTTAACATTTTCTTTTTCAAAACCACGACCATCAAAATCAAGGTTTCCAGTCATTTTCCCCAGAGAAGTGGTTTTAACTATTTTACCGAGATTAAAATCTTTAAAAATAACATTGCCGCGATAATAGGCATTTTCAATATTACTGATATTCCCTATTTTTAAATCTAAAGAAGCTTGGCCAATTTCGCTTGTCAATTTAGATTCGGTATTTAGTTCATCATTTTTAATTGAAGTGTTTCCTCGTAAGTTAAAGTTCTTTAATGCTTTTAAGTCAGCTGGAACAACCTGCCCTATAACATTGGGCATAAACCTTCTTAAGTCGAAGTAGTTGGTAACGATATTATGATTGGTCCCAGTTATGGAGTACCCCTTTTCTAGTGCCAAGATATTTTGAAACGCATAATCGCCCCGAATACGGGTAGTACCGGTTTGCAGGTTTATATTATTAGCCTTAAAGTCGTTCAGCGTACCTTGAAGTTCTGCGTCTAGTTCAATTAGCTGATTGGATCCAAACTCATTGTAAAAACCGTTTAAGTCGTTTGTGGCTATTTTTGAATCTTTTAAATCTGCAGTTATGACTACCTCATTTATAAAATTAGCCATTCCGTTTTTTGAATAGTCTAAATCTATAAGTCCATTAATATTAGATTCGGCAGTTTTCAATTTTAGGGCTGCCAGACTCATATTGGTTTCGGTGTATAAAAAATTGGTCTGTAAATCTTTAATTTCGAAGCCTCGATCTGCAATTAGTGAGAGCGCCTTAACTTCTACGGAAACCTCTGGACCGTATATTTTAAGATTATTGGCAAGGATATTCACCTGGTTTAGCACAAAAATATTAGGATCATCCAAATTTTCATCTATAATTTTCACCCTACTGTTGGTAAGAGTTATATCGTTTCCAATCATTGAAAAAGGCTCAGTGCTCGGTTTTCCGGTATCGAACTTTTTAGCAAAAATTGAAAGGTTGTCTGTTTCTTCACCTTTATAGGTCTTAAAATAAAGCTTGGCGTTATCCAGTTCAATATTACCAAAGCCAAGGTTTCCTTGAATTAGTTGTTTAAAACTTACAATATTGGTTTGTAGCTCTTGGCTATAGATTAAAGTGTCATTATGATGGTCGGCAATATAGACCTCACGAACATCTACTTCGCCCTTCCAGTTGAGGCCCAAGCGTTTAATATTAATATCAGTTCCATAGGTTTCGTTGAGCTCAGTAGTAGCTTTTTTTGCTGCCCATGTCTGTACCGCTGGAATGGAAAAAACAATAATCACAAGCACAAGTAGCAATACAATGATTACAAAGGTGCGAACTATTATTTTCCGAAGTTTTTTGATACGCTTTTAAAGTTTTAATTTTACATCCAATAAATATACCTCTTTTGCTTTGACACAAAAAAACTGCTACATTCTCGGAATTGAATCCTCTTGTGATGATACTGCTGCTTCGGTAATTAACAACGGCACAATATGTAGCAATGTTGTTGCCACCCAAGCAATTCATGAACAATATGGCGGGGTGGTTCCTGAGCTTGCCTCACGCGCCCACCAACAAAATATTGTACCTGTAGTTCACCAAGCACTACAACAGGCAAATATCGACAAAAAACAATTATCTGCCATCGCTTTTACGCGTGGTCCTGGACTTATGGGGTCATTATTGGTAGGCACCTCATTTTCAAAATCTTTGGCCATGGGGTTGGGCATTCCTTTGATAGCGGTAAACCATATGCAGGCACATATTTTGGCACATTTTATTAAAACAGCAGGACAAACACCGCCTAATTTTCCGTTTTTAGCAATGACCATTAGCGGCGGACATACTCAAATTGTAAAAGTTACCGATTATTTTGAAATGAAAGTTATTGGCCAGACCATAGATGATGCCGTGGGCGAAGCCTTTGATAAAAGCGCAAAAATTCTTGGACTCCCCTATCCTGGCGGTCCATTGGTAGATAAGTATGCACAAAAAGGAAACCCGAAAGCCTTTAAATTTCCAAAACCAAAAGTAGGGCCTATGGATTTCAGTTTTAGCGGATTGAAAACCTCCGTACTATATTTTGTTGAAAAGCAGGTAAAACAAAATCCAGATTTCATTTCAGAAAATATGGAAGATATTTGTGCAAGCCTTCAGTTTACAATTGTTTCGTACTTAATGGATAAACTAAAAAACGCAGTAAAAGAAACTGGAATTAAAGAAATAGCTATAGGCGGCGGCGTTTCGGCCAATAGTGGAATTAGAAACGCACTAAAAGACGCCGAAAAAAGATACGGATGGAAAACCCATATCCCGAAGTTTGAATTTTGTACAGACAATGCTGCAATGATTGCAATTGTAGGCGAATTGAAATACAAAAACCAAAGCTTTGCAGAAAACGATGTGGTAGCATCGGCGCGGTTAAAATTCTAGTGAACTTGATACAACTCCCGACCCCTTCATATAGTGATCAAGATTAAACTTGCTTTCGCCCATAAAGATTAAGGGTAATTAATATAAAACCCAATTTAAATGCAACTGTTCTACAATCCGGATATATCAGAAACCACAACCAAAGTTACTTTCAATAAGGAAGAAAGCAAGCATATTATTAAGGTTTTACGCATGAAGGAAGGCGATTCTTTTAAAATAACCAATGGGAAAGGCTATTTTTTTGATGCCGAAATAATAAATGCAAACCCAAAAAGCTGTGGTGTAAAGGTTGTTTCTAAAGAAAAACAGGCTGCCTTACCCTATCAATTGCATCTGGTTGTGGCGCCCACAAAATTAAACGACCGATACGAGTGGTTTTTGGAGAAAGCTACAGAAATTGGCGTATCAGAAATAACCCCTATAATCTGCAATCATAGCGAACGAAAAGTGGTAAAAGCAGAACGTTACGAAAAAAAGATACTCAGTGCAATGAAGCAATCCTTAAAAGCTTATTTACCCATTTTGAATGAGGCCGTTTCGTTTCAGGATTTTATAGCTTCAGAAAACCATTACAACGATATAAAATGTATAGCCCATTGCGAAGAAACCTCAAAAACATCACTAAAATCGGTATTGCTTCCCAATAAAAAGGTTACAATTCTTATTGGTCCGGAAGGCGATTTTTCCTTAGAAGAAATAGCTTTGGCAAAAAAGGTTGGATACACTCCAGTTTCCTTAGGAGAAAGCCGCTTACGCACCGAAACAGCAGCAATTGTTGCTTGCCATAGCGTTGCCTTTGCAAACGAATTTTAAGAAATTGAACAGGATTTGAAAACCGCTTAGGTTTAAATGCTTATTTTTGATAGTTATGCGATTAATATTTCTTTCTGCCTTCTTTTTACTGTGTTTTGGAACTGTTTCGGCACAGGAAATAGCTTTGTTGCAATACAGTGGCGGGGGCGATTGGTATGCCAACCCCACTTCGCTTCCCAATCTTATTAAGTTTTGCAATGAACAGATAGACACCGCAATTAAAGAAAAACCGGCAACCACTACTCCTGCAAGTGTTGATATCTTTGATTACCCGTTACTACATATGACTGGGCATGGTAATGTGTTTTTTTCGGCTGAGGAAGTTGAAAACCTAAGAAATTATTTAAAAAGCGGTGGTTTTCTTCACATTGATGACAACTACGGAATGGATCAATACGTAAGAAAGGAAATAACAAAATTATTTCCGAACAATGAATTACGAGAGCTTCCGGTAAATCATCCTATCTTTAGTTCCGTTTTTAAATTTCCGAAAGGACTGCCTAAAATTCACGAACACGATGGCCAACGGCCGCAAGCTTTCGGTATTTATGTTGCAGATAGGTTGGTGTTGCTCTACACTTATGAATCTGACCTTGGCAATGGTTGGGAAAACCCTGAAATTCATAACGATCCGCCTGAGGTTAGACTAAAAGCCCTTCAAATGGGTGCTAATATGGTTAAATATGTATTTGAAAACTAATTGATCTTTCGTTTTTTATCATTAGTGTCCGATTAAAAGAGTGAGAAAATTTGTTGAGTCAAAGATAATAGGCAATTAGAATATTTTTATTTAATGACAGCATGCTATTATACTTAGCATCAAAATTTATCAATTAAAAAGTATGTTTAATCAATTTTATCTAGTTTTCAATCTATTAAAAAGCAAATCTTACGTCTTATGTCTTTCATCGCAGCGGTCTTATATCTTAGTCGGACACGACTAGTTTTTTATAATAACTACGGTAAGTTATTAGTGTTACAAGGTTGAGCTACGGGTAAATGCTTACAATGCACGGCTACCGTTAGGGTTAACATAATTTTGAATCTTTGTAAATTGGAATATCTTATATTTACGCTGTGAAAACTTCTGCAAAAGCAATAACCATAGGAATATTAAAAGCATTAGCCGTTGTGGTTGGCGTTTTGATCTTACTTTGGTTTTTATACCAAATTCAGGCTTTGATTCTGTTTATTGGGCTAGCCATTGTCCTTTCTTTAATTGGCCGGCCTGTTGTACTGTTTTTAAAAAATAAATTAAAATTTAGAAACACTATTGCATCCGTTGTAACCCTCCTATTGATTATTGGTGCCATAAGCTTGCTGCTCAGTATTTTTATTCCGGTGCTCATTGAACAAGGAAAGCATATTTCTCAAATAGATTTTGAACAAGTTAAGCAAGACTTAAATGAACTCAACATACAAGCAAGTGATTATTTAGGCGTTGATCACTTTCAGCTGGTTGAAGCTGTAAAACGCTCTACTTGGGTTGAAAATTTTGATTCTGAGATCATTCCAAGTTTTATAGATATTTTCTTTAGAAGTTTTACGGGTACAATTATTGGAATTTTTTCTGTTTTGTTTATTTCTTTTTTTCTGTTGCGAGATGAGTACCTCGTGGCACGATCTGTGCTTGTATTTTCAAACAAAGGCGACGAAGCCAGGTTTAAGCGTATTCTAATAAAAATAAACGAGCTGCTCTCGCGATACTTTATTGGTTTACTCCTGCAGATTTCAATATTAGCACTTTTTTATGCCGTATTATTGCTTTACTTAGATGTAAACGATGCCATTGCAGTTGCTTTAATTTGTGCTTTTTTAAATATTGTACCTTATCTTGGGCCTATTATTGGTTGGGTATTAATGCTGCTTGTAATAGTATCAAACAATCTTGGCGCCGATTTTTCTACAGGCCTTCTCCCCTTGCTTTCAATTGCGACAGCCGGTTATTCCGTAGCTCAAATATTTGACAATTTTATAACCCAACCGGTAATTTTTGGGCATAGTGTTCGCTCCCACCCCTTAGAAATTTTTATGGTAATATTGATAGGTGGCTTTGTTTTCGGAATTCCGGGAATGATTCTCGCCGTACCAACTTACACGGCAATAAAAGTAATTGCAAAAGAGTTTCTTTCAGAATATAAGGTCGTTAAAGGCCTTACTAAAAACCTCTAATTGATAAACAAAGCACTATTACATACTGAAGTTCAAGATTTCATTAAAAATTTTGAAGGCGATCTTTCAAAACTAGCTTTTTCTGGAAGTCCTTTTCCAAAAGTTGCTATTCAAGAATTGCTGCAACAAATTGAAAGTAGAAGAAAGATTAAAAAGAAACTCCCTACATGGTTTGCCGCTTCCAATATACTATTCCCTCCAAAATTAAACTTAGAGCAGACTTCTTCTGAAACAACAGCCCAATACAAGGCTAATTTAGTTGATGGTGAAACTTTAGCCGATATTACAGGAGGTTTTGGCGTTGACGGTTTTTTCTTTTCTGAAAAATTTTCAGCCGTACATCATTTTGAAATCAACCCTACGCTTTCTCAAATAGCACAACACAACTTTAAAGTTCTAAATAAACCAAATGTGCATTGTTCTGCTGAAGATGGTTTAAGTAAAGTTCTAAATAATAAATACAGCGTTATTTATGCAGATCCTTCCCGACGTCACGATAGCAAGGGTAAAGTTTTCTTTTTAAACGACTGTCAACCCAATATTCCGGAGCATATTTCAGAAATACTTGAAAACAGTCAACTATTCCTTCTGAAAACCTCTCCTATGTTAGACATATCTGTAGGCCTACAAGAGCTTCGCAATGTTATGGAAATTCATGTTGTAGCTGTAGAAAACGAAGTTAAGGAGTTACTGTGGCTGCTTAAAAATGGCACTGAGAACCCATTGCAAGTTAAGACAGTCAATTTTACAAAGTCAAGAATAGAGCAATTCAATTTTCATTGGAATGAAACAGCCGAAACAACCTACAGTGCACCCCAGAAGTATCTATACGAACCCAATGCGGCCATTTTAAAAAGTGGTGCTTTCCATTTGCTTTCAAATCAATTAAAACTCAACAAACTCCATAAAAACACACATCTTTATACAAGTGAAACTCTAATTAATTTCCCAGGGCGAAGATTTCGGATTGAAGATGTGGTTCCGTACACAAAATCTGAAATGCGTGCAGCACTCACCTTCAAAAAAGCGAACATTACTACCCGAAATTTTCCAGAGACCGTAGCAAAGCTTCGCAAAAAATGGAAAATTGCAGATGGTGGAGCTGTTTATTTGTTTTTTATAACAAATCTGGAAGGAAAAAAGGAAATGCTGGTTTGCTCAAAAGTTTTTTAGTGTTTATTCTAGCACAACAATTGTTCTTGATCTAATACATTACCAAAACATACTGAACTATTTTGACAATAGAAGTACCAATGCCTCAGCAGAGTCGTTTGATGCTAAAATAAAAGCTTTCAGAACACAATTTAGAGGTGTTAGAAATATAGAATTTTTCCTTTTTAGATTAACCACAATCTTTGCATAAACACAACAATTGTTCTTGATCCGTTTTTTTGTATATTGAAACCTTAACCATTAAAACATACAATTATGAAAAGATTTCTTATTTCAACTGTTATTTTATCTCTATTCGCTTTAAGTAGTGGTTTTTCACAAACCGTTAACGATGTTCCGTTAAAGGATATTGATGTTAAATACATTCAAATTGTAGGAACAAGTAGAATGATGAGCAATAAAGTAAATATTGATATTGATTTTGGACAAGAGAATAAATTTTTTAGTTCTAAAGAAACACAAGTAAAAGACGAAAACGGCAAACAGTTAACTTTTAATTCAATGATTGATGCACTTAATTTTTTTGCAAAATATAGCTACGAGTTTGAAAGTGCTTATTCTCTTAGTTCAGGCAACCAAAGTGTTTATCATTTTTTGCTAAAAAAGGAGTAAAAGCGGCATCCAAAAACCTTATGTGTGCAGTTTGTGTGCAAAACCAAAAACAATAAAACCTCAATTATCTAATTAACAGATGATTGAGGTTTTTGAATGTGATCGCAGAAGGATTCGAACCTTCGACCGCCTGCTTAGAAGGCATAAAATACACTATCTTTTCATTATTACTTTATTATACTTTCTTTCCTAAAACCCTGTAAAGATAGGCTATTAAGCATTTAAACACATTTGTTTGTTAATATCTTTTACACGTTCATTGCGTTATTTCATAGGTACATTATAGGTACATTGATATTTTAGGCTTATTTTTGTGTTACTATCATTAAAAGCCTTTAAAATGGATTATTCAATTACTTACACCCTGCACAAGCAAAGACCAAGAAAAAACGGAAAGTATTTTGTCCGTTTACAAGTTGTGGCACAAGGAAAACAAAAACGCTATCCAACGGAATTTGAATATAGTGAGGACGAATATAATTTAATAATCAATCCAGACAATAGAGGAAAAAATAGAGAAAAACGGGAACAGCTGGAAGTACTGGTATCAGATGCAAAAGCGAAAGCAAAAACTTTAAAGCCGTTCACTATTGAAGCATTTGAAAAAGTAATGTATGGGAAAGCTGGAAACACTTCTTTATTAAATGTGGCATATTCTGAAACTATCAATTCATTATTAGAAAGAAAAAAGATAGGAACTGCCAACACCTACGAGTTAAGCGAAAAGTCTATAATTGATTTTATAGCGTTTCAACTTAGTATTTCGGACGAAACACGAAAAGACGAAAAGAATAAAAAAGAAGCGGAGAAACTAAATAAGGAATACAAGAAACTTACATTTCAGAATATAACACCCGCTTGGCTTCAAAGCTATGAAGATTTTATGATCAATAGAGGTAGGAGTTCAGCTACTGTGAGTATGTATTTAAGATGTTTGCGAGCCTTGTTTAATACTGCAATAAATAACGAGGTGCAAGGTATTGTTTATCCATTCAGAAAATATAAAGGAGAGAAAAACAAATATCAAATTCCCAAAGCCCAAGCAGTAAAAAAAGCGTTAACCAAAGAACAGTTATCGGTATTATTTGAAGCCGAAGCACTAACACCAGAGCAAGCGAAAGCCAAAGATTTTTGGTTTTTTTCTTATGCCTGCAACGGAATGAATGTAAAGGATATTGCAAATTTAAAGTATAGCGATTTTGACGAAGATAGTTTTTCATTTTATAGAGCAAAAACAGTTACAACCGTATCGACAAAAAAGAAAATAAAAGTTTATTTGAATGACTTCACACGTGCTATCATAGAGAAATACGGAAGTGATAATTCCAAACCTAACAATTTAGTATTTGATATTATTTTAAAAAGTGATCCCGCAGATGTTCAGCATAAAAAAATAAGTAATTTCAATTGTTTCATATCGCAGAACCTTAAAAAGCTATGCAAGGAAATAGGACTACCAAAAGAGATTTCGGCATACTGGGCACGCCATAGCTGGGCGACCATTGCCCACAATGAGGACAATATCCCTTTAAAAACTATTATGGAAAGTTTAGGACACGAAAATATTCAGACTACGCAAAACTACTTAAATAGTTTCCCGGATAAGGAAAAAAAGGAATACGCAAATAATATAATGAACTTTAAAAGATGAAAGACTACAAACTTATCCCAGATAAAGAAACCTTTGATATTACCAAAACTATTATGGTGATGACTTCGGAGAGATTTTTAAATTATACAGAAGACCTCTTTTATACAAATAGAGAAGAATATTTTTATCAACATCCCGAGAAAAGCGAAATTTCATTTTTAAAAGATGAATTGAAATTCTTTGAGCAAGAAATGAGTATAATAAAAAAACAAAAAACTTTATTGCTTTGGAATATTGAAAGATTTTATTCAGAAGATGACTTAGATAATGAATATGATTTTTGGCAAAATATAGATAATACTATGTTGCGAAACATTGATTTTATTAAACAAAAAATTGTAACAGAAAACGGACTTAATGTACAGGTTAAAATTGAAGACCTTTTTTTAGAACAAAATGAATTAACTCCTGGAATATCAATTGAAGAGGTTTATAATCACTTCAAAGTTTTGATTGAACCAACCGACAAGGGAACGTATTATCTATCTTACGAACAGCTTTATTTATTTATAAAATCTACCTTTATAGATAAGCAACCAGTAAAACAAAATTTCAAATACATTAAATATAAAAAAGATGTGAGAAGAATATTCCGTGCCTTTTTAGATAAATATGAGAAGAGGGAAAAAGGAAATACAACCTTAATAAAACAAAAATATTTTGACATTATGGATAAAGGTTTTTACGGATTCAACATAACAGATTATAAAGAATTTCACAGGTGAAAACCTAAAGATTGATTGACCAATACTAAAAACCCACCGAACAACCCTAAGCGATTTAAACCCCTTCATAACCGTAATACATTGCCTTCAATATTAATTTAAAGTATTGAAAAGATGAGTATTACATTAGAAAATTTACCTTCGGAATTTGAACAATTTAGAGAAGAGTTTAGAAGATTCCTAAACCTATTTGAAAACAAACTACAACCCGAAGAGCCGCAAGAAGATTTGCCGCTGACAATTAAAGAAGCTTCAAAAATTGTTGGTTACACCGTTCCTACTTTATACGGTTATTGTCAAAGAAATGCGATCCCCTACCACAAGAAAAACAATCGTTTATTTTTCTTTAAGTCTGAACTTATAGACTGGATTAAACAATCCAAGATTAAGACCAGAGCGGAAATAAAAGAAGAGGTTCACACTTACTTAACTCCAAAAAAATAACGCTATGAAAAGGAAAAACCCACATAGCGTTAAAAGTGTTTTAGGCGACACAAAGCGCAGTAAAGATAAGAAAATACAGGATGCAAAGCAACTTTATAAAATCCTGTATAAGAAGCCGATAAGCCGTAGAATGGCAGCCACGTATTTAGGTTATCCCGATATGACGTTTATGGTAACACAGGATGTTATTGATATGATCGAGAGCGGAACAGCTCAAGTAGTTGGACAAATAAGATGCACACGTTCCAAAAGGCTTGTAGAAGCTGTTACAACCAATCCCAAGTATTTCAAGAGTAGATTTAATAACAAACTTCAAACTTTTGAGTAATGGGTTTACAGGCTTCACAAAAAGCCTTTATTTCTCATTATATTAAACTGGATTTTTTCAATGATAGCAAACTGGATGCGGACATACAAAACCGCATTTCAGATGAGAGTGAAATTAACTTTCAAATTGCATTGGGGAACATTCAGGGCGACAACAAAGATAGTAAAGGCACAAATTTTTCGGAATTGACATTGTTAGCAATGGCGTATTTCTATGAGCGTATATTTCCAAAAAACGCAATTAGCGATGCGGTTTATACTGTGGAGGGCGTTAAAGGTTTCTTTGATGCGTGTAACCTTACTAATTACACCGCTATTTATGAAATTGATACTACATACTACAAATTAAAAGATACCGCCTTATTTAACGCCTGTTACCTTGTGATTCAATCGGCTTGGTTTTTTAATTCTGAACATTTCGGAAGGCATCAGCATATAACGTACGTTAACCATTACGCCCAATATCAAAAGAAGCTACCAGAGAGCCAGTACCGCTATGATATTGAATACTTGCATAAGAAATATAAAGAAGTAGATGAGAAAGAGATAAAAGGTGTTTATGGGTTTAAAATGGTTGAGCGATGGCATTACTTGATTCTGTTTTTGATTTGCAAAGAACTTGATTTGCCAACCAATCATTTTAAGATTAGCGAAAAGCGATTTCGAGAATATAACCCACTTGTGAAATGTTCCCGAATGCTTCGAGGGATAACACCATTTAAAATTGTGGATTGCGATATTAAAAGTGCCTTTCCTTCATTTATTGATTTTGCTATAAATGCAGATAAACGGCACAAGGTGTATTCAACCCTTCAAGAAAACCACAACATAAGCCGATCCGAAGCGAAGGTACTTTTTAACAAGTGGTGCAATAGTGGTAAATACAAAACGGTTCTGCAAACAAAAAACTTTCTCATTTCCTGTGGGTATTCAGAAAGTGAGTGTACTATCATTACAGGGCTTACACATTCTAAAAATCCTTTGTTTTATGATTTTATGTGTGAGTATGAAAAAAGGTACATTGATTTATTTATGAATGAAAATGCTTATTTGAAAGGTGGAAGGCTTCACGATGGAGTTATATTTATCGACAAGAAAACAAAACCTATTCAATCCATTTTTGATGATAAATGCGTGTTTGGTTTTGACGAACTAAACAAACCTATCTATTCAAATACTTTCGGTTATTCAAATAAGCGTTTATCCTTCGCCTATATTTCAAGTGTACCACCAACGACAAAAGAAAATTATATGCCGATGGTTCGTAAACAGATATTAACCTATCCAAAAGCAATTGGGGATGCGACCGGGTTTCGATTCTATGCCGAGAAATACGAATATATTTCGGCATCCTTCAATATTGTGGAAAGATGCAGTTTTGATGATTTTGTGAATAATTGTATAGAGATGATTTCAACACTTCACTATCTAAATGGAGAACCAATTTCAAAAATGCAGTTGTTTTTAATCCTTTCCCACATTCGCCAGAATAGCAATGTAATATTTAACCTTAGATACTTGTTTCGGGAGCTTGTGAAACACTTACACCGCAAAGATGATATTATGATACAATCACGAGATTTTGAAACAATAGAGAACCTTAAATTTAGAAAACGGATTGATTTCTTAAATGCTTTGAATAATGCGAGGGGAACAGTCAACAAAAAATTAAGAATGAAACAGTTGTTCCAGATGCTGAAAACAAGATTTACAAATGGCAATTTCTCATTTATTGAATTTAAAATGAACGGTAAAGCCAAAACAAACGAATTTATAAAGTGTATTATATTGAGAATTAATGAGTTAACAACAGGAAGGAAGCGTAAACCCTATGCTCAAACAGATAAAAACTACCCTCTTTATAGTAATATGTATAAAGAGGGTGTAAGTTATGTTGTTGAGCATCATAAAAAGGCAAATACAACCCGATTGGCACAAAGAAAAATACAGGTTTACGAAAGGGAATTATTAAAGATTAATCGTCTAATCAATAATAGAGAAATAGCACTTCAATATATTTTTATTCTTGGCGAAGTGGTGGGCGTTCATCCAGATGTTAGCATCAAAAGAGATAATAGTATCATAGAAGCTGAAAAGGCGTATTTAATGGAACAATATTCAGGGAGTGATTATAAGACCATAAAACAAGGCGCAAAGGCTTTTAATAGGGAGTACGTTCCAAAAACACCAAAAGAGATTGAAGGACATATTCCCAAGCTGGAAGACTTTAATACCTCGTTGGAGCATAGCGCATTTAATATTGAGATAGAGCAAGCTCACAACCGAGGGGAACAATTCTTTCAAGAGTATTTAAGGTTTCACAAAATAGATTTAAGTCAAAAAGAAGTTAAGGAAGTAAAAAACAAGAAAATAGAAGTAGTATTTCCAAAGATTGATTTTGATGAATGGGACTAACTACTATAAACAAAAACTATAAATAAATAAATGTTGATAAGTTTTAACAATTAAGCACCTAAAAAATAGGCTAAATCAGTGATAACCAATATCTTTAAGACGTTAAACTAACATAAAGTAACGTAATGGCATTTACAACAAAAACAGCATCCAAAGCGGGGAAAAAGTCAACACGTGCAGGCGTGCCGAATAAAACAACCCAGCAAATGAAAGACGTAATGGGTGCATTTATTGAAAGTAAAATTGACGATCTTGAAACGATATTTGAGCAGTTAGAGCCTAATGACAAGATTAACGCCATTATAAAGATGTTGCCGTATTTAATGCCTAAGCAATCCCAGATGAAAATGGAAGCTACGCACAAGCAGGAAGCACAGCAATTGGACTACTCAAAGCTATCAGATGATGAGTTACATTTTATCGTGGGAATATACGACAAACAAAAAGTTTAAAGATGTACGAACTACCAAAAGGATTAAAAAAGAGACTGGCAAAGGAACTGGACAACGCACCCAATAAGGCAACGCTACACGGTGCAATATCAAAAGAAATATTTCCAGACCTAACACGCACCGCCTTACTAATTGGCGACAAATTAAATTTATACAGTTATGAGTGAATATAAGAGAAACAAAGACGGACAAGTCTATCGTACTGGAAAGAAAGTACCAGCAGTAAAAGTAAAAACAGGTAAAAAAGTACCAGCAGTAAAAGTTAAATAATTAAAAACAAAAAGCGATGAGTAAGATTTTACTAAAAACAAACGAGAACAAAATTAAACAGATTAAGAAGCAAGCAGAAACGGGAGTAAAGAAATTAAATATATTAATTGAGAAAGCCGAAACAGTTTGCAAAACCACTTTTAACAAAGAGGAGCGGGATAATATCAGAGATAAGGGAATGGCTTTTATCTTAGAATATTTCAAACCAAATTTTCCCTTTCCAGATGCAGATGATAAACTAAACTTTCAAACGTTGGGAATTGATTTAAAGCCGTTAAATGAGTACGTACGGTACAATCTTCCAATTTGGCGAGATTACCCAATAGAGCAGACCGAAAGCGGAGAGTTTGAGTTAGTGGCAGAACCTGTACAGATTCAAAAGTGTTATACCTATGCCGAAACGGAACGCCAAGTAAAAGCGTATAATTTAGGCGTTAAGATTAGCGACTTATTAAATGAAGCAATAGCAGAAAATTATATTCCAGAGCGTGAAGCGTACAAACTTATTTTGTTTGGCGATATTTTAACGGCTAACACTTCACAAAATAGAATTATACCAAATGGGGAGCGTATAGCAAAAATGAAGTAACACCAACAAAACCGAATAAACAATATCAATATAATGAAGGCAGGCAGACCAAAAGGAAGTAAAAACAAGGCAACCGCTGAAGTACGGGAAAAGTTTAAGGAATTAGTGGAAAACAACCTTTCCACGTTCCAAGATGACTTGGACACGCTACAACCTTATGAGCGTTTAACAATAGTTATGCAGTTAGCGAAGTTTGTGCTACCTACTTTAAAGGCGACCGAGTTAACAACCGATTCAGATAGAGTTATCGAAATTAGTTTAAAAGATTAAATTATGGTAGTGCGTCTTCATTCCATAGCTGAACTAATCGAGTTTATAAGAAACACCGAGTTAGCACCCGATCAATTAAAAACGCTACTTGCTAAAGGTTATCATTTCTATATTTATGGGAATGAAGACAAAGACGAAATAATATCTTTTTTAGAAAAATATAAAGATTCAGAACGTTTGCCGTTATTTATGGCAGATTTGAAAATTTAATAATATTAGCCGTTTGGGGCTTTCAACCCGTCATTCTTATACTCATCGAATGGCGGGTTTTTTTTATTATCTCTTATCTACATAGGTACAAAATAGGTACATACAAAAAAACGGCTAACACATTTAAGCGTTAACCGCTTGATTATCAAGTGATCGCAGAAGGATTCGAACCTTCGACCGCCTGCTTAGAAGGCAGGTGCTCTATCCAGCTGAGCTATGCGACCATTAACATTATTTATTTAAACTCTCCTTTATAACCGTCCCGAACTTGCTTCGGGATGCGCTATCTTCCCAAAAACCACTGGGAGAACCTTAAAACAATTGTCATTTAAAAATAAAAAAGCCGAACAATCTTTAATTGTCCGGCTTTTGTCGGGGTGGCAGGATTCGAACCTGCGACCTCCTGCTCCCAAAGCAGGCGCGATAACCGGGCTACGCTACACCCCGAAGTACTTTCAACTCCTTACGATTTGTTTACCTATGACCTTCCCGAAGCAAGTTCGAGACGCGATAAACGGGCTACGCTACACCCTAAAAAAGTTATTTAAAACTCTATCAATACTAAACATTAAAAACAGAATCTAAATCCGGCAACTTAGAGGCTATATTTGTTTTTATGTCAATGCGGAGAGACAGGGACTCGAACCCTGGCGACGGTTGCCCGTCGACAGATTAGCAATCTGCTCCGTTACCACTCCGGCACCTCTCCAATTTCTTTATGAACGTGCATCCTGAAATGCGAGTGCAAATATAGATTTATTAATGATATAAGCCAAAGAAAAAGACAAGGTTTTTTAAATAAAATATGAGACTTCTAATTATGAGGATCTTACAATCCAAAAAAAAAGAACAAAACACAGTTATTCGGGGTACTCAACCCGTAAGTGATAGATATTGTTCAATTTCTTCTTTAATACTTTCTTGATCATTTCAATTTCCTTGAAGGTGATATCTGCATTTAAAAACTGACCTTGCGCCATTTGGTTGTTGACTATCTTTTCAACAAATTCATCAATAATTGTAGAAGAGGGTTCCTTTAAACTCTTACTCGCTGCTTCAACGCTATCTGCCATCATCAATATTGCAGTCTCCTTTGAAAAAGGAATGGGGCCGGGATACATAAAATCTTCTTTATTGGCCTCTCCATGCTGCTCTTTCTCCTTGCTGTAAAAATAATACACCAAACTAGTACCGTGGTGGGTTCGTATAAAATCAATAACACGATCGGGCAGATTGTTCTTTCTTGCTATCTCTATTCCCTTTATAACGTGGTTTATAATAATCTTGGCGCTTTCCTTTGGGTCCAGTTCGTTATGCGAGTTAATTGAATTAGCCTGGTTTTCGGTAAACATAGTAGGGTTAAGCATTTTACCAACATCATGGTATAAGGCTCCTACCCTAACCAACATGCTATTTGCGCCTATTTCGTTTGCAGAAGTTTCTGCTAAATTCGCCACGTTTAATGAATGGTGAAAAGTTCCTGGGGCCTTATTTGATAGCTCCTTTAATAATTTAGAATTAGTATCACTGAGTTCCAATAAAGAAACATCTGAGACCAAACCGAATATTTTTTCATAAAAATAAATTAAAGGATGTGCAAAAAGTGTTGCTAAACCACAGAGTATAAAATATTGAAAGTTCTGCCATTCCATTGTTTGAAGGTTTCCTTCCTGAATAACATAAAATGCAAAATAGCCAAGAATATAAATCAAGGTTATTTGTCCTACGGAAATAAACAGGTTGGCTCTTTTATACAATTCTGAAACGGTAAGAACAGTTACAATCCCAGCGATAAACTGCAGAAACATATATTCAAAGCTATTGGGAACAATAAAACCAAGCAACAGAACGGTTAGCACATGCACAAATAAGCCCACACGCGCATCAAAAAAAGCTTTTAATATAAGTGGTAAAATACAAATGGGCACTACATAAACATAGTCTGCATGAACCTTTACCACGAGTGTAGTAAGGAAAACCATCAAGAATATGTTGAAAAAAATAAAAGTAACCTTTGTGTTGTTGTTATAAATATAAGGTCTGTAGTTTTTCAGAAACAGAAAGAGCATCAAAAACACCAGCATAACCAGCATTGCATACCCTACCAACAACCACATGTAGTTATTCTTACTCCATATTTGGCTATCGAATTCTGCCTTTAAAGAGTTTAAAATTTGGAATTTATCGCCTTCAACAACTTCTCCCTTTGCAATAATCCGTCCGCCTTTTTCTATGACGCCGCGATTTGGGTTTAACGCGTTTATTTCGGCATTAATAGCTGTTTCAGTTAACTTTGAATTGAGCTTTACGTTTGGTCGAAACTCTGTTTTTAAGGCATTGTAAAGCAAAGCTTGAACATCTTCAACATTATTTTTCTCTACAAGATCTCTAACTTTTTTGTTGAGATTGTCTTTTTTGAAGATTTGTGAATAAGTTCGTTCTTCAATTTCGTTACCTTTTTTTAAATAAATTAGCTTATCGCCGTCATAGCCGTGAATTTCGTCTGTAACACCATTTTTATAAGCATTAGTTAAAAATGCTTCTCCCAGCCTCTCAACACTTCTCTTAGATGTATTGTAAAGACTGTCAATATATTGTAAATTTAAGTTGTTTTTAAAACTTTTAACAACCTGGTTTTTTACATCACTATTGTATTCAAAATATGGAATTGCATTTGCCCTAATCTCTTTTCGTTCCTTTATAAGAGTGTCTTCATGCTTCTTTATAGTGAAACTGAAAGGTGCATAAAGGTTTTCATATTGCCAGGGTTTCCCCTTTTGAAAGTTATATTTAAATTGTCCACCTTTCGGAAAAAAATAAATAACCAATAGCGTAGCGAATATGAAAAGAAAAACCTTATAAATAAGGGACTGGTTTTTTGCAAAAAATGAAAAAAGGTTCTTCATAAGCTTATAACATATAGTAAAGGTATAAATAAGGAACGAGTTATCCCAAAACCATTACCTGCAAAGATTGATATTTAAGTTAGAAATACGTAATTTCGCTGTCGTTATTTTAAATTTAAAAACACGAGTAATGAGCAATAAAGTAGTTATAGTATCCGCAGTGAGAACCCCAATAGGCAGTTTTATGGGAAGCCTTTCTTCATTAACCGCGGCCCAGTTAGGATCGGCGGCAATAAAAGGTTCTTTAGAAAAGATTAATCTTGACCCAAATTTGGTGCAAGAAGTATATATGGGCAATGTGGTACAAGCTGGTGTAGGGCAAGCTCCTGCACGGCAAGCTGCTTTAGGTGCTGGATTGTCTGAAAATGTTCCGGCAACAACGGTTAACAAGGTTTGTGCTTCAGGGATGAAAGCGGTTATGCAAGCCACTCAAGCTATTGCGCTTGGCGATGCCGATATAGTTGTGGCAGGAGGAATGGAAAGTATGAGCAACATTCCGCATTACCTTCATTTGCGCAAAGGCAAAAAATTTGGCCCAGCATCTATGATAGACGGAATGCAAAAAGACGGTTTGGTAGATGCGTATGATCAAAATGCCATGGGGACCTGTGCCGATTTATGTGCTACCGAATACGAGTTTTCTCGTGAAGACCAAGACGCATTTGCTGTAAAATCTTATGAACGTTCTGCAAAAGCTTGGGCAGATGGAAAGTTTGATGAAGAAGTTGTTCCAGTAGAAGTGCCACAACGTCGTGGCGAACCTGTGGTGGTTTCTGAAGATGAAGAGTTTAAGAATGTAAGAATGGATAAAATTTCTTCATTGCGACCGGCATTTTCAAAAGATGGAACGGCTACTGCAGCAAACTCCTCTACAATAAACGATGGCGCAGGAGCTATGATTTTAATGAGCGAAGCAAAGGCGAAAGAATTAGGTTTAACTCCATTGGCTTACATTAAAGGCTATGCCGATGCAGCCCAAGAGCCAAAATGGTTTACAACCGCTCCAGCTAAAGCCCTTCCAAAAGCAATTGCTAAGGCAGGTATTGACATTAAAGATGTTGACTTTTTTGAGTTTAACGAAGCTTTTTCTGTTGTTGGACTCGCCAATATGAAAATACTGAACCTTGATGACAGCAATGTTAACGTAAACGGTGGCGCTGTTTCTTTAGGTCACCCCCTGGGTTGTAGTGGAGTTCGAATTTTGATAACACTTCTTAATGTTTTAAAACAAAACGACGCCAAAATAGGTGCAGCAGCAATTTGTAATGGCGGTGGCGGTGCCTCTGCAATGGTAATTGAAAACGCCTAAGTACTACTTCTTAACTACCATTATCAATAATTTCTAGATGGATTACGGTATCTGTAATTTGAGTATTGTCCCTGTTAGAGCAGAAGCTTCTGATATGAGCGAAATGGTGACGCAGGTACTTTACGGCGAGCATTTCAAAGTTTTGGAAAGCCGGAAAAAATGGAGCCGTATTCGTTTGGCATTTGATAATTATGAAGGTTGGATAGACAACAAGCAATACTACCGAATTTCTGAAGAAGACTACGTGGGCTTTGAAAACAAAGAAGCTATGCTTTCTTCAGATTTGGTAGATTTTGTTACAGCCCCAGACAAGCAATTGTTTTCAATCTGTTTGGGAAGTACCGTATCGGCTTCGAAATATTTACAGCATACGTTTGAAGGGAAATTTTTGTCTAAAACACTTCCGAAGAAAAAAATAATTGAAACAGCCCTACTTTACTTAAATAGTCCGTATTTATGGGGCGGAAAAACTCCGTTCGGAATAGACTGTAGCGGTTTTACGCAAATGGTCTATAAACTTAACGGACACAGATTACTACGGGATGCAAGCCAACAAGCTACACAAGGTGAAGCCTTGAGTTTTATTGAAGAAAGTGAGCCTGGCGATTTAGCGTTTTTTGACAATGAAGAGGGAAGCATAACCCACGTAGGCATTATTATGGAGGATAATTATATTATTCACGCCCACGGAAAAGTACGCATTGACAGACTAGACCACAGCGGTATTTTTAATTATGAGATGCGGAATCACACCCATAAACTTCGTGTTATAAAGCGAATTTTTTAATCGAACAGATTGCTTTTAAAAACTAAAAAACCCCTGATAGCTCAGGGGTTTTGTTATTAATTATGGATGTAAATATTATCCTTGCGTTTCTAATGTTTCAAGCTTAGCTTTCATTTGCTTAAACATTGCCTCATCACCAATTTGACCGTACATATTCATTAAAGTTCGTACAACCTCTCTATTATTTGGATCAAGCTGAAGTGCTTTTTCTAGATAAGGTAGGGTTTCGGTATAAAGATCTTTTCGCTCCTGCTTTAGTGCATCATACTTTTTATTATCTGCTGCTGAGTTTCCTAAACTATTCATTTCTTTTACAAGCTCATTTTCACCTGAAAGCTTTAAAACGGCTAAGTTAATCAAGGCTCCTTGATAATCTGGTTTTAACTCTAAGGCCTGCTTATAATACTCAATAGCTTTTTCTTTATTTCCAATCTCTGCGCTTCCAACACCAAGGTTAAAATAAATTTCAGGGTTATCTGGATCTGAAGCTACAATTTCATTCATCAATTCATTGTATCGTTCAATATCCCCCATTTTATAGCTCATATCTGCGTCTGCACGAATAAGATAGATATCGTTTGGGTTTTCAGCTCGCGCTTCTTTCATTAGTTGAACCGCTTTTTCATTATCACCCTGCTCAATATAAATTAAGGTCAAGTTACGAAGAATCTCTCCTTTTTTAGATTCGGTTACTTGGGTTTCAGGCTTAATAAATTGACCAGATTTAACGGCCATATTTCTAACGTTTTCACTTTCAAAAGCTTCTACTTCACCAGTTTCTTTATTTGTAGCTACAAATTCTTCGGTTTCTCCCGTATAACCAGCATCTATCAGCATATTATAATATTTTGTGGCGGTATCATAATCCTGACTATTTACTGAATTAGCTGCCGCAAAGTATAAATCTGATAGATCATTAGAAGCCAAATAGCTCGTGTAAAGCTTTTGAGTGGCCATTTCATAACGCTGTGCTTTTTGGTCGGCAACCGCGCTGTTTATCAATGCTGCTCGCAAGTTTTGTATTTGCGGTGCCAATTGCTCTTCCACCTTTGGGTCTAGCGTCTTAGCCTCGGCAAAGGCTGAAGCTGCTCCTTTTAATTTTGCAAAATCATTTCCAGCTGAACCTAAAAGCGCTTTACCCCTTGCAGCGTAAAACTGTGCTTTCATATCATTATCTACGGAGCCAATCATTGTCTCTGCCTCATTTAGATAATCTAGAGCTTCATTGTAATCGTTAGATTTCAAAGCTTTTTCTGCTTTTCTGATCTCTCTTTTCTGACCAAATGAAATTGCAGATACAAACGCAAGCCCTGTTATTAAAATTCTTGTTTTCATGTGTTAAAATTTATTCGTTATTTTCGGTTTGAGTTTCATCAGTATCAAGAGTAGTGCCATCATTGCTTTCAGCGTTAATTTCAGCATCAATTTCTATTTCATCTTCGTCTTCTTTCATTGCTTTCGCAACAGCTGCAATGGCGTCATCTTCTCTTACTTTTATTAAGCGAACCCCTTGGGTAGCACGCCCCATAACACGCAAATCTGACACTGCCATCCGTATAGCAATTCCTGATTTGTTGATAATCATTAGATCATCTTCATCGGTTACGTTTTTAATGGCGACTAATTTACCGGTTTTTTCTGTAATATTAATGGTTTTCACTCCTTTTCCGCCTCTATTGGTAACTCGATAGTCATCAATTAAGGACCTTTTTCCGTATCCGTTTTCTGAAACCACAAGTATATCAGAATCTCCTGGGTTTACCGCAATCATTCCTACAACTTCGTCATTATCATCTCCCAATCTAATACCGCGCACACCAGATGCGTTTCTTCCCATTGGTCTTGTTTTTTCTTCTTCAAAACGAATTGCTTTTCCGGAGCGTACGGCAAGCATTACTTCACTATCACCAGTGGTAAGTTTTGCTTCAAGCAGTTCATCATCATCTCTAATTGTTATGGCATTAATACCATTGGTTCGTGGTCTAGAATATTGTTCTAAAGATGTTTTCTTAACCTGTCCTTTTTTGGTAGCCATAATAACGTAATGACTATTTATATATTCCTCATCTTTTAAGTCTTGTGTACAAATAAATGCCTTTACCTTATCATCTGGATCAATGTTTATTAGATTCTGAATGGCTCTTCCTTTTGAAGTTCTTGTGCCTTCTGGAATTTCAAAAACACGCATCCAGAAACATTTTCCTTTTTGGGTAAAGAAAATCATATACTGATGATTGGTACCTACAAATAGGTATTCCAAGAAATCTTCATTACGCGTAGATGAAGCTTTTTGGCCTACTCCACCTCTATTCTGAGTTTTGTATTCTGAAAGGGATGTACGTTTTATATAACCCGCATGCGAAATGGTTAACACCACTTGTTCATCGGCAATTAAATCTGTTATACTAACATCGCCTCCTGCATATTCAATAGTAGAGCGTCGCTCATCGCCGTATTTACCGCGAATTTCCTCTAGCTCTTCTTTAATAATTTGCATTCTACGGTCCTTATTAGCAAGTATCTCTTTGTAATCCTGAATTGTTTTCATCAATTCTTCATACTCAGATCGTAGTTTATCTTGCTCCAGCCCTGTTAATTGGCGTAGGCGCATTTCTACAATAGCCTTGGCTTGAATTTCGGAAAGTTCAAAGGCTTCAATTAAGCGCTCTCTTGCCTCCTCTGCGTTGGAGGAAGCACGAATTAAACGAATTACTTCATCAATATTATCAGAAGCAATAATTAATCCTTCCAAAATATGGGCGCGCTCCTCAGCTTTGCGAAGTAAATACTCCGTACGGCGCACTACAACCTCGTGGCGGTGTTCCACAAAATAATGAATTAACTCTTTTAAGTTGAGCATTTGCGGCCTACCGTTTACAAGCGCAATATTATTTACACTAAAACTAGATTGTAACGCAGTGTACTTATATAAGGTGTTTAAAACGATATTGGGAACGGCATCTCGTTTCAAGATGTAAACAATCCGCATTCCCTTTCTATCACTTTCGTCGCGAATGTTGGCAATGCCATCAATTTTTTTATCATTTACCATATCAGCGGTCTTTTTAATCATGTCCGCCTTGTTTACTTGATATGGAATTTCAGTAACAACAATACATTCTCTTCCTTTAATTTCTTCAAAGGTTGCTCTTGCACGCATTACAACACGGCCACGACCGGTGTGAAACGCCTCGCGAACGCCTTCATAGCCATAAATAACACCACCCGTAGGAAAATCCGGTGCTTTTATGTGCTGCATTAACCCATCAATGTCTATATCATTATCCTCTATATAGGCGATGGTACCATTTACCACCTCAGTAAGGTTGTGCGGGGGCATATTAGTTGCCATACCTACGGCAATACCAGAAGCTCCATTAATCAACAAACCTGGAACCCTTGTTGGCAGTACGGTAGGTTCTTTTAAGGTATCATCAAAATTAAGTTGGTGATCTACGGTATCTTTATCAATATCGGCCAGCATTTCTTCCGAAATTTTCTGCATACGTGCCTCAGTATATCGCATTGCCGCGGGGCTATCGCCATCTACAGAACCAAAGTTACCTTGGCCATCAACCAAAAGGTAACGCAAGCTCCATTCTTGGGCCATCCGCACCATGGCATCATATACTGAAGTATCGCCATGAGGGTGATACTTACCCAGTACCTCTCCTACGATTCTTGCGGACTTTTTATGCGAGCCCGTCGCGCGTATTCCCAATTCATGCATGCCGTACAAAACCCTTCTATGTACAGGTTTCATTCCGTCGCGCACATCTGGCAGCGCACGTGACACTATGACCGACATCGAATAATCGATGTAGGCAGATTTCATTTCATCTTCAATGTTTATAGGGATCAATTTCTCACCTTCCGTCATAAAAAATAAATTTATTTGTCGTTGTTAAACTAATGAAGCAAGATACATCTTTTTGTAGGCTTAACAGGGTTTTTACACGGTTTTATTCGGTTTTTTATTAACAAATTATAGGGGGTGAATCGTTAATAAGTATATAGATTAATCCTTTGCGTTCCCCTATATATTTTGTCCTTTTACTAAAATGAATTCAAAGAGGAACAGTTTTTGTCCTATTTTGGTTAATTTAGTAGTTTTAAGAAGAGAGGATATAAAGATATGGATGATAATTTTAGCCCTAGAGTAAAAGATGTAATTGCTTATAGCAAAGAAGAAGCCCTGCGTTTGGGTCATGATTTTATTGGCACTGAGCATTTAATGCTCGGGCTTTTAAGAGATGGCAATGGCAAAGCGGTAACCATTCTTAATGCATTGGCAGTAGATTTAAACCATTTAAGAAGAAAGGTAGAAATATTAAGCCCGGCAAATCCGGGGGTTTCGATAAATACAAACGACAAAAAGAACCTCCACCTTACCCGGCAAGCCGAAAGAGCACTAAAAACCACGTTTTTAGAGGCCAAACTTTTTCAGAGCAATGCTATCAATACAGCGCATTTGCTTTTGTGCATTCTAAGGAATGAAAATGACCCTACCACAAAGTTGTTGAACAAAATGAAGGTTGACTATGATGCTGTTAAAGACCAATTTAAGCTTATGATAACAAATAACGATGATGATTTTATAGAATCACCAAGAGCCGAATCATTCCCAAATGACGGCGATACTGCAGGTAATGACCCTAATAAGGAAAACTTGTTTACAGGCTCTGGTGCAAAATCGAACAAAAAATCTAAGACCCCGGTTTTAGATAACTTCGGAAGAGATCTAACTGCTATGGCAGAAGAAGGAAAGTTAGATCCCGTTGTGGGCCGTGAAAGTGAAATACAACGCGTTTCGCAAATTTTAAGCCGTAGAAAAAAGAACAATCCATTGCTAATTGGGGAACCAGGTGTTGGTAAATCGGCAATTGCAGAAGGATTGGCCTTGCGCATTATTCAAAGAAAAGTTTCACGTATTCTTTATGACAAAAGAGTTGTAACCTTAGATTTGGCGAGCCTTGTTGCAGGAACCAAATATCGCGGTCAGTTTGAAGAACGGATGAAAGCCGTTATGAACGAGCTAGAAAAGAATGATGATATTATTCTTTTTATCGATGAAATCCATACTATTGTTGGTGCCGGTGGCGCTACTGGATCTTTGGATGCTTCTAATATGTTTAAACCCGCCTTGGCTAGAGGCGAAATTCAATGCATTGGTGCTACTACACTAGATGAGTACCGCCAGTATATTGAAAAAGATGGCGCGTTGGAAAGACGATTTCAAAAGGTATTGGTAGAACCAACAACGGTAGAAGAAACCGTTGAAATTCTTCAAAATATAAAAGACAGGTACGAAGCCCACCACAATGTTATTTATACAGATGAAGCATTAGACGCCTGCGTAAAACTCACCAATAGATATATGACCGATCGGTTTCTTCCAGACAAGGCTATTGATGCCTTAGATGAAGCCGGATCTCGTGTTCATATAACAAATATTCATGTACCCGATAAGATTCTGAAATTAGAAAAAGACTTGGAAGAAGTACGGGAACTGAAAAATACAGTTGTAAAAAAACAAAAGTACGAGGAAGCCGCAAAGCTTCGTGACGACGAAAAAAACTTGGAGAAAGAACTAGCCAACCAACAAGAAAAATGGGAAGAAGATTCTAAACTTCATAAGGAAACCGTTTCAGAAGAAAATGTTGCTGAAGTTATCTCAATGATGACTGGAGTTCCAGTAAATAGAATTGCACAAACAGAAAGCACAAAACTCGCTGCCCTCCCCGACCGCATAAAAGGTAAAGTAATTGGCCAAGATGAAGCGGTTGCAAAGGTGGTAAAAGCAATTCAACGAAACCGGGCTGGATTAAAAGACCCCAATAAACCCATTGGCTCTTTTATTTTCCTCGGACAAACCGGTGTTGGTAAAACCCAATTGGCCAAGGTGCTGGCACGTGAGTTGTTTGACTCAGACAACGCCTTAATTCGTATAGACATGAGCGAGTATATGGAGAAGTTTGCAATCTCCCGTTTAGTGGGAGCACCTCCTGGGTACGTAGGCTATGAAGAAGGTGGCCAACTTACTGAAAAAATAAGAAGAAAGCCTTACGCTGTAGTGCTTTTAGATGAAATTGAAAAAGCACACCCCGATGTTTTCAATATGCTGCTTCAAGTTTTAGATGATGGGTATTTAACCGATAGTCTTGGAAGAAAAATTGACTTTAGAAATACTATTATTATAATGACTTCAAACGTTGGAGCCAGACAAATAAAAGATTTTGGACAAGGTGTAGGTTTTGGTACTTCTGCAAAGAAAGACCAAGAAGAATCACATACTAAAAGTGTGATAGAAAACGCCTTAAAGAAAACGTTTGCACCAGAGTTCCTAAACCGAATTGATGATGTAATGGTGTTTAATGCATTGGAAAGAGAACACATCCATAAAATTATTGATATTGAGCTGAATAAATTATTCCTTCGTATATCTGACCTAGGTTATGATTTAAAACTAACAGATAAAGCCAAGGATTATATAGCCGACAAAGGTTTTGATAAGCAATATGGTGCAAGGCCTTTAAATAGAGCCATTCAAAAATATATTGAAGATGCACTGGCAGAGGAAATCATCAATAGCAGCTTGCAGGAAGGTGATGCTATTACGATGGATCTAGATGAGAAAAAGAATGAACTGACAATTAAAATTAAAAAGCAGAAGAAGACGACAGAATCTTAATGGTTTCCCTTTAAATTTATATTAACAATCCTCCCAAATCAATATTTGGGAGGATTTTTTTATGATATTATTTTTAATATAACCGATTAATTAAATATTAATTTCTAACTTAGAACTTTAAATACCCTATAAAATGCCACTTACCTTACATTTTGAGTTTGGAACAGTTCAGGTTTTTGAAAACCACATTGTGGTTATTATGAAAGAGGGTATTACGGTTAAGCCAGCCCACACCCACAACTTGATAAATATTGCCGAAAAATATTACAAAGACACTTATTTTGGCTATATAACATGCCGCAAAAATAGTTATTCGGTAAACCCACTGGTGTATTTGGAAACTTCAAAAATTGAAAACTTAATTGCCCTTGCCTTTGTAAGTGAAAATGGACTAAAAGCATCAAACCTTCAAGTTGAACAAATTTTTTCAAAAAAACCATTACGGCATTTCACCAATTTAGATAGAGCGAAAGAATGGATTAATGAATTGATTGAAGAAAAAACCTTGAAAAAATAGTTACTACTATTTATTTATCTTAAAAGCTCTCTGGGTATTACCAATTCCAGAGGCTAAAATAATATATAAACCATTTTGATAACCGGACAGGTTAAAGGTTAAGGAGGTATTTCCGTTATTTATTTTTTCATCTAACTTCTTCCCAGAAAGATTAAAAACAGTAATTTTCTTTACATTTTGTGCATTTGTTAAAACACATTCATCACTGTTATTTTGTTTCGAAAGCACGAGATCTTGCAACTTGTTATTTTTGACTTGCAGATGAAGCGGAATACAATCGTCAATAGAGTCTAGATTGGCGTAAAAAACTTCAGTATTTTTAAAAAAACAACTCAGATGCCCTGCAGCATTTATGTTGGGTTTACCTCCTGGCGCATTAATAAGCGATAAAGAGCCAACTCCCTCAACCCAAACTGCATTGTTCGTACTACTGGTATTTCCGGGTGTTGGAGAAAAATAAAAATGGCGGTAGTTTGCACCGTCAACCAAGGGTTTTGCAACTATGGAATCTAATAAAAAAGGGCCGCCATCCTCAGGAAACGGACTAATTGGATTTTGCATATTAAAGACATCCCCTTCATTTAAGGTAAAGTCATACAACAAGTACTCTTCATTATAGCGTGGATCTATTAAGTTTAAATATACTTTTTTGCTAGCTATATCTTCACGCAATAAAAAAGTGCGCGAAATATAGTGGTATCCATCCAGTATCTTATAGCTTTTACCGTTTACCAATGTATCACCATCAGTAAAGTAAACATCGGTATGACATCCAAAATAACAGGAGGTAACATGCCATTCATTTAATTCGTCTAGTACTGGTCTATAATTTTGAGCCATGACAGAAACTCCAAAAAGTATAAAGCTTATCAATAAGAGTTTCTGTTTCATATAAAATAGATTTAATTATCGAATAATATTTCAGAATCAACATCCATTGCTTTTAAAAACGCAACTGTTGCATGAATATCATCTGCCATAACTCTATCATTTTCTATAAAAGGTACTACTGAGCGATAGGGTTTTAAAAAGGATTCTACAAAATCTGATGATTTTTTAGGTTTTCTAAATTTAAGTGCTTGCGACGCATTCATCAATTCAATTGCCAAGACGGTTTCAACATTTTCTATAATGCGCAAACACTTTGTAGCCGCATTAGCTCCCATACTTACATGGTCTTCCTGCCCGTTTGAAGACACTATAGAATCTACCGAGCTTGGAGTAGCCAATTGTTTGTTTTGACTTACGATGCTCGCTGCTGTGTATTGCGGAATCATAAACCCACTATTAAGCCCTGGGTTATCAACCAAAAATGCTGGTAAACCTCTAAGTCCTGAAACCAATTGATAAGTTCTTCTTTCTGAAATACTTCCGAGTTCGGCCATAGCAATTCCCAAATAATCTAAGGCTAGGGCCAAAGGCTGTCCGTGGAAGTTTCCTCCAGAAATTATAAGATCGTCTTTTACAAAAATATTTGGGTTATCGGTAACCGAGTTTACTTCAGTTTTAAACGTCTTGTTTGCAAAGTGTAGCGTATCCTTGCTTGCACCGTGAACTTGCGGAATACAACGGAACGAATATGGATCTTGCACATTTTTCTTTTCAGTAAGCCCTAACTCACTTCCTTCCAAGAATTCTAAAATTTGCGCTGCGGTTTTCACTTGACCACGATGTGGGCGCACAAAATGAACCAAGGCATTAAACGGGCTCATATTGCAATCAAAAGCATCTAATGAAACAGCCGAAATAAGATCGGCCAAATACGATAACTTGTAGCTTTTTAAAAGAACATAAATACCGTAGGCACTCATAAATTGCGTTCCGTTCAATAAGGCCAATCCTTCTTTTGCCTGTAGCGTTATGGGCTGCCAATCAAACTTTTTTAACACAGCTTTTGCGGCTACCCGTTCGTCGTTGTAATAAACTTCTCCTTTTCCAAGCAAAGGCAAAGCTAAATGAGCCAAGGGTGCCAAATCGCCAGAAGCACCAAGACTGCCCTGAGTATAAATTACGGGGAGCACATCGTTGTTATAAAAATCGATTAGCCTCTTAACCGTTTCAATCTGCACGCCACTATAGCCATAGCTTAAAGATTGAATCTTTAGTAGAAGCATTAACTTTATGATTGGTTTCGGAACAAACTCACCCGTACCACAAGCGTGAGACATTACAAGGTTTTCTTGCAGCTGCGAAAGGTTTTCAGAGGAAATCTTTACATTACATAAAGAACCAAACCCAGTATTTATACCATATACCGGAGTTTCATTATTCCTCATTTTATCAATTAGATATTCACGAGATTTTTTTATATTGAGTTGTGCTTCTTCAGAAAGTGCCAACAACTTGTTGTTTTCTATAATTTCCTTTACCAAGGTTAAATCAAGAATTTCTGAGCTTATATAATGAGTGTTTTGCATGGGAATCTTATGTTTCTGCAAAAATACAGATTTTTAATCGTTGTACCAGTTTTGATTCACTCCAAAACTATTTCAACATAAATTCTAATCCTTAAGATGCATTATAAAATTAATACTTTGTTATGAATGATTATACCCAAGCAATGGTTAATTTTGCCCCTTACTAAAAACACAATTTTATATGAAAAAATTAATTTTACTGGTTTCCATACTTGCAATAATTTCTTGTAAACAAGAAGAGAAACCAACATACACCGTACTAAGCGGAAAGCTTGAGAACAATGCGGCAGATAACGCAATTATTCGGGGCAATGGCTTTGAATCTAAACTTCCAATTGATGGTGCAGGTGGTTTTTCTGATACTGTTTATATAAAAAATGACGGGTTTTATGAAATGTATATAGGAAGAGAACGCACCGGAATATATCTTGAAAAAGGTAAAAATCTTTCAGTAACACTAAATACCGACGGGTTCGACGAGACTATAAAATACACGGGCGATTTAGCAAATGTAAATAACCTTCTAGCTTCTAAGTTTTTGTGGGAGGAACAAAACACCAATTATAAAAAATTGTATTCCCTAGAGGAAGAAAGCTTTTTAGAAGAATTGAACAAAAACCAAGAAAGTCTAGATAGCCTGTACGCCACACATAATATAACAAACAAGAACTTTAAAAAGGCACTAGCCAATGAAGATAAGTATTCCAAGGCCATAGTGATTGAAAACTATAGCAATGCCCACAGCTATTATACAAAAAAGGAAAACTTTAAGGTATCTGATGATTTTTATGAACCATTAGAAAGCATTGACTTTGCCGACACTTTAGCTTTCCGGAATTCGGTGGCCTATCAAAACTTATTGAACGCGCACTTTAATCGATTGGTAAGTGAAGAAACTTCAAAAAATAACGATCAAAATGAAACCCTTGTCTATTTAAATAAGGTAGATGATGTACTGCCAGATGGCTATGCAAAAGATAAAATCATGAGTTCGTATTTGCAATTTGGTTTAAAAGCCGACTCCTCATTAAAGGAAGCTTATACCATATATAAAAATAGCAATCCTGATGCGGAAAGTTTGGCAAAAATCACCGAACGTTATAACACACTAAAAAACCTTACAAAAGGTAAGCCCTCCCCTACTTTTGATTATGAAAACCATAAAGGCGGCACAACTTCTTTAGCCGATCTAAAAGGCAAATATGTGTATATTGATGTTTGGGCTACTTGGTGCGGGCCTTGTCTGCGCGAAATTCCATCGCTTAAAAAAGTTGAAGCAGATTACAGTGACAAAAACGTGCAATTCGTGAGTATTTCAATAGATGAGCCTAAAGACTATGATAAGTGGAAATCTATGGTCACGGAAAAAGAATTGGTGGGCATTCAATTAATGGCAGATCAAAACTGGAAGTCTAAATTTGTAAAAGATTATGCCATTTTAGGAATTCCAAGGTTTATACTTGTTGACCCAGAAGGAAACATTGTTTCTTCCGATGCGCCAAGACCTTCCAATCCGGAATTAAGAAAAACACTTGATGAGTTGCTATAAGCCTTCGCTACAACAATTTTATTAAATAAGAAAACCTTCATTTTAACTTCAAAAGACAGTTAAAGTGAAGGTTTTTTTAATTCTTAATTTCTTCATTCTTCATTCTTCATTCTTTTCTTGCGATTCCTGAACTTCTTCCTGCTGAAATAAATCGAGGTATGCCTTGGGTAAATTATCGATAATATCACTGGCAATTACAGGTTCATAGCCCATTTGGCCCGCAGCAATGTCGCCAGATCGCCCATGCATATAGACACCAAACACCGAAGCCAGCAACGGATCATAGCCTTGCGATAGTAGGCCGCATAAAATTCCACTTAAAACATCACCGCTTCCCGCAGTAGCCATTCCAGGATTTCCAGTGGTGTTTATATACAGCTGATCTCCAAAAACAGTAATGGAGTAAGCGCCCTTAATAACCACTACCACTTCGTATTTTTTTGAGAATTCTTTTACTTTTTCAAGCTTGTCGTAATCGTTTTTCCATTTCCCGATAAGCCGTTCCAGCTCGCCAGGATGTGGGGTTAAAATAGCGTTTTTGGGAAGCAACTCTAGCAACTCTTTATTTTCAGAAATTATATTTAAGGCATCGGCATCTATCACAAAAGGAGTTTGAGAGATTTCAAAAAGATTCTCTAGGGCTTTAACGGTGTTTTTACCCTTCCCTATTCCCATCCCCACCGCAATAGCTGCAGGTTTAAAGTTTAAAGTAACCGCACTAATAACTTCTTCCTGCTTATCGGTAATTATCATGGCTTCAGGAATTGCTGTTTGCAAAATGGTATAACCACACTTAGGGATAAAACTTGTCACCATTCCAGCACCAATTTTAAAAGCAGCTGTGGTTGAAAGAACGGCCGCTCCAATTTTTCCGTAGCTTCCCGCAACAATCAAAGCGTGACCATATGTGCCTTTATGGTCAAATTTTTTTCGAGGAATATAAAATCGTTGCGCTTCAGGCTTTGATATAAGTTGCGCCAAAGGCTCGGCCTTATTGAGAAACTCAGGATCTAAACCAATATCCAAAACCTCAAACTTTGAGACAAAATTAGCGGTTTCGGGCAACATAAAAGCTAGTTTTGGCACCTGAAACGTTAGGGTATGATCTGCTTTCACAACTGAAGCTTCATCTTTAATAGGTGCATTTGCAAAAAGACCACTGGGAATATCAATGGCTAATTTAAAAGCCTCACTTTTATTAAGAAATTGAATCAGTTTTTTCGTCCATCCCTCAGGCGCGCGATTTAGACCAATCCCGAAAATAGCATCGACAATAATATCATCTTTATCTATAGAAGGAAAATCATGTTCCCCCTTCATTAAAATACGATCTTCGATCTTTGTTATGGACTTTAACTTTTGATAGTTATCAAGAAAATTATCGGAACGTTCATCGCTAAAGTTTACCACATAAACAGTTACATTATAAGCTTGTTGAATTAATAGTCTGGCAAGCACAAGACCGTCACCACCATTATTCCCGATACCACAAAATATACGTATCGGCACCTGCGAGTGTTTTAAACGTTGATGCAACCAATTAAAAACCTGTGTTCCGGCACGCTCCATTAGTGCTTCAGAAGTGATTCCTTGCTTCTTGATGCTCATTTTGTCAGCTTGGTATAATTGTTCGGGGGAAAATATTCTCATAATAGTCCTTATGGTATTCTTGATTAAAAGTAATGTTTTAGCACTTCTGTAGCATCGCAATTTACAGCATGCAATTTCTCAAAGATAAGAAGATTCGCTCATATTGTTGAAAAGAACGTTTATAACTAATTCTAAAAGCTTTAGATATCAGGAATGAAATTTATAATTTTAAGAAAAACCTTATTATGGACACAAGAGAAAGCTTACTATTAAAATTGCGGCCTGATATTCCTTCAGCAAAAATTACAGCTTCTATGTCTGCAGATGAATGTTTTCAGAATCAAACGCTTCGCCCTGTCATAAAGCTTCAACATAATCTTTTGCTCGCCGCTTTTAAAAACTATATCAAGAAACATAAAGATGTGTTTTACGATCTTAATGTAGCAAAAAAGATGGATTATATTGAAAATTCAATTCACAAGGATATGAAATTTCGAAACTCCTTAAAAGGCATGATCATTGGTCAATTTACAACAGAAGAGTACAATGTTTATACTCAAAACTCTTCTGATTTAAACAAAAGAATGATGGATATTGTAAAGGAGCGTCTAAAAGACAACTTATTGTATTTTGAACATGCAAGCCTAGCAGTTGCTCAATAGCGCTTTATCTAGTTTCTTGTAGCAATAGTTCTAAAGTAGCTTAGCCGTGTAATAATTTTTTAACTATGCTAGTCTATGAGCGATACGCCGTTGAGATCGGTAGTTAAAACGTCGCTCATATAATTAAAGAATGGCCGAAGCAGGCTGTAGTGATAGATAAGTTTATCGGCAAAATCTGAAGAAAAAACTTCTTCATCGGTAAAATTATGCCGAAGTGTAAAACTTTTTAAACGGATTAAATCTATATTTTTATCTTCTTTATTAAACCCTCTTGGTGCAGTTTTAACGGCATTGTGCTGCATAAATGTACCAAAAGATTTTTTGAAATCGGGTTGTGCCAAAATCTCCCGTATTTCAGAAGCATCCACTTCAAACTCTTTCCGAATTCGTAAAAGATCGGCTGGTTCTGGAGCAAAAAAACCACCCGCCATATAACTGTTTCCCGATTCCAACCGCAAGTAATAGCCACCTCGACGATGCGCTCCTGCCCTACTGAAACTTACGCTTCGGTGCGAATTGTAAGGGGTTTTGTTTTTACTGAAACGGATATCGCGATTGATACGGAAAAGCTTCACTTTTGCAATCTCGTCGGTAATATTTAACCTTCGCTCAATCTCAGCATAAAACAACTTCAACTCCTTTTCATTTGCCAAATATTCCTTTTTGTTTTCCTGCATCCACTCCCGATTGTTGTTCTCTTTTAGCTTTAACAAGAATTGGAAAGCAGATTGGGGAATAGTCAGATTCATAATATTCTATTTTAGATGGTAAAGGTAAGGCTTGCATATTTAATATATAGCAAGCCTATTCCAAAACTCAATCCAGTATATTATTTGACTCTAATACATTTATTTGAGCCTCTGGGTCAATCCTTAGGATGATATTTTTTAAAACGTCCAGTTTTTTAGTATTTCGGGTAACCAAGATCATTTTTTCGTTACTGTCATGGTGAATCAATTTTAAAATACCGTCCGTGCTCTTTTTGTTTAATAATATTTCTTCTTGAATCAGAATATTTTTTGTGGAGAAAACCAAAATGGTCTTATTCTGAACTGACTTTTTCATATAGTATTCAATAGTTTTACTAATAGCTACAATAGCAACAATACTATAAGCTGCCATTGTAAAGTCTGCAAACACTACTGCTCCAAGTATAACTACCGATCCGTCAACAGCCAATATCAGCTTGTTGTAAGGGAGCCTTATTTTTGTTGAAAGTATGCGTACTAAAATATCGTTACCACCAGTAGTAGCACCAGCATTCATAACCATAGCAATTGCGAAACCAATAATCACACCGCCAAAAATAGAAGACATCAATACATCGTCAATAAATACTTTACCTCCTGTAAAGGAAGATATCATATCAATATAGAATGACACTAAGACCATTGAAACCAAGGTTTTTAAACCTGTTTTTGCCCCCAGAACCTTTGTGCCCCACAACAATAGCGGAATATTTATCAGCAGGGCAATATACCCCACAGAAAATCCGGTAACCTCCTTAATTACAATACTTAAACCTAAGATTCCACCCGGAACAATATTGTGCGGAATAATAAGTAAGGCGTATGCGGCCGATAGTAATGTAGAGCCAAGAAGCACACGAGTGTAACTTTTTAACTCACTTAAAACAATTTGTTTTTCAATTTTTAAGGCAAAAACACTTTTCATTATATTTTTTTGGTTTTATACTACTCTCAATATTTTTACTTTTAAACTTCACTGTCTATTTTAAACAAAAATCCCCTTGATTATTAGATTATCAAAGGGACTCACAAACAGTGTATATGCTGTAGTTTACCCACTCCGATTTGTCCATATATTTTTAAAATTGCACTTCAGCATACCTTGTCTTTTTTTTGACCGCGCGAAAATAGAACATATTAATTTATCAACGCACGTTTTTTTAAAATAAATTTTATGGATTTAGAAAAACTTTCATTAGTGTCCGACAAAGATGTACGACCGCTTCGCTAAGTGACTAACGACGTACGACTAGAATTGTAAAGTCTTGATAATTAGGTTAATTCTGTTATACATTTTTTTAAAATGTTTATCCTTTATTGGAATCTCAATAGCAAGGTGTTATATTTTAATATTATTCTAAAAGCTTACTATTGTTGAAACAAGTGGTTTTTTAATTATTTTAATCGGACACTACTAAAAAACTTTGTTGAATGTCTCTTCTTTGTACCCAGGCTGTATAATTGTATACCTAATATGTATAATAATTACACATACATAACCATAATTTTTTTTAAACATTACTGATTAACAGACACCTACGCAATGGCATAGCAGTTGTTAAAACCGTTTCTGAAATAAACATCTAAAAACCCCACATTAGAAGACTATGGAAACCGAAACGCTTAACATAAAAAAATCAGATGCTAAAAGCAAAGCAAAATTTTCTTCCGAAGTACAAACACCTACAATGGAATTGACCAATATTGAGAAGAAGATGAAAACCGCAGGAACGCCACCTAAAATGAGATCAAACCCATGGGGGATTTTTGTTTTAGCAAGCACCTTTCTTTTAATGATTGGAGCTACTTATCTATTCTTTTTATTAGATAACGATTTTGCCGCTTTTCGAGAAGAGCGTTTAAGCTCAACTTTAGGCTTTGCATTTTTAGCATTGGCAACTGGGTTATTCATATTTAAAGCCGGTTTTTTTGTCTATACCCTCTTCAGGTATTTTAAATATAAAGCCATTGCCTCTGTAAGTGATTCGGAATTGCCAACATGTACGGTTATTGTTCCTGCCTATAACGAAGGAAAACAAGTTTACGACACCCTGATGAGCTTAGCAAAGAGTGATTACCCCAAAGCTAAACTACAATTGCTTTCTATTGATGACGGCAGTAAAGACGATACATGGTACTGGATGAAAGAAGCGAAAAAAGTATTGGGTACCCGTGTTGATATTTACCAACAACCAAAGAATAAAGGAAAGCGACATGCATTGTACCGCGGATTTAACTTAGGGTCTGGAGATGTTTTTGTTACCGTTGATAGTGACTCTATAGTAAAAGCTAATACTTTAAGAAATTTAGTAAGCCCGTTTATTACAGATAAAAATTGTGGTGCAGTTGCAGGTAATATTCGTGTTTTAAATAAAAAGAAAGCACTCTTACCAAAAATGCTAGATGTGAGTTTTGTGTTGAGCTTTGAGTTTGTTCGGTCTGCAGAAAGTAGCCTAAACTCTGTTTTATGTACGCCAGGTGCCTTGGCGGCTTATAGAAGAACCGCTGTTTTTGAATGTCTTCCTGAATGGATTTCACAAACTTTTATGGGTAAGCCTTCTGATATTGGCGAAGACCGAGCAATGACTAATATGATTTTAAAACAAGGGCATAAAGTGTTGTTTCAAAGAAATGCATACGCCTACACCAATGTCCCTGAAAATTATACCGGGCTCTATAAAATGTTTATTAGATGGGGCCGTAGTAACGTTCGTGAAAATATTGAAATGTCTAAATACGTTTTTACAGACTTTAGATCAGGAGCAAAATCTGGAACAAGGTTGTTGTTTATAAGCCAATCATTAAAGATAATTATGAGCTACCCGTTTATTCTGTTTATGATGTTCTTTATTGTTACCCACCCTATACTTTTCTTAAGCTCAACATTTTTCGGAATTTTGCTTATGTCTAGTTTTCCCATGTTGTTTTATGCAAAACGATACAACCTATCAGAGTCTTTTTGGGCGTATTCATATAGTGTGCTGTTTACTTTTGGCCTATTCTGGATTACACCTTATGCCATAGCCACTGCCAGCAAAAGTGGTTGGTTAACGCGTGGCTAACCAAGCTATATTTTTTACATATTAGGGAGCACCCGCATTATCAAGATAGCCAACTATTAACCAACAAAAAGCTTGATGTGCGGGTGTAATTGTTTAGTACAGCATTATCGTACTTAGCATGTGCTAGCCCCATATTCTTCTTATAAAAAACCATAGGGGGATTTTAGCGTCATTGCCTTAAATTGTCTGCTTTTCTAATAAATCATTTCATCTGTTTTAGTCAAACACCCCTATAATAAGAACCAAACTTTTTCGCATAAAAAAACCATCCGTTAAGATGGTTTTTTTATACTAAAATTTTCTTGTGTTAAACTACTTTAACCTCTGTGGCACTCGGGCCTTTTTCTCCTTGCTCAATACCAAACTCTACTTTATCGCCTTCGCGAATCTTGTCAATGACATTAGATATATGAACAAAAATATCGTCATCGGTACCTTTTATATTAATAAAACCATATCCTTTTGAAACATTAAAAAACTTTACAGTACCTTCTTTTCTAGGTTCTGGCTTTTTGGTATTCATCAACTTATTTATAAATGCTCTTAACATTATTTCTGATTATTTAAATTATAAATTCTTGTGTTTCTCATAGTGCCCAATATAACCAATCTGAAATAATAATTAAAAAATACATGCGAAAATTATTCAGAAAAAGGAAGCCCTAAGGTCCTGGTTAGTTTGTGAGTGCAAGCTAGAGCACATAAATTCGCACTTTCTTCTTTTTTAGGCGGCTATTATTTAACCTGCTTACCAGCTTATCTGCAATTGATAACGGAACTGAAACAAAAGCACAATCCTGTTTTAATTCTATCACGCCCAATTGATCGGGAGGAATTCCGCCTTGTTTTATAAAGAGACCAGCAATATCGCCTTTGGATATTTTATCTTTCCTTCCGCCAGATATAAAAAGCGTTTCCCAAGCTTGTTCGCTTTGTGAAGCTACATCTGGAATTTTAAAAACGGCTGAATTCTCAATAAACTCTGGCAATAATTGGTCTTTCCATTTTAGCACATAAGCAGTTCCCTTTTCGTTGACCCTTGCCGTTCTTCCGTTTCTATGGGTGAACTCTATTTCGGAATGAGGCAGCTCGTAATGAATTATAAATTTTAGCTCTGGAATATCTATACCTCTAGCGGCAAGATCGGTAGCCACCAATATCTTACTGGTACCATTTCTGAACTTTATCAGAGCTCGTTCCCTATCTTGTTGCTCCAAGCCTCCTGAAAAACAGGTGTGACCAATATTGTGGTCATCTAGAAAGTCACTTACCCTGGCAATACTATCCCTAAAATTGCAAAAAATAATTCCAGGTTGGTTCCCCAAATAATTTAAAAGCTTCAGCAAGCTAGTAAGCTTATCTTTTTCAGGAGAAACCACTGTTTTAACCACCAATTTTAATTCGGCTTTTTTAGATAAATAGTTTACAGTTTTTGGATCGGTTAAATTAACAAACTTTGGAATTTCAACCCCTTGGGTGGCCGACGTTAGTATGCGCCTACTTAAATTTGGCAGGGAGTCTAATATCTCGCTCATTTCATCTTTAAAACCTATTTCTAACGCTTTATCAAACTCATCAAGCACCAAGGTGGCTATACTTGCTTTTGAAAAACGCTCGTCGTCAAAATGATCCAAGATTCTTCCGGGCGTTCCAACCAAAATAGCGGGGGTATGTTTTAATTCTATTTTGTCTTTACTTTTAGCCCTACCGCCATAAACGGCATTCACCTTAAATCCCGAACCCATATTGCGGATTACCTGCTCAATCTGAATAGCAAGCTCACGAGTAGGAACAAGGATTAATGCCTGCACTTCAGGATTATTTAGGTCTAAAAATTCAATGATCGGCAATAAAAACGCCAAGGTTTTCCCCGTTCCCGTTGGGGAAAGTAAAATGGTGTTTTTTGTAGTTTTAATTACGTTAAGAGCTTCCCGCTGCATGGGGTTTAAGCGCTCTATATTGAGTTTTGCTAAAATCTCCTGTTGATTCTTAGTATTGGCTGTCATTGTTGCTTCGTCTTCGGTTAGTCGTCCAATTTTTATAGGTAAAAGGAAATTTCAATTGGTTTGCATGAAATCTACCTATTTATTGTTCAGTGGTCAAAGATACAGCGTAGCTTACTATTTTTCGGGAATAGTTTAGAGTAGGAAGCAATAATTTTTCAATAGTAAGTTTCTGCTCAATTCTAAATACCATCGTGCCATTGGCTATAGCTCACAGCAATAATTAAAGCCAGGGCAATGCCTTAAAAATTGTATTGCGCAAAATATAACACTCAGAACCAACGAAGCTTATTCGCTAAAAACTCATCACTGCTTTCAGTTTGTAGTTCTATCCAGATGGGCAGGTGGTCGCTTATTTGGTTTCGTTTCCAGTACCTATTAAAATACGACTTGAATTTTGCATTACTGGTTAATGTATCAGGATTTCCCTTATGAAGCCGCATTAAGCTATGGTAATTCGCTATTTCTTCCGGGGTATTGATATAGACGTAATCAAATAAACTGAAAACCCCGCCCTTCTCCTTTCCCTCGGCATCCATAGCAATTTTAAAGTAATCGTTTACATTTAAAAAAACCCGATCATAAATTTGATTCAAACTGGTATTGGTAAACTTACCTTGTAAACCATTGCTTTCTTCAAAACCGGTATCATTTATTATCTTTACTATATCGTCGTCTTCCTTATATAAGTTTGTATCGCCTACAATCACAATGTTTCTATTTTCAAATGCGGCAGAATTAATTTTCTTTCTAAGAATATCCATTAATAAACGTACCTCCTCTTTCCGAATCGCCCTATTGCCCGAACCTTCTCCCGGGTGTAAATGAACACTAACCACCTCAAATTTACGCCATCCACTTTCAAAACCTGTAAACGTGGGCGTTCGCTTAAGTTGCTTAATAATGGCATCTTCTGCAACTGACTCTGGGGAGATTACAATTTCTCCCGATAATCCAGACTGGGCTACCCGGCGCGAATCGTAAATAAAACCAAAGCGCTCATCGTTTCCTGAATTGCCTTCGGTAACATCGCTAAATGTGTGTTTCCAATGACTTCCCAATAGCCTAAGCACTTTTTTAAAATCGCTTAAATCTCTATTAATTTCCTGTATGGCTACGATATCAAAAGCGTTTATTATTTCGGCGATATAATATAAGGATTCCGCAGTTCTGTTTTTTAAGGTGCCAAAATTCTTAATATTCCAAGAACATAGCAATAGATTGGTATCTACTGTTTTCCTAGGGATTTTATCCCGAATTCCCATCCGTAACCTCAAAAGATTAGTTATCGTACGTTTCTTATCAGCGTTGGCTAACATACGGCTGTAAGCGTTTTCTGAATCCAGCATTATTAATGAATATCTATCATTAAGTAATTCCCGGTCTGGTCTTAAGTCATTATACCACATATCTTTTTTGATTTTAGTTAGTTTCAGTCAGTGATATATGAAATGCCATTTTCAATATTTCCAAAGAGAAATGCGTGCTACCTACTAACTAATAAGCTATTACATAAATATATAAAATATTGTTCAATTAAACCTGCTTCTTAACTCGTGTTCACTTTTACAAACATACTTCGCCTTGTTTCCCCTACAACTAGTAATTTCAAGGGTTATTATTTAAAAACGTTTTACAGATTATGATAAAAAGTTGAATTGTTAGAGCGCCCAGCTTAGAGCTTCTAATACAGGGTATTTCCCGCTTTCCACTACAACTCCTCATTCCGCTATCGTTTTATTGCGGGATTTCCATTGCAATCGGGGCTAGAAAATTAAGCCTGGCACCCTAATAATTTTGTGAGCGAAAATCACCTTCAAGAAAATTATAACCAAATACAACTATAGAAAAAGTAGCAATGGCTAATTAAATGGTCTTTAGATAGTATATTTGTTTAGATAAATTAGTCTGCTCAATAATTCAACGCCATACCTTTCATGCCTTTTAAAAAGTTACATCCCGAAATACAAGAAAAACTAACACAGTTTGAAATTACAACCCCTACCCCATTACAAACCAAAAGTATTCCGGTTATAAAAAGTGGATCCAATGTATATTGTATAGCGCCAAAAGGAAGCGGAAAAACTACTGCTCTTATCCTAACAACCTTACAAAAATTAAAATATAGAGCAATGGGCAACGCTCCTAGAGCTGTAGTTCTTGTAGAAAATAAAGATACAGCCTTAGCCTTGTACGATGCGTTTCTAGCTTATACCAAAAACAGCTCCTTACGGGTTTATGTGGGATATGAAGCACTTCATAACGATGTGCAAAAATCTGAAATTGCTATGGGAGTTGACATCCTTATTTCCACGCCAAAATCGATTAACAAATTGTTTTTAACCAATGGAGTTAGTGTTACCGATTTAAGGATATTCAGTATAGATGACGCCGAATTTCTAAGTCAAAAATCAACCTATTCCGCTATAATGTCTATAACCCAAAGCATTCCCAGGTGCCAATATGTGCTGTATTCAGAAAAAATGCACCCCATGTTAAAACGATTCGAGTCGCATTTTATGGAATTTGCAAAAGTTGTTAAGATATAATGGTGAGATTGCAACCTGTAACCGCAACCTGTAACTTGAAACTCTTTTATTATGATACCTAAATTACATTATATATCGCAGGGCGACTCGCCGAAAGAACATTTAGAGCACATCCAGAAAGCATGCACTTCTGGAGCTGAATTGGTGCAATTGGGCTTCAATGGTTCTTCAGAAAAAATGTTATTAAAACTAGCTCATGAGGCTCGGGAGATTACCGCACATTTTCAAACTAGGTTATTAATTCGCAATGATTTTAAAATAGCCAAAGCCGTTAAGGCAGATGGTGTACATATAGAGAAAGCTGGCCCCTGTGCTAATACTGTTAGAAAACAGCTACATAGTTGGCAAATTATTGGTGGCGTAGCAAACACATTACAAGATTGCGAGCAACTACTAGATAAACAGGTAAACTTTATTAGTTTGGGTCCTTTTCGAGAAATTGAAACTGATGGAAACCTGCCTACTGCTTTAGGTTTAAAAGGTTATACGGCTATTTCTGATGTATTAAAAACCGGCACGCCTATTATCGGTTTTGGAGGTATCACGACAAAAGATGTTACAGCTATTTTAAATACAGGAATTTCTGGATTAGCAGTTTCTAACGCCATTACGCGAGATTTTAATGCTATAAAAACATTTCATCAATTGCTCAATGCATCGTCAACAGCCGAGCAACGGTTTACGTTTGAATAAGAAATTAGATTTGAAACGTGAATCGAGGCCTTTGACACTTTAGACTGAAAGCGTCTAAAATTAAATATAAGCCTTTATAGGGTCTGATTAAAGATTTTTATATTTTTATAATTCAACTACAGGTTTATCAATTATATAGCATTTAAGTCTTAAGTATTAGTAGGACATTAATGAGAATCTATAATAAATACATGTTATGAAACTAAACTTATTGTCTTGTAATGCCCAACGACCAGATAAAAGAGCGATTGCCGAAACTATCACCGAGATTGCAGTAGGAATAGACCAATCCTTAAGTCATGAGCTTACCCAGGTACTTTTGGAAGGAGACGCTGTGGACATTGAAGTTGAAGATAAAAATTCAGGCTCAGCACTTAGGGCTTTGCGAAAATTAAGTATCGATTGCGAAATTATAGAATAACTTGCCAGCCACTGGTTTTTAAAGTATAAAAATTAATATTATGAAATCAATTCGCCGCTACTACCTCTTACTCTCCATACTGCTTGTTGTTGGCTGTAAAAGCGCATCGGTTGTTGAGAAACCTACAATAAAAAGCTCAAATTTCGAAAAACTGGCAGGTATTGAAAATATTGTCAGCATTGAAAAAAAAGCAACGGTAAGTCATTTTGATGAAAACTATGAGCTGTGGTTTGAACAGCCCATTGATTACACCGACTCAACAAAAGGCACCTTTAAACAATGTGTGTTCCTAGGCTTTGAAAATTCTACTCAACCTGTGATTGTTGAACTTAGTGGCTACGGCATAAATTCTGAAAAGGCAGGCGAATTGGCCAGTCATTATAATGCAAACCAAATAGCAATTGAGCACCGATATTTCAATAATTCACGACCGGAAAATATAGATTGGAATACCCTTACGGTAAAAAACGCAGCTAAAGATCAAGCTGTTATAATCACTGCAATTAAAAAGACGTTATACCCAGATGCAAAATTTATCTCTACGGGAATTTCAAAAGGTTGCCAAACGGTTATGGCCCATCGCAGTTATTTTCCGGAGAATGTAGATGGCTGCGTTTGCTACGTAGGTCCGTTAAACTTAAAAAGGGAAGATGATAGAATTTTTGAATTCTTAAAAACAGTGGGAACCGAAGCGGAGCGAGCAAAAGTCAAGGCGTTTCAGGAGTTGTGTTTTGAAAATAAAGCCGGTCTCTTAAAAATATTAAAAACCAAAGCTGACGAAAAAGAAATGTCATGGGAGTTTGGTGTTGAAAAAGCGCTTGAATATTCAATCTTGGAATACGCTTTTGCATATTGGCAATGGGGAACAGAACCAGAGGAAATTCCGTCAAAATCGGCATCTGTATCAGAAATTTATAAGCATCTATTTGATGTTGTTGGCTATGGTTTTTTTGAAGAAAAAGCGGTAGCGAATCTACAGCCTTATTTTTGGGCTGCTCTAACCGAACAAGGTATTTACGGCTATGAAACCATGCCATTTGAAAAGTACCTTCACACAGATAAATTATACACTTTTGATTGGGCATTTCCAGAAGGTATTACGAAAACATACAACTTAAAACCCATGCAACGCATTCAGGCCTTTTTAGATTCAGATGCAGAAAAAATGCTTTTTATTTATGGCGAATACGATGCGTGGAGTGCTACAGCTGTTGAGTTAGCCGAAAATGCAAATAATCGTGAACTATATAAATTCGTAAAACCCAAAGGAGATCATAAAACCCGCATACATAGTTTTAAGCCTAAAAAGCAGCAGGAGATTTATAGTATTATAGACAGCTGGCTGGAATAGTGAGCGGTGCATCCTTTTGAAATAGAAATTTAAATTAAAAACCGAAATAGAAATGATCAGGGTAAATGCGTGTTTTATGCTGTTTTGACCTGCATTATAAGGGTTTACACATTTCTTCTAGCCATTCTTTTTCATCGGTACCCAACATTGGGGAGAGGTTTTCATAAACCATTTTATGATATTCATTAAACCATTGTTTTTCTGCGTCTGATAGCAGTGCTTTGTCTATAAGTTGCCTATCAATAGGAAACAATGTGATTGGCGTAAAGCCCAGGAATTTTCCAAAATCCGTTTCTTCCTTCTCTATGGATAACACTACATTTTCAATACGAATGCCATAAACACCTTTTTTATAACACCCCGGCTCAATGGTTGACAGCTGATTTTTTAAATGCACCGCACTGCCGTTACTGGTGGTCATGCTTGTAGCAAAACCTTGTTCTGGCTCGTGTACCATGCCAAAACTTCCGATACCATGACCAGTACCATGCGGGTAGTTTAAGCCTTCTTTCCATAAGTGAAACCTTGCAAAACCATCAATTTGCATTCCAACAGTACCTTCGGGAAACTGTAATTGCTCAAGGCTTATATAGCCTTTTAAAACTGAAGTGTAGGCCGTTTTTAATTCCTGCGTTGGTGTACCTCCTAGCCAGACGGTTCGGGTAATATCGGTAGTACCATCTTTATATTGTGCGCCACTATCAACCAACAGAATGTCTTCATTTTTTACCATTGCCGCTGTCTCTTGCGACGCCGTGTAATGAATAATGGCTCCGTTACCTTTATAGCCGACAATTGCCGCAAACGATTCGCCTATGTATAAATCTTGTTGTTTTCGAAAACTTTCTAACTTTTTACCAATTTCATATTCTGAAATAGCTCGGGATGTAAGCTCTTTTTCCAGCCAAATAAAAAACTTTGTAAGTGCAACTCCATCTTTTACCATACAGTTTTTAGCACCGTTAATTTCTGTTTCATTTTTAATGGCTTTCAATTCTTTTGCGATGGAGTTCTGGTATATAAATTCACTTTGAACCACATTAAAAACAGCATAGTTTAAGGACGAAACATCGGTAATGATTTTTTTATTGACATCGAGTTTCTTTAACGCTTGAATTGCCAACTTGTAATCAATAATTTCAATATTGATTTTAGATAAAGCACCAATTGCCGAAGGAGAAAATCTATTTCTGTCACAAAACAAAACGGTGTTTTCAAGCCCTACCAAGGCATAAGCAGTAACTAGCGGGGTAAAATCAACATCTTTGGAACGGATGTTAAACAACCAGGCAATTTCATCTAAACTGGAAAACAAATAATAGTCGGCCTGTGTAGTTTCTATTCTATTCTGAACTTTTTGAAGTTTAGAAGCAGTTGTTTCTCCACTGTAATCTAGCGGATGGATATCTATGGGAAAACTGGGTAAAGCTGGTCTTTCCGCCCAAATTTTAGAGACCAAATCTGGTGTGTTTTTAAGGTGAATTTTTTTAGGCTTTGCCACTGCCTTAAGATAATCCATTTGTGATTTGGAAAACTGTAAAAAATCCATTCCAATAACTGCGCCTTCCGCTAGGCTATCGCACAACCATTTTACATGCTCAGGTGCATGCGGGATAGATTGTTTATGCAAGTTGATATCAAAGGCCTCACATTCGTCTTCAAACTGTATAAAATAACGGGAATCCGTCCAAAGTGCTGTTTCATCTTGGTTTAATACCAACACTCCAGCCGAGCCGGTAAACCCTGAAAAATACTCCCTTAGCTTCCAATGTTCGGCTACATACTCTGACTGATGCGGATCTGTTGACGGAATTATAAATGCGTCTAAGTTGTTATTAGTCATTTCTTGACGCAGCTGTTGTAGCCTCTTATTAATCATATACAATTGAAGTTTATGCGGATGAATTAGAATCCTAGAATAAATAAATCACTTTTTATCAACTACTTATTTAGAGTATTGCTAACTAAACGAAGCATGATAGCGCAAAAGTAAGAATATTCATAAAGATGGAGCTCAGGAAGATCGGTTTAAAGCATGTTATTGTGTAGCACAAAATGAGGATGATCGTCCTAAATGTAGAAAGGATGAAAAGATTAAAGCAAACTTAACCTATTTATAAAACTAATTTGCTTCCAGAATGGTTAGCCCTTCGTGTACCAATATCATGGTTTCAATAGCAATTTCGTTGGAATCAGCTTTTAGAACGGTAGATTGTACTTTACGCGGCCAAGCTTTTTTGAGAAGCCAAGTAATTACCGGTTCGTGTTTCTCATCTAATAGTCTAATTGCTATATCTCGACGATACTTAGAACCAGTATTATTTCCTTCCTGAAAAAAGTATGTTTTTTGCCATTCCTTAAAGAAATCGAAATCGCCTTGAAAAACACCTCTTTTTAAAGTTACATCTGAGTACTTGGTTCTACCTGGTTGCTTGCTAGCATTATAATTTTTACTGCTACCCTCTCGATATTCTATTACTTCTGTTTCAAAATCGAGTCCGTGTATTTCGGTAAAACCAATTCTGAAATCTGCCCCCCATTCAACGACAAAGTGAAAGTTTGTTAATGGATAATCTCCTATTGCTGCCATAATTTTAGTTTTTAAAATTTATACAATTATCTTTTTTTTTGGAGGTTTTTATTTGCTCAATTGCTTTTCCCTTCTTATTCAAAACCTGAAAACGCTGGTATGAAAGCTCTATAGTCTCAATTAATACTTTGGTTTCTTGAGCGTGTAATTCGTCCACACCCCAAGCAACTGGTACTGCGCTTTCAATATACCAACCACTAATCATTTCGTGTTCTTCATTTAAAAGCTTAACAACAAGGTCTAATGGTTTCTTTTTCTTGTTATTGATTGCATCCATGCACCATACAACTATCTCGGAATCCGGCTGGTAACCACGCCTTAATATTATATTTTCAAAATGGACATCCGATTCATTTGAGTCGTCATTTTCACAAACTCTAGCTTTAAGCCCACTTACAGACTGAAAACTTCTATCATTGAAGAATTGCTTGTTTTTAAATTCAACAACAAAGTGCATGTTCAATAGCGGGTATGTAGATTTTGTCATGTTTATAGACTTATAAATTTCAGTGCTACCGCTTAATCCAGCATTTTACAAATACTGTTTTAAATAAAAAGGATCATTTCACAGTAGTTTTCATTATACATAATAGTCGTGTCCGACTAAGACTTAACATCACTAAAAAACGTAAAATTTGCCTGTTGTGCATTGGCAAGCAAGCGTAAGACTTACTTCCTAATAAATTGATGATCAGGCTAGGTTGAATAAGCACAACTCTTTTTTATTAAACCCTAGTTGTGATTTCTATAGAATGATGTAAATTAACAATAAAGCTACAAGAGCCTAATAGCGCACAGGTATTTGATTTTTTAAACATTTAAATCGGACACAACTAAATATATATAAAACCACAAGTTAGGTTTCATCATTGCTAAACAACTGAATATAAAAATATAGTCGTGTCCGACTAAGATATAAGACCGCTGCGCTGAAAGACGTAAGACCTGCTTTTTAATAGATTGAAAACTAGATAAAATTGATTAAACATACTTTTTAATTGATAAATTTTGATGCTAAGTATAATAGCATGCTGTCATTAAATAAAAAATATTCTAATTGCCTATTATCTGTGACTCAATGAATTCTCTCACTCTTTTAATCGGACACTAATGATAAATGTACTAAAAATTAAATGAATTGAGTTTTAAAAATAATATTATCGCTTAATTACACCATTCAATCTATGGAATGCAAAAAAACACTAAGCATACTTATGGTAAGCATTTTTCAACTTTTCGTCATAGCGATTCGCTCTATATCCTGGACCGTTATACCGTCTTGCAAATGCTGCCCAATCATGGTTTCTTAAATATGAGAATAGGTTGTTTACCTTTAGAAATTTTCCAAAAGCAGCCAATTGCCGGTTTTCATCTTTCTTCATATCGCAAACAAATTCTAAAATATCGTAATACCCCAAGGATCGATAGTTAAAACCCATAATCTGAAATAAACCATACGAAGCTGAACAATAAGCAGCTTCGGTAAGATCAGCCTTTGAATTGATGGCAATAGCTTTTTTAAGTCGAACCCATTCCTTGGCTCCCCCTTTATAATGTATTTTTGTCCAGCTTGGATACAACACATCTTCATTACTAGGTTGTAAACGTTCGCAATCATATCCATTTTGCTTGAGTTGTTTCCAGAATATATGTCCTTCAAATAAAATAATTGGCTGCCCATTATCCAAAAATCCAGCTCCCCTACTCTCTACATCGAGAACTGCCTTAACAGCCGCAATTTCAATATTGTTATTTTCTGAAAAGGATTTTACATCTTCCTCTTTAAGCGATCTATTTGTTTTGTTTATTGCGTTTAACAGAACATCCTGCATTAATTTAAACCACGTTGCCGTTGCGACAATTCCATCTGAAATCAATGCGTTTTTTCCTTGAAAGTCTTTAACGGCACGTTCAGTAATTGGACCAAAATCGCCGTCTAAATAAAGATTATACCCCTTGGTGTTAAGTAATTCCTGCAGCTTCTGTACGTTTGCCCCACGCATACCAGGCCTTAACAAAGGCTGTTGATCAACCGTTTTTTGTACAATAGAACTACTTAGTGCATTCCAAGTTTCGGTATTAGCCAATCCGGTACTGCTTAAGCTATTATTAATTTGAAATTCTTTAACGGCGTGCTCGGTTGCCGGACCAAAATCACCGTCTAGCACTAACTGAAACCCCACCCGATTAAGCAATTGCTGAAGCTTTCGCACGGTACGGCCCTTGTCTCCCTTTTTAAGTGTAGATTGGTCGGAAGTTTCAACTGGTGGCGTATTTATTAGGCTAGCCCAGGTTTTATTATAAACAACAGCATCAACATCCAATCCAGCCTTTTGTTGAAAATCTTTAACCGCTTCTGTCGTTTCCATGTTGAAATATTTTGATACAGACACCTTATAGCCTTGTTCTTGTAACAACTCCTGAAGCATTCCAACTGCTTTTCCTTGAGACTTCGGTTTTATTAGTCGCATTATATTATGGTTTACAATGAAGAATTAATTGAATGTTAATCTTGATTCTGAACATCAAAACACATTCATGACTGTTAAAAATAGCCAAAATTAGCTGAAATACATCATGTTAGGTGATTTTTCCGTGATTGCAGATAGACCGTTCTTGTTGTTTTATTGGGGTAAAAATAAAGGGATGCGAGTGATCCCCATCCTTCATCTGGATGGTATCACGGAAATAAAAAGCCAGTTTTATACAATATTTAACTTAGACAAAAACCGAACTACGCTATTTTTGAAACCTTTGTCAATGGCAATAATAAATGAGGTACTTAGTTACGTTTTTATCAATTCTATGCAGTTTAAATTCATTTTCGCAACATAAAAACCTTAAAAACAACCCAATAGCCTCTGATTCAACTTTAGATATTCAAAGTTCAGCTATTTTCCTATTAAACGAAAAGTTGCAAGATTCTTTAAAACAAGTGCCTTCATATACACTAAAACCTTCAATACTTGAGCATGTAAACAAATTGGATGAGGTAGTTGTACTATCAAAATCGAAATTTAACGCTGTTACCCTGGGGATTATTCAAAAGGAGATAAAACCGCTCACTCAAAACGAAAGACGGCTTTATACGGCTGGCGATTTTAAACCCATACACCTCCTATCACTTTTAGGCGGTTCTTTGCAGGTAGATCCTATTATAAACGCAATTAGCGGTAGAACCAAAAGACTAAAAAAATATATTGAAATCGAAAAAAAGGAAAGAAATATAATTTTTCTTGAAGACCATTTCACAGAATATATGCAAAACAATTTGAATGTAGGCGAAGCATATATCGGTCGTTTTCGAAATTATTTAATTGAAAATGAAAAGTTGCAAGAGTTAATCGATAGAAAGAATTTTGGCGAATTGTATTTTTTAATCGGGGACGAATGGTTGAAATTCAAAGGTTTTCAAAACGATTCGCTTCCTATCTTTAAAGAAGTTGAAAAAAAGCAGTAAATATCTACTGCTGCTTACTATTAATCTTCTTCACAGGTTGCTGTAAAAAAAGAATTTTCTTCAATTACGATAGAATCTCTCAAAATTTCTGATGTTTCAATACGCGTATAATTTTTTAGTTCCTCCTGGGTAGGGTTTTCTACGTAAGGGAAAAACTCACCTCCCGATTCAAGTTCATTTGGAAGCAGACTTTTATTCGAATAATGGGCGATAAAAGCAGCATCCTCTTCACTCAGCGTTTCTAAAGGTCTTCTTTCTAAACCTTCACCACCGGATTTCAGGTATAGCATTCCGTCTTTATATCTTGCTTTAGAACTCCATGCTTCGGTGTATTGAGACGGTAGGTTTATCAAGATAAAGTCGTTATAAGCTTCCGTAATATTAAAATAATATACCGCGGCATTAAGTTTTTCGCCTGAATCTGAGTTTGAAGGGAAACCTATAGTCTTTGCTGCATAAAACTCATCTAGTTTTTCCTTTTGACTATAAATATAAGGAGGGCTAAAGCAATTGGCATTTTCATTAAAAACGGGTGTAAAATTGTTTTTACTACTTGAACTTAATCGTACCGCTACGCCATTTCGCGCTTCTGTTGAAAAACTAAGACGGGCTCCAAAATCTATATTGTTCAAATTTCTACCGTAGAGCGCAAATTTTGGTTCGTTGCTTCGCTTCATAGTAAGTGTTTGATTCTTCAATCTCCAAGTTCCTTTTTGCACTCCTCCAAAATGAAATATAAAATACGTGTTATCTGGTGAAAAAATAATGGTGGCTCCACCCACAGGATCATTGCTCTTCTCCTTATAAATACCGACAACTTCTTCGGTGGATTTTTGGGCAAACACACTCCCCATCATAAATATTAGTATGAGACATAACAAGTTTTTCATTCCGCAAAAGTAGATTAGTTAATACAATTTTAATGAATTTAGCCTCATATTAATAAAATTGAAATTAGTATCGAAACCCCCAAACGCGTTAAGAGGTATAAAAAACTACAACCACTTCTTCTTTTTAAAGTACCAAATCATTCCGAAAAACACCAAAACCATTACTCCTAGCAAAATATAATAACTATACCTATAGTGAAGCTCCGGCATATTTTCAAAATTCATTCCATAGATTCCTGCTAGAAAAGTTAAGGGAATAAAAATAGAAGCCATAATGGTAAGCACTTTCATTACTTCGTTCATCTTGTTGCTAATGGTTGTCATGTACATATCCATTAAGCCCCAAATCATATCGCGGTAAATTTCAACACTCTCATTTACTTGTATAATATGATCGTATAGATCGCGAATATATTTATTAGTTCGCTGTTCTATCAATGGGTTTTCTATTTTATCAAGTCTATTGATAACTTCACGCAATGGCAGTACGGCACGGCGTATTTTGAGTATTTCTTTCTTTAAGTCTTGAATTTCTTGGGTAATATTTGAATCTTCATTGTCATCAAAAAGTCTGTCCTCCAACAGTTCTACCTTATTGCTTAAAAATTCCACAACGGTAAAATAATTATCAACGATTGCATCGAGAATCGCAAACATCAAATAGTCTGCTCCCGAACTGCGAATTCGTCCCCTTGCTTGCTCCAATCTGTTGCGAAGATCATCGAGAACATCTCCTTCAGATTCTTGGAAAGTTACCACATAATCCTTTCCCATTACCAAACTAACATGCTCTTGGACAAGTTGCTCATTTTCATTGTAATGAAGCATCTTGAAAACTATAAAAAGATAATCATCATACTCATCTATTTTTGGACGCTGATTGGTAGTTACAATATCTTCTTGAATAAGTGGATGGAGTTCAAAGTGATTCCCCAAGTTTACAATATCATCGGCATTGTTTAAACCGTTTACATTAATCCAAGTTATATGGGAGGCGTCTTCATATTTAAAAACAGCATCAATATCATGCGTCTTAAAACGACTAAAACTATCTTTTGAATAATCAATAATGTCAAGTAAGGTTTTACTAGATATTTTCTTACCTGTGTATTTAACAGTACCTGGAGAAAGGTTTCGGGCCTTGTTTGGTTTAATTCTAATGGTTTTTCGGTTTCTTTTTGCCGCCATACGTAGGGTTTATTTTTTAAAGGTAGGAAAAAAGGGCCTATGGTTTATTTGGAGAATTGCTAAATTCATAAAAATTAATCCATATTGCCCTAATTCGCAGTGAATGCACTATTATTTTCTAAAATGCGATAGTTATTGACAAATTTATAATTTCAAAATTGTTTAAAACCTTGTGGACATTTAAATACGGATACATATAAAATATCTATTTAAATAAGTACTTTACCCCGTTTTAGAAACCCACCGAACAAAACTATATTTATGCATTTAGAAACTCTTGACTGGGTAATTATAATTTCATTCTTTATTGTTTTTATTGCTATAGGCTTAGTTGTAGCAAAAAAATCAGGAAAAGATTCAAAATCTTTTTTCTTATCTGATAGAAATATGCCTTGGTGGCTTCTTGGTGTAAGTATGGTAGCCACGACATTTGCAGCCGACACGCCTAACTTCGTTGCAGGTGTTATCCGTGAAGACGGAGTTTTTGGAAACTGGATATGGTGGAGTTTTTTATTAACAGGGATGCTAACCGTATTTTTCTACGCCAAACTCTGGCGGAAAAGTGGAATTACTACAGATTTAGAGTTTTACGAATTGCGCTACAGCGGTAAGAGCGCCGCTTTCTTAAGAGGGTTTAGAGCAATTTATCTCGGTGTTTTCTTCAATATCGTCATTATGGCGAATGTTTGCTTGGCCGCGATTAAAATTGGCCACGTTATGTTTGGTTTGTCATCTTACGAAGTTCTGCTGATTGCTGCTCCAGTAGTCGTTATCTATTCAGCGTTTGGAGGTTTAAAAGGTGTCTTGCTAACGGATTTTGTTCAGTTTATCATTGCTATGGTGGGAAGTATCTGGGCGACTATTTACATTGTAAATATGCCCGAAATTGGAGGAATCGATAAACTTCTCTCAACTCCAGCTGTGGCTGCTAAAACAGCGATGCTTCCCGATTTTTCAAAACCTGAATTATTAATTCCACTACTTATAATTCCGTTGGCTGTTCAATGGTGGAGTGTTTGGTATCCCGGGGCTGAGCCTGGCGGTGGTGGTTATATTGCCCAGCGTATGCTTGCTGCTAAAGATGAAAAACACGCTACTTGGGCCACGCTATTCTTCAATATTGCTCATTATGCACTTAGACCTTGGCCATGGATTATTATTGGTCTTGCTTCAATAGTTATTTTTCCAAATATTGCGAGTTTACAAGCTGCTTTTCCAAATTTAGACCCGTCATTTGTGAAAAATGATTTATCCTATCCAGCAATGCTTACCTTTTTGCCAGCTGGATTACTAGGGATCGTTATTACTTCACTAATTGCTGCGTTTATGAGTACAATTTCAACACACTTAAACTGGGGAAGTTCTTACGTAGTGAACGATTTTTATGTGCGTTTTCTTAGGAAAAAAGCTAGTGGAAAAGAACAAGTTGCAGTTGGAAGAATTTCAACAGTTGTAATGATGATTCTTGCAGGATTGTTAGCCCTTGTTTTGGAAGAGGCGCGCGATGGTTTTAACTTACTGCTTTCAATTGGTGCAGGAACGGGTTTACTCTTTATTTTACGTTGGTTCTGGAGCAGAATAAACCCATATAGTGAAATTGCCGCGATGGTAATATCATTTATAATAGCTGCATTCTTTTTTATAAACGGAAAAATGGAAACCCCAATGTTTGAATTGGCTGGACACTGGCAATTGGTAGTTGGCGTTGTCGTAACTACAATTGGCTGGGTGCTCGTTACATATTTAACCAAACCATCAGACGCTGACACCCTAAACAGTTTCAACAGTTTAATATTTGGCAACGAATCTAAATTTAAAGGTTTTGGGATGAAGATCCTAGGTTTTTTTGCGGGTGTAGTTGGTGTTTATTGCACCCTGTTTGCCATTGGGAATTTTATTTATAGCAACATCGTTTTGGCTGTAATATTGGCCGCAGTTGCTGTAGTTTGTGGGCTGGTTATTATAAAATCATTTCAGAAGACAGATTTTTAACAAGGTGAAAAAACACAGTACTTAGGTGCTTCCAAAATAAAATAAAACCGGAGCGAAAAACTTAATTCACTACTGCTAAAGTGGAATAACCCAAACTCCCCTTCTCCAACTTAACCTGCGTGGTAATTCGTTCTTTTAATGCGCTTACGTGCGAGATCACGCCAACAGACTTATCGCCTTCATTTTGCATTTTTTCGAGGATAGTTATAGCTTGATCCAAGGTTTCTGGATCTAAAGTACCAAAACCTTCGTCTATAAATAAAGATTTAATTTTTACATTTTTAGCAGCGATATCAGACAATGCAAAGGCCATTGCCAAACTCACTAAAAAGGTTTCACCGCCAGATAAAGTACGAACAGATCGGCGGGCATTCCCCATATATTTATCAAATATTTTTAAGGTGTCGCTCTTTTCCGCTTCATCTGCGGTGGGAATATCCAATAGATACCGATCGCTAAACTCTGAAAGCCGTTTATTAGCAAACCCTATTAACTGCTCCAAAGTAAGATCTTGCACGAAGTTTGAAAACTTGTTTCCGGTAGCATCGCCAATTAAATCGTTCATTGATTTCCACAAGGCACGGTCTTTTTTCAAAAGGCTTAACTGGTTTATAACTACTTGCTGACGTTCCCGTAATTTAGTATCAGCCTCTAATCTTTCATTAATTATGGTGATATTCTCCAAAAGCTCAAGCCATTTCTTTTTGGTTTCTTCAGCCGATGAAGTCAATACTTCAAACGAAACTAGACCATCATCTTTTTCGGTCAATTGCTTTAATGTTTTTTCTAAGACCGTTTCCTTTTCTGAAAGCCTTGTTTTGCGCTCTTTGAGTTCGTTTTCACGTTTACGAATTTTACCAGCGCGGCCCTCTGAGATAATCGCCTTGCGCAAACCTTGAAGGTTTTCAAATTTCTCTTTTATAAGAATCTCTTTTAAATTTTCTTCCTTTTTAGTCTTTACTGACTTTGCTTCTTTTAGTTTTTCTTCAATGTTTTCCTGTTGCTTGGCTAAGGAGGAAAGGTTTGCAACTGAACGTGTAAGCCTAGACGATAAAACGTTGGTTTTTTCGTTAATGTCCTGCCCATCGTAAAGCGCAACGCGTTCTTTGTTTAAACTATTAAAAGCGTCCATTGCATTTTCCCATTGCTTTAAACTTTCATTCAAATCTTTTAAAATTGAATCTGCCTGGAACGCTTGTTTAGACTTTTCTAAGTTTAAAATCTGCTGGTTTAGGGCAATTCGGTGTGTTTTTAAGCTTTCTAAATCTTCTGTGTGATCCCACTTCAGCTCGTTAGCAAGCGCCTTTAGTAGATCTAAAGTTTGACTTTCTTCTGCTCTAAGCGATTCAATATTGGCGCTTGAACTGTCAATTTCCTTTACTTGAAACTTATTTTTTTGGTTTAAAGTAATTAGATGCTTTGCACTCCTATCAAGCGATTCTTTTTTCTCCTTTAAAAGTTCCTCCTTTGCATCAAAATACGGTTCTTCCGTAGCGTATGGATGGTGCTTAGACCCGCATAACGGACAAGGCTGTTCCGGTTCCAATTGCAGGCGATACTCCTCTAAACGCAGATGTTTACGCTGCTGTTCTAAGGTTTTCTCTAAAGTTTCTACTTCCTTTTTCAAAGTTGAAACTTTTTTATCTAAATCGGCTATGGCTTTGGTATCCTCTTCCAAACTTTTTTTCTCTGCTTGAAGTTTGTCTTGATACGTTTTAAGCTGTGCCTGATTTTTGACCAATTGTTCTTTTTTAGTGAGTAATTGAGCCGCTATTTCATTTGAATTGCGAACGACTTCTAACTGCGAATTCAATTGCTCAAAAGAATCGGCACCAGAATTTTCTATTGTGTCCACTAAGCTATTAGTAAACGATTGCACCTGAGTTTTAAATTGTTTGGGGTGTTCTGCTATGGATAAATTGTATCCCAACTGATTTATTTTTCCAACTTCTTTACTAACTTGACCTTGAAAGAGCGAAGCCTCACTCTGCTTCTTTTTTTCCTCAGCTTGAAGTGTTGTGATTTTACTTCGGAAAGCATCAAGCTTTTCATTAGCGGTTTTTATGGTAACATTTTCTTTAAGAAGCTTAGCCACAGCACCTAAATATGATTGCTGTAATTTCTGTGCTTCATCCTTAGATTTTATAAGCGAATTATACTCCGTATCATATTGACCAACCTCTTTAATTGCAAGGTCGTAATCTCTCAGGTTTACATTGTACTTAGAAAGTTTTTCGTGTTGTTCTAATTCTCTTTTATATGGCTTAAAATCTGTGAGATCCTTTTCTAATGCTTCCTTTGTGGTTTTTAATTGCTTTTCCTCTGTTTGACGTTGCTGTAATTCTTGTCGCACTTTAATCTTTTCAGAAGCAGTTTGAAAAGCTTTTTCAGTCTCGGGTTTGTTTTTGGTTAATGTTTTAAGCGTTTCTTTCTTTTCGGAAATAGCTTCTTCAGACAACAATTCTATTCCTTCAAGACTGGCTTCTTTTAGCTCTATTTGTTTCTCAATTCCTTTAAATCGTAAATAAACTGCTCTTCCTATTTCCCGGTAAGATTTTGCACCAGTGATGTCTTCCAACAATTTATTACGTTCGTTTCTAGGAGCTTGCAGCAACTTACTGAATTCGCCTTGAGACAAGACCATAGCCTTTACAAATTGACTATAACTAAGACCAATTACTTCTTGGTTTTTATCGGGTGTCTTGGTGCCAGATTCTAGAATTTCACCGGTGGCTACCACTACCAGTTCCTGTTTTCGGGCGTTGAGATTGTTGTTTCTGTTACGGGCTATAGACCAATGACTGCGATAATTTTTGCCGTTTACGCGGTATTCCACTTCGGCATAGCAACTGGTCATATTACGGGTCATAATTCCGCCGTCATCTTCCAGGATAGCGTTACTAACGTTTTTATCTACCCGGGCAATTCGGTTGTAAAGCGCCAAAGTAATAACATCTAACAAGGTTGACTTTCCCGAACCTGTGGGGCCGGTAATGGCGAAAAGTCCGGCGTCTGCTAAAATACCATCGGCAAAATCTACTTCGTGTTCTCCTTTAAGGGAGTGTATATTTTCAAATCTTATTTTTAGAATTTTCATAACCTATAAATTCAATTCTTCTAAAATTTCTCGGAAAGCATTTTTCAAGTCTTCGGTGTTTTCTAAGCCACTTTGCAATTCCAGTTTCTTTTCAAACATTTGCATGGGGGTTACATCGGCAACATCAGTACCCACATCAAAAGCGTCACTGGCACCGCGAATCTTGTTAGCAAAATTAAGTCGAGACTTTACAACCTCAATATTTGCATTGGACTGCGAATTGACAAGATTTTCAAAAGCCTGCCTTCTTTCTAAACTTTCACTTTCTTCATTAACGATAATCTCAGCGAGAGACGTAAGCGTGGTTTCTTCGGAATAAGTATCTAACTTTTGTGTTACTTCTTGTAAACTGCCTTCAAAAGTGACTAAATTTCTATGCTTCGGAATTGAAACAATTTCCACCTTGGTTATTTTATTGTTATCAAGATGTATTACATTAACTTGCTTGCAATCTTCCTTTTCAGAAAAACTAAGCGGAATTGGTGAACCGCAATAATAAATGTTTTGCTTACGTGAAATTACCTGCGGCTTATGAATATGGCCCAGCGCAACATAATCTGGAACTTCTCCAAACATATCAGCCTCCATCCCAGCTTGATTGCCTATTTGGATGTCGCGCTCGCTTTCTGAAACCGCACTGCCTCGAACATAAAGATGGCCCATTAAAATGAAAACTGTATCGGCATAATGTTCGGTATAATGGTTATTTACATTGGAAAAATACGTTTGTAACCCCGATTTTATTTGTTCAATTTTAGTGGTGTAGCTTTCTCCTGCAACGGATTTCCGTATATCACGATCTTTTAAAAAGGGGATAGCGCCAACTACCAATTTTTCATTGTTTTTTTCTACTGGCACGAACATTTCAGAAATGGCATCAGTAGCGCCACCAATAACACTTATATTGAAAGCTTTTAGCAATTGGGCTGGGGCATTTAATACCGCTGGCGAATCGTGGTTACCCCCTGTAAGGATAATTTTGCAATCTAGATGGATAAGCTGTTTTAATACATCGTAGTATTGTTTATAAGCAGCTTGCGAAGGGTTTGCTTGATCAAAAACATCTCCCGAAACCAGTAAAACGTCAATGTTTTCAGTTTTAATATAAGCTATAAGCCAGTCAAAAAACAAGGCGAGATCTGGGCTAAGGTCATATTTATGAAGTTGTTTCCCGATATGCCAGTCGGAGGTATGAAGAATTTTCATGCACTGCGGTTATTGTGAAATATCCAAAGATAGTACTTTTTAAAAAGTTGTTTTACGAAATACGATATCTTCCTTTCTCAGCTTAATGTATAGGTTAGTATGTATCAGCTAAAGTGCTAATAAATATAAAAAGCCAAAACAGTTTTTAGGCTGTTTTGGCCAAGGGGAGTTTATAATAAAAACATTAAATAATTACTTCGTTTTATTTAAAAGTAGATTCTAGTTTAACCAGCTGCTTTTATGGTGTCCAGGTTATAAAATACCCCTAAAATTTATTCTATCAGTATCTTAACTACTTCCGTCTTTTGTTCATTTATTATTTGTAGAAAATACAATCCAGGCGTTAAATTTTGATAGTCAAATTGATATACATACCCATTTTTTTCAGTACTGGATGGTTCAATAACCTTTTTTGTTGAGCATATAAGTAGATCCCCAAATAACGTAGATGGGAAAAAAAGCAAGAATGATTAGGGCTAAATTTCTGGTTTCTGTTTTCAATTTGCTACTGCAGGAGTTTTAGTTTATGGTTTTAGAACATTAGTGTCCGATTAAAAGAGTGAGAAAATTTGTTGGGTCAAAGATAATAGGTCATTAGAATATTTTTATTTAATGACAGCATGCTATTATACTTAGCCTCAAAATTTATCGATTAAAAAGTATGTTAAATCAATTTTATCTAGTTTTCAATCTATTAAAAAGCAAGTCTTACGTCTTATGTCTTTAAGCGCAGCGGTCTTATATCTTAGTCGGACACGACTAGTTTTAGAACAAACACCGATTTAATATTGATATTGCTTTTAATTATTTTGTAATGAATCCACCTTTCCGGACGCCACTTACCACTTATTTTGTGGCTGCGAATATAATAGTTTTCCCTAAGTATGGTAATTCCTCACCAATAAAGAATTTGGATGTTTTAGACTCTGAACTTCTCAATTGGAAAATATCGCACAATAACCTGATGCCTAAGTAACTAATCTCTATTTTTTATGAAATTACATAGCAGTCTTAGGTTATAATTCGTAAATTAGTAGAGATATTTTTTTCCTCACTTGTAAAAGGCTCACTTTTATTGTTTAATAAAGATATACTATGGCATTAATTCCTGGATATAAATATGACATTTTTATCAGCTATGTTCACGCTGATAATGAATCTGAGACTTTTCAGGAAGACGGATGGATTGATCAATTTTATAAATATTTAGACACCAAGCTCAACAAACACTCTAGAAATATCAAAATTTGGTGGGATTCAAAAAATCTTGACCGTAGTGAAATATTCGACAATTCTATAGCAGAGGCAATAGACAAATCTGCTATTATGATATGCCTCTATTCTAGGCTATATCCACAATCTGAATATTGCAAAAAAGAACTTGAGCACTTTTACCAAAAGATAGCAAATGAAAAAGTTGGGGCGACCGTGGGAAATCGTTCGCGAATTATCCCAGTATTTATGTCTAACATTCCTCATACCGAGTGGCTTGATAAATTGAGCGGCACAAGTGGTTTTCCGTTTTTTGATGATAATGAATACGGCGACCCTTTAAAAAACACCAGCCCAGAATTTGGCGAGCAAATGATACAACTGCGCAATGCCTTGGTACGTATTTTTGACGACTTCTCAAAAGAACTACTAGAAATAGAAGACGCACCCCCCGTAGCTGAGAATGCGGAAAAAGAAGAAAAGAAGGGTTTTACCATATTTATGTCAGAGGTAAATGATTCACTTTATGACAGACGTGATGGGGTTATTGCTAATTTAAAGGAAAAAGGATATCATATTATAACGGGAGATGCATCTGTTGGCAATTTTGAAGCACATGAAAACAAAACAAAAGATGCCATTTCCAAATCGCAATTCGCAGTTAATATTTTAGGAGATTTCCCAGGTAGAAAAATACCAGGTGAAACGGAAGACCGCTATATTCAAAGACAAACCGAATTAGTTTTAGAATCCGAAATTCCACAATTAATATGGATTTCAAGAGACGCCGACTTAAATAGGACTGAAAATGATGGGTATCGACAATTTGTTAAGCACTTAGAAGACGCAAGCCTTTCTTCTAAGAAGTATGAATTTGTAAGGGGTAACGAAGGCGAATTGGCCATGTTAATTGATGACTATGCAAAGCAGATACAAGAACTTCAGCTGCAGAAAACCTTGGAGGGTAAAACTCCTGATGGAGGCCCCATAAAAGTGTTACTGGATACTCATACCGATGATTTCAAACAAGCTTTCAACCTAAAAAAAATATTAAGTGATTACAATGTAGATTTAATCTTCAATCCTGAAGATGGTGATCCACAGGAAAACATTAAATCTTTATACGCAAACATTGGGGAGGCTAAAAAATTCATCTTTTTATATGGAGACAAAACCCATAAAGACTGGGTAGATATTCGTGTTAAGAACACCCTCAAAAAACTGATGGATTACGACCGTTACGGGCAAGACATCTTCATCTATGCCGCCCCTCCAGAAAAAGATGTAAATGCTATTAAAGTCGCTCAAAACCCAATGGTTAAATTGGTGGATAACAGCCATAATAATGCTCTTGACCAAACGATAATAGAAGCATTTATTAAGGACCTAAACGCTTTAAGGCTATGAGCGAAAAAACCTTTAACCCCTATGTTGGACTTCGGCCATTTCGCGATGACGAAAACTTATTGTTTTTTGGTCGTGACGAACAAACTCTGGAGTTATTGCAACGCTTGCACTCCAATCGTTTTTCGGCAGTAGTTGGTAGTTCGGGCAGTGGAAAATCTTCCTTGATTAGAGCGGGATTAATCCCTGCTTTAAAAGGTGGTTTTTTAGTAGAAAACAGTAGCCATTGGATGATTGCCATTATGAAACCCGGTCAAAACCCGATGTTTAATCTGGCTAAAACTATTTTGCATCAAATTGATCCAACTATAGAAAATTCAGAAATAACTAGTTTTATTACGCAAATTAAAAAAGAAGGGGTTTCTGCAGTTTTAAATGTGCTAGAGCCACTTCGGAAAAATAAAAATGCTAATTTCTTTTTACTTGTAGATCAATTTGAGGAACTCTTTCGTTTTTCTCTAAAACAACGTGATGTTTCCTATAGAACTGAAGCAATCGACTTTGTAAACACAATTTTAAAGCTTTCAGAGCAAACTCGCATTCCCCTTTACGTAGTCTTGACAATGCGCTCTGATTTTATTGGAGACTGTGCTCAATTTTTTGGTTTACCAGAAGCTTTAAACAGAAGCCAATACCTTGTTCCGAGGCTAAACAGACTCAACCTAAAAAAAGTCATTGAAGGACCCGCAAAACTATATGGCGGGAACTTTAATCCAGCGCTAACCTCCCGTCTAGTAAACGATCTGGGAGAAGTGAAAGACGAACTTCCTTTAGTACAACACGCTTTAATGCGAATCTGGGAATATGAAAACAACGTAGATAAAAATGGAGAACTCGACCTAAATGACTACAAACAAATAGGCGGAATTGAAAATGCCCTATCTACGCATGCTGATGAGGCATTGAAAGAGTTAAAAAGTGATGAGCTGCCCTTGGCAAAAGCTTTATTCCAAGCTTTGACAACCATCGACGAAAATGGCAGAAAAACACGAAGACCGGCAAGACTAAGCGATTTAAAAGAACTGACTGGGGCAAGTAAAGAAAAGCTGCAGCATGTAATAAATACATTCATAAAAAATAACCGTTCATTTTTGGTGGTTGATAAAATAGGCGACTCAAATGACGAGCTTATTGACATCTCTCATGAAAGTTTAATAAGGCATTGGAAGACTCTGAACGCATGGGTAGATGAGGAAAGTGAAGCTGCAATTCAATATATTCGCCTTTGCGATGCATATATTGCCAATAAAGAAAACCGAAAGGATTTATTATCAGGTAGGGAATTTGAAATTGCCCACGAATGGTACAAAAAATTTAGGCCCAACAAACTATGGGCTTCCCGTTACAACGATAATTTTGAGGAAGGGATGAAATACCTTTCCGATAGCGCTAAAGTTTACAACAAAAAAAAACGAAATGAACGGAGAGTTAAACGCGTTAAAAAAGGAAGCTTATATACCGTGATTGCCCTTGCATTTTTTGGACTCTTTAGTTACTTTCTCCTTAAGCCAAGTATAGATCAAATGGATTGGAATACAGCTAAATCTAAAAATAACGTGGCAGGGTTTGCAACCTATTTAGAGTCTCATCCTAAAGGAGAATATGCTGAAATTGCACAAAACTTTCTTGACTCTATAAATCTTCAAGAAGCTTGGCAAGTAGCTAAGACAGCTAATACCGTAAAAGGATATCAAAAATATTTGAATTTAGCTGCTATCGAAAAAGACTCTTTAAATAACATTCTTCAATTTTCAAGGTTTGCAAAAGATACGGCAACCGCCCGTTCAACAATAGAAACTCTAAAAGCTAAAATAGCGAATTCAAATCTTGATGAAAATGCATGGAATACGGCAAAGATAAAAAACAACTTAGCTTCGTATTTAGGCTATATTAAAAATGATTCAATATTAGGCACCCATAATGATGATGCTCATAAAAAGATAAAGGAGATAGGGAAAAGTGGTTTCCTTTATTGTGGAAGAGCCGCAAACAATAAAATTCCCGACCCAGTGTTCCATATACTTTACCGAAAAGATAGTGAGTTTACACGAAATGATATACCAAAAATTAATGATATTGTTCAAGCTACAAAAAACCGCTATATCTATAACGATTTAGCGGTAAACCATAAATCTGGATATAGCACTAAAACTGGCAACATCTATCTTATCAAAAGTGTTAGTTTACAAGCCAACGCTGTATTTGTAGAAATTGTCTATGACCGTTAAACCAATTTACCGCTTTTTGCGTTTATTATAGTTTTTATCACCACGCGTTTTCGGCTTTTTATATTTCTTTTTTATGTTTCGTTTATAGGAACCCCCAAGGTTTACTTTTTTGTTCTTTTCTTTTTTCTCATGGAAAGAAGGCCCCACTTCTTCCACTTTCTTGGGGTTGTTTATTTCAACTACTTGAGGCCGTTCTTCATAGGTTAATTGTTTTGAAACTTCCACCTCCTCAGGCAGTTCTACTTCCTTAATGCTCATATCCATCAAGGCTTCAATAGCTGCTTTCGCTTCTTTTTCTTTTTCGGTATAAAATAAAATAGCGGTTCCCTCCTGCTCCGCCCGTCCCGTTCGCCCAATGCGGTGCATATAGTTTTCGGGAAAAGATGGGGTGTCAAAATTGACTACGTGGCTAATTTGATCCAAATCTAGACCGCGCGCCATAACATCAGTAGTTACTAGAATCCTGGTTTTCTCACTGTTAAAGTCTTCAATGGAACGAATTCTATAGTTTTGTGTTTTATTGCTGTGGATTACGGCCACTTCACTTCCGAAGCCTTCCTCCAAAAGATCAAATAGTAAATCGGCACTTTTTTTATTCGGAACAAAAACTAGAACTTTTTTGAAATCACTTTTATTTTGAAGCAGATGTTGCAACAAATTTGCCTTGGTATAAAAATTTGGAACTGAATAAGCAAATTGCGAAATATTATCTAAGGGTGTTCCGCTTACCGCTACAGAAACAGTAGTGGGCTTTAGAAAAAAATCGTGAATAAATACATTTACATCGTCTGTCATCGTTGCAGAGAACATTATGTTTTGTCGCTTATTGGGTAGCAACTCCAAGATATTTGTTAGCTGAAAACGAAACCCAAGGTCTAGCATTACATCTACTTCATCAATTACCATTTTTTTAATGGATTTTAGCTGAATGGCGCGGCTAATAATCAAATCGTATAGCCGCCCTGGAGTTGCAACAATTATATCGGTTCCTTGGGCTACAGCTGCTTTTTGCTTATTAATATTGGCACCTCCATAAATTCCTAAAACTCGTACAGAGGAATATTTTCCAAACTTTTCAATCTCCTCCACAACTTGTAAAACCAATTCGCGCGTGGGCACCAACACCATTACCCGTGGATGTATTTCTTTTGAAAATTTTAAACCCTGTAATATAGGAAGCATATACGCAAAGGTCTTACCCGTACCCGTCTGTGCTATTCCAACCATATCGGTTCCTGACATGATTACAGAAAAGGACTTTTCCTGAATGGGTGTAGGTTGTTCAAAACCTAGATCGGTAATGGCGTACTGCAGTTGTTTGGAAATGTTAAATTCGCTAAATGATTCCATCCTAATTATATTTCCTGCAAAAGTAGTGTTTCAAGCTTGAATAATACGATTTTATATTTGTATTGATTCAAATAGTCTCTACACTAGATTATTTTTCGCTAAAACCTATCACGCCTTTCTATGGCTGATTGTTTAAGTAAAATTATACGTTTTAACCTTGTTAGAACAATAGCTACAACAGTTGAGACTGCTTTTTTTGCGCTCTAAAAGTACTTGGGAAAAAGCGTGAGAATTAAATAGCATTCGGGTTCATTTTCAGCAACGCATTTATTGCATAATTAAACCCAAAATTGGCGTCAAGATCAAGTGACTCTTCACGGCCTAATGTGTATAAAACATGGTTTACGCCAGGCTTGGAGTAGCAAACAACTAGGTCTGCCAGAACATTATAGGCTCCCTTTGTCTTTTTTGACCGGCTGTTAAGTTGACTATAAGCTGTAGAGGTAAACTTTGAACAATCTACCAAGTTATTGCGATTATTTATATAGTTTTTACCGACGATAACCTGACATCCAGCCGACCAGTTAGAGGTACCTATCCCCGACCAATGAATATTGATGCTATTATTAACTTCAAGACTATTATTTCCCTTTACAAAAAGATCATTGGGCGAAAGCGCATTGTCTCTGTCTAAATCCCGTAGCACAATTACACCTCTTGAGTTATAAGGTTTTAGTGCACGATATATTTTTTTCTCCACACTAATCTTATGCCAACCAAATCTATATTTGTGTTGTCCTTCTACCAAGAACGGCGCATTCCTTCTTGTTCCTACCATATTTTTGCTAGGGTCAGTAGAACCCCAAAACTTAAAAACCATCCCGCCAATTAGCAATACAAATAAATCGTCATTAGCACGTTTATTGGCTTCAGTTTTATCTTGGTTACGCCTAATACCGATAAGATGAATTTCATCGGGCTCAAAATTCCAATTCCTTGCTTTTATCGTTGAATATGTATTGGGTAAGGTATTAACAGCCTTCATAATTGGTCCAGGATTAGCTTGATAATATACTTTCGCTTTCTTAAGTAGCTTAATCCAATCACTGTATTCTTTAGATGGTGCAGATACTGCTTTGCCCCATTCTGCCACTTTCCCTTGATTTTTCCATCGATTTATGTGCTGCATGGTTCCTTTTCCCACAATACCATCAGGCACCATTGTTTTATCTCCTTGGGGATCTAAAGTACGCACATACTCCTGAAATAAACGCGCAGCTGCTTGAGTAACATAATCAAATATACCGTCAATAACACCTCTAGGCATAAAACCTGCTTCATATAGAAATTGCTGTAATTGCGCTACTTCATCTGTATTTCCCTCCCTAAAGGAACGCCAAGTTGTTCTATCGTCATCACGAAAAGAAACAACACTAGTGGTAAGGCCATCTTTATGAAATGGTTTAAGGAATTTTTTACGATCTTTAGGTACACTACCTTTATCACAGCTACCAAGATATAGCGTGCTCATAACATTGGTTTTTAATTAATATTGATACAAAGCCGGGCTTGAAGAAGCCAGTTTATATTAAAAATTAATAGTTAATAGTCAGTACTAATCTTTGGGGAAGTTAAACGAGGAATAAAATCTGGCTTTGAAAAACGGTCTTATTACCTATAGGTCAATTTTTTAGAAACCAATCCTCATTTATAAAGATAGACAAATACCGAAAGAAAACCTTTGCTATTTTATGTTATTTTAAGTAGAACGAGGTAAGAATCCATTGGGTTATTAGAATTTTTATTAATTCTACCGAAACAATGACCAAGATGGAACTTAAAGCTATTTTTAATTAAAGGAGAAAAGTTTTGCGATGGTATCATCAAATAATTATCCTAAAACCCACCTAAATGAGTGGTTGGGCAGGCTTGGATAATAATAGATTATCCAAGCCCGCTAAAATAATTGAGCTTGGCTTGATTTATCTTGCGCGCGGTGGAAAAAATTTTCCAACAACGAAATCGAAAATTAAGGTACGCTATTGTAAACAAGCAGTTAGCTAAAAATATAAACAATCATTAGTGTCCGATTAAAAGAGTGAGAAAATTTGTTGGGTCAAAGGTAATAGGCAATTAGAATATTTTTATTTAATGACAGCATGCTATTATACTTAGCATCAAAATTTATCGATTAAAAAGTATGTTTAATCAATTTTATCTAGTTTTCAATCTATTAAAAAGCAAGTCTTACGTCTTATGTCTTTCAGCGCAGCGGTCTTATATCTTAGTCGGACACGACTAATAAACAATGAGCTTTTCACAAACTAGACACGCTAGCAGTTCAATGCCATTGTTAAACAGTCTTGTTTGTGCAAAACGTTAAAAGCTTAAATTGCTTCATGAGATTTTCTAGCCAACAACTAAACCTTTGAATTTCATGCTTAATCTTCCGGCGGGTGGCCGTGAATCTCTTCAAAAACAGTATCAAAATTATCGCGTAGGTAGCTTCGCAGTTTTAGGCGATAATCATTCTTTAACCACGTAATAAAGTTGTGCGTACTTTTGCTAATGCACTTGGAGTATTTGTCTATACGATGATCAATATCATCCCCAAGCATTTTTGCCAAGCCTAATGCGTCATAAACGTCTTCACTATTTTCAATACACATTTTGGCGTGCTGCTCAATAGAACGCTCTAAAACAACTTTGCTAGACTCTCCTTTATAGGTAGCGTCAATGTATGTTTTTTTAATGTCGAAATATACTTCTTTACTGTTTGCAAATTCGGCCCGAAGCTCCTCTGGCATTTCATATTTAAAATTGCTCTCCAACTCCTCATCACTCACCAAACGATCCATATAAAAATCTGGAGAGGTAAAAATTGCCTGCCAATCTAAATCGGCCTGCCAAGGGCCAAAACGCTGATAGTTATTTCCTAAATCGATTACCGAAAACCTCGATTTGTTATTTAATATACGCGAGCCACGCCCAATCATCTGAAAATACAACGTAAGCGAACGTGTTGCCCTATTCAGAATTATTGTGTCTATGGTAGGCTCATCAAAACCAGTTGTCAAAATACTTACCGATGTTAAGATAGCGTCAGGAGTTTCTCTAAACCAAGTTAAAATTTCCTTTCGCTGCTTCTTGGTTGCTGTATTATCCAAGTGCATTACTGGTAATCCTTCAGCTTTTAAATGAAAATAGACCTGTATAGATGTATTAATACCATTATTAAAAATAAGGGTTTTTTTACCCTTGGAATGGGTTAGGTAAGCCTGATATAATTGATCTAACATTCCTTCTGCAGAATACAGATCGTCAGAAGATTTTACCGTGTAATCGCCATTTGAGCCAATTTCCAAAGAAGTAAGCCCCATATTATACTGAAACACATCAATTTGGGCCAAAAACTCATTATCTATTAAGGACTGAATACTTTCACCAACTATAAGCTCGTCATAATTATCCTTCATAGGAAGGTTCCTGTTCGAGCTTAGCGGTGTTGCTGTAACGCCAAGAATAAACGACTTTTCAAAAAACTTGAATAGCTTGGTGAACGAGTTGTAATGTGCCTCATCAATAATAACCAGCCCAATATCCGAAATATCAAGCTTGTTATCGTTTAGTCGGTTATTCAGTGTTTCCACCATTGCAACAAAACAGCTGTATTTAGCTTGATCTGAAAGATTTGCAGTACTATTAACTACTTTGTTTATAACTCCAAAGCTGGTCAACATTTGTGAAGTTTGTTTACAAAGTTCAACACGATGCGTCATTACGAGCACCTTTTTATTGTGGTTTTTTAAATACTGACGAACTATTTCAGAAAAAATTACCGTTTTTCCGCCACCCGTAGGTAGTTGATATAGCAAATGATGATCATCGGGGGCAGTTTCAAATTTGTCAAAAATTTTGTCAATTGCTCCTTTTTGATAGCTATACAGCTCCTTATCAGTTTTCTTTTCTTGAATTGCGTCTTGAATATCACTCATTGAAATCCTCATTTATACAGTTTTGCAAAACTACGCCCTTTTGTAGGTCTTTAAAAAATAAATGAAGGATAATTCCGAAAGAATATCATAAAATTTATTTAGACTTGGTCTTTAAATATAATTGCTCCACTTTTTCACGTGCCCAAGGTGTCCTTCGAAGAAACTTAAGACTGGATTTAATAGAGGGATTGCTATTAAAAGAGTTGATTTTTATTTTTTCACCTAATGTTTCCCATCCGTAATGGGCCACTAGAAATTCTACTATATCAGCAAGTTTTACACCGTGTAAAGGATTATTTGGCTGTACATTGTTTTTATCGCTCATAAATGGTTTTTGATTTTCACTCCTTCGGAAGAGAGAAGAGGTGTGTCTAAAAGAATATACCGTGGATCAATTTTAATTTTTATTTAAATTCTAAATACTAGTTTGTAAAGATACACCGATACATACAAAATATACATTTTAGAAAAATTTGCTTTCTGGTGGTTTTACCATATTATCTCTAACTTTAAATCTTTAGCATTAACGAAAAATAGCGCTTAATAGCCTTGATATTAGCAAAAACATTATGAATACATTTGTAAATATCAATCTTTTGTATTAAATAAATATTAAAGTCAGTTTTTAATTATAGGAGCAGTACCCAAAGCCGTATCTTCGTTTAAACTAAAAAAAAACAACATGAACAATAACAAGAAAGGATTATTAGCAATGCTAGGTGTTGCAGCTGGTGCTGGGGCGCTTGCATTTTGGAAGTACAAGAAAATGTCTCCTGAAGAAAAGCAAAGACTTAAGGATAAAGCAAATGAAACAGGAAGTAAAATAAAAGAAAAAGCTGGAGAAGTGCAGGATACTATCTCAGAAAAATACGACCAGCTTAAGAATACCGCTAAGAAAGAGTCTAAAGATTTAAAGGAGGAAGCTAACGATATTATCAGCTAAATTTTGCTGAAAAACAGAACAAAAAAAATCCCGTTAAAAACGGGATTTTTTATTTAAGAATATATTGAAATGCAGGTTTAAATTTTAGTAACCTTTACTGCATTCATTCCGCGTTGTCCTTTTTCAAGTTCAAAGGAAACATTGTCGTTTTCTGTTATCTCGTCAATAAACCCACTTACGTGTGTGAAATATTTTTCGTTGTTCTCATCATCAATAATAAACCCGAAACCTTTTGACGAATCATAAAAGGAAACTTTTCCTTTTCGTACGGGATCGAACTCTTCGCGTTCCCCCTCCTCTTTCGGTGGAATACCAAGAACGATATCCTCGGCTTCAATTTCTGGTTTTAAAGAAGGATCTGGTGGTGTATCTGTTAGATTCCCGTTATGATCTACATATACGAAATCAATACCTGAAGATTTTTCGGCCTTACGAGCTTCTTTCTTCTTTTGCTTCTCCTCTTTTTTCTTCTGTTTAGCTTTCTCTTTTTCTTTTTTACTGTACGTCTGTTGCGATTTTGCCATTTTGATTTTTAGATAAAAAAAGCCATCCACGTTGAGCAGATGACCTTTTTCTTAGTTATATATTACTATTAGTTTTATTGGTTTACCTTAGGGGGTTTTAATCTTCCTCTGCCCTTAAGGCTCAAATATACATTAATTTCCATATTTAACAACATAAAATTAGGTTAAATCAATATTAATTATTCTTGCAAACCCGCTAGGTGAAATTTGTAGTTTTGACTGAATGACACACGTTTATAGTGATATCAGAGATAAATAAACATTAAAATGTTAGCCTGTCTCGCTAGCTAACAAGATTCGAAGATTTATTTTAACTGAACTTCGCTTTGGCTCAGCTTTAACCAAAATGAGCGTGAATTATTAATGCTATAGAAAAAAGCCTTTATTCATAAATAGATTTACATCTATTTCAACTTATCTGCATGCATTTGTCTAAGTCTGGCAAGTTTGGGCGAAATAACGGCAGTACAATAGCCTTGCGTTTTGTTATTGGTGTAATAATCTTGATGGTTGGCTTCTGCCGGATGAAATTTTTCCAATGCACTTATTTCGGTTACAATTGGGTTTTCATAATAGGGTTTCATTTCATTAATAACGGCTTCGGCAACTTGTTTTTGCTGTTCATTATGATAAAAAACAACTGAACGGTATTGCGTTCCTTGGTCTGCACCTTGACGGTTTAAGGTAGTTGGGTCGTGGCTAGTCATAAAAATAATGAGTAAATCTTCAAAAGAAACCACGTCTGGGTTAAAAGAAACTTGAATTACTTCGGCATGACCAGTTAGTCCACTACAGACTTCACGATATGTTGGTATTCCTGGCACTGATCCTCCAGAATATCCAGACACTACTTTTTCAACCCCTTTTACTTGATCAAAAACTGCTTCCGTACACCAAAAGCAACCCCCACCAATAGTCATTTTATCTAATTTCATATTGTTTATTGTTTTTATATCCAAAAATCTTCAAAGTTAATCACTGGCAATTTTAAGCTGTATAAAGTATTGTTAAAGCTATAGATAAACCATCTTCAAAAAGGTATCCAAACCTAAAACTTTGGATATTGAGTAAGCGAGAATCTACTCCCTTTAATCAGTTTTCAGTGTAGGGTTATCACAATAGCGAGGAGCGTGCCCATCACTTTCGCTGTTAAGTATTTTTAAATAGAGCAGGTTTAACTTAAAATGGATACCCAATTCCGAAATTGAAAACCGTCTCATTAACGTCAAATTTATAGGTCTTCGATTTTGAAGGGTCGTGAAATGGCGCTGCAAAGTCAAAACGAAGTACAAAGCCCTGCACATCTACACGAAGCCCAACACCGGCACCCATTCCCAATTCATTTATAAAATTAGAAGTAAACTTATCTTTTCCTTCAAAAGCTTCATTGGGTTTTGAATTCCAAATATTACCGGCATCTACAAAAACTGCTCCTTTAAAATAGGAAAAAATAGGAAATCGATATTCAATGTTAGCTTCTAAACGAATATTCCCTGTTAAATCAAAATAATCACTTTGTCTATTATCTTCATCGCTGTAGGTTCCTGGGCCCAAAGAACGTATTCTAAAGGCTCTCACACTATAGGGACCACCTGAATAATATTGTTTTATATAGGGCATAACTTCCGAGTTTCCGTACGGATGTCCATAACCTCCAAAAAGTCGTGTAGCAATAACTTGTTCTTTCCCAAAGTTAAAATGATACCTAAGATCTACATCTGCTTTGGCGTATTGGGCATACTCTAAACCCAAAAACTTCTTTTTGCCCATATCATCTTCCTTTCCAAATAGACTGATACTATTCCCAGCAACGTCTAATGTGGAATTTATATAAAACTGGTGTTTACTTTTTGTATCTACCATTCCGTTGTAGGTATAGGAATAGTTGAGCCCTGAAATAAACTTTTGCTCAAAGCTGCGTTTTAAGAACGGATTCTGTTGCAAGATAGAGTCAAACTCCTTTGTGGTGTTTGACAGTTTAGTATAATTGATGGAAATAGGAATAACCTCATGGGTAACATACTTATTTGCCTGCCAGATATATCCAAACTGCGCGGTACCTGAAAGCAAGGCATACAATTTGGTTCGCGCTAAATAATCTATGCTTATACTGGTCTTGGTTTTGGGGATTGCATATTTAAAAAAGTCATTGTCTATTTTTATTGGAAAAATAACACGCGGAAAAATAAGTTCATTTTTAAGCCCTAGTTCAATACTGGATTTCCCGCTATTTCCGCCACCACCTGCTTGAAATTCATAGCCAAATTTAGCCGTTGTATTTAAAGTTTCGCCGCCTTGAAATAAGTTGCGATTGCTGTAAGTGAGCGCAATTCCCGGGCCCGCAAAGTTATTTGATTTTGATACTGCTTGCAGTTCGGCACGTAGGGATCGCTTGTTTAATGGAGAAAGATATATGTTAGCCTCCAAAATCCCTAAACTGTCAGTGAGCAACGAATCTTTTTCGGTGTATTGAATATTTACAAATTTGTAGGAACCAATCGAGGAAAGCCGTCTTGCCGAATTTTTAGAGGTCTGCGGATTATAGTACTGTCCTTCTTCTAAGGTAATAAATGGATCTAAATATTTGGGCTTGAAAAAATTCTCACTGTTGATAAAGTTTTTTTGGTTAAACCGGGAAACATCATTTACCGTTGAATCTTGGACATCATAATTTGCATAAACATTCACCTTGGAAATTTTATAGGGAACAATAGATTTTTTCGGCGTTTCCTTTTTTAATCGAAGAAATAAATCAAATCGTTTTTTGTTATATTGATTCGTATCTGCTTCAAAAATAAGAAAACCAGAATTAAAGTTGTAATAGCCTTTTTGCTTTAAGTCGCTGTCTATTCGCTCGCGTTCCATCTTCATATTGGCAAGATCAAAGCGCATTCCTTTTGATAGTTCCGATTCTTTAACGCTGTTTTTAACTTCTGGATGTATGGGTTGCGGCAAACTATCTAACTGATACCCTACCATTGTATATGGTGAACTTGCCTTAACAACGTATTTAGCAGCGGCTTCTTTTTCTTTTTCCTCAAATTCTGAAATAGCTTCACTGTAGAAAAAACCTCTATTTTCCATTCTATTTATCAATATCTCTTCTACATCGTAAAGGTTTACGTCACTTTGATAAACGGGCTGTTCTCCTAATTGTTTATAAAGAAACTTATTGATAAAGCCTGGATGCTCTTTCTGCATTTTGTAGTAATAATAAAGCCCTAAGCGCATACCAAGAATTTTCTTGTTGGGCTTTGGCCGCAAAGCTTCCTCGAGAACAGATTTTAACCCATCACTATTATTAATTACAGAATCAGATTCAATTTCAACACGAGCTCCTGTATAAAGTCGCTCCCCTTTTGGGATGTACTTCACTACGGAGCAGGATTGCAGCACCAAGGCAATTGCAATTAAAACGAGCCCTATTTTATATGTAAATTTCACTTGAATAAATATTGCTTTATATTTTTGAAATCAGTACTAGCACTTGTTTCAAAATTGATGTTTAGTCTTCTGATTCATTTTTGAATTCTACGGTATCTTCTTTTTTCACCTTTTCCATTTGCTCCCGTTTATATTCCGCCTCCTGCTCTTCTTTTTGTCTTTTCAATTTTTCTTCCGAAGCTTTTCGAGCTTCTTTTTCAGCTTTAGTTTCTCCCCGAAGAATAGCTTGCCATAACTCATCAAATTTGTTGAATTCCTGGGTAAATATCAAGGCAATTCCGCTTACAATAGTCTGCCCATCAATAACATTTTCAAACTCGTTCCTTCTAAAACCCTTTAACCTATAACGACCATTTGAGGTAAGTAAATATTCTAAGCTCACGTTTCCAATTAGCGGGGTTGGTTCATTGTTAGGGCTACTTCCTTGCAGATCAACCTCACTACCTACGCGCACTATCAGACGGTCGTTAAACAACTTCTTTTGGGCAGCAATATCAAGTTGCGTGCGTTCTTGGGGCGTTTCTCCTTGATAATCAGTGTAACTATCAAGGCCAAAATCTAACTCTACGCCAGTATTGCCCAATAGTTTGTCTGAAAATGTGTTCAGTTGGTCTGAAAGGGCATCGTTAAGGTTATCGCGCGCTACTGTCGCAAAACCACCGCGGCTTCCGTCACTGCCGGGTTCAGGATAAAATCGATTTAAAACCAAAAGTGAAAAAACTTGTCTGTTTAACTCTCCCTCTTGTTGATTTACTTGTTGTAACCTGCCATAAACTTGTCCGCCAATAGCACCTTGCTCATCTTTTGGCATATCCAAATCAAAAGAGATTACCGGTTGGGTAAGCTCTCCATCTACATTTAAATACACATAAAAGGGTAAAACTTGTCTGTATTTGCTCTTTACCGAAGGATCTGACCCAGAACTAACTGGTGCCATTAATGCCGAAGCCGAAGCTTCAACCTTATACTGGGCTTTTACGTCTAATTCTGCATCAAAAGGATCTCCAGACCAACTTACTCTACTACCCTTGGCCAAATCAAACTTACGACTAACTAAATTGTAGAGGTTCATCTCGTAATGACCGCCGGCAATGTCATAGACTCCACTTAGGTTCATTTGACCGTTGGGGTTTATGGTAAAATCAAATTCTCCATCTCCAAACACCTTAAAATTGTCGCCGGTTTCCTGATCTAATATAACAGTGATCTTTGCATTTTCTCCTATTTTCAGAAAAGCATCTACATCAATTCCAGACAAAGTTTCGCTTTTTTCCGTAGTTTTTGTTAAAATTGATTCCGGGTTTTCCCGATTAACAAAAATAACCACTCCATCTCTTTCTTCTATGGATACTGAAGAGGAGGGTAAAACGTAGGTTACATCTGTATCATCATTTACAGTTATTCTCGTATCTAATTTTGGAATTTGAAGATCGCCAGTCAACTTGGCATCGGCATCAAATGAGGCTTTGCCGTAAAGCATATCATTATCTTCTTTAGTTGCGTTGAGTACCTGAAAGTTTTCTGCATTTACATTTATATCAAAAGTCGGATTTACAAAACTTTCGGTACCCACTTGTCCTGTTAAGACCAGTTTGTTTTTATTTTCGTCTCTAACCGTAAACCCGTCCATATACAAGCCCTTATTGTCAATTTTCAGGGTTTCATTTGTCAATGTAAAAGGAGCATTTAATTTTGTAACCGTAAATTCTGCATCGTTAAAATCTAAGCTTCCTTTGTATTTTGGGCTTGACGGACTACCGGTAACATTGAATTCACCAGAAAAACTACCATCTGTATCCTTTATTTCACCAAAGGAAAAACCTTGTAAGGCATGCATCTTAAATTCATTAATATCGAGGTTTAAATCAATTTTGGCTTTAGTTTCCGAGGCAATATAATCGCCAGTTACATCCAAATCTACCTCCCCTTCTTTTAAAGCTAAATTAAAATCATAGCTATTGCCGCCTAAAGATTCAGCATCAACACTTAAAGTTCCTAAATCTACATCTAACAAAATAAACTCTTGAATAGAAAGATCTGCCAACAGTCCTGAATTACCATAAGGCTCTACGACAACCAAGTTTCCGTTTAAATCGCCTTTTGCCAATTCCTCTTCGGGGTTTAAATAGTTTAAAATTTCCTTCAGCTTAAAGTTCTTAAACTCAAAAGCAAAGTTATTTTTTGACACCTCGGGCAATTTATCTGTAATTTCTACCGATTCATTGTTTCGCGTAAACCTAAAATCATTAAAAATAAGCTTGTGCTTTGAAATCAACACTTCGTTATTCTCTGGTGTTTCCCACGCATTTCTATTTAAGATTAAATCTTCTGGCATTACATGAAATCGAAGTTCTTCTGAAGTACCCGTAATTTGTGATTGAATATTAATTAAGGTACTATCCTTGTAAACCGAGTTGAAGTTTAAGCTCAACTCATTGTTCTTTTGGCTGCCCGTTATTTTTGTTCTAGGAATATGTAAAGGACCGCCCTCTATATTCTTAAAGCCTAAATCGAAAACAAACTGTTCTTTATCAGTATCCATCGTAAAAGCAAGACTATCAAGCTTGTTTCCGCCATAGTTGATATGTGGTGCCTGAATATCGGCTTTGAACTTTCGAGCTGCCTCATTAAAATTTACTGCAATTTTAACAGTATCTAGCTTTTTAACATTTACTAAAAACACATCATTAAGAACAGGTGCCTCTACAATTTTGCCTTTAATAAATAGTTTAACGGGATTCTGAAGCGTATCTGAAAATTCTGTTTTTCTTGAGAAATAACTAGAAATATGACGCTGAATGGAAGTTGCAAAAGTTTCAGGATCACTATTACTTTCTAAACTCAGCTCAATCATCTTATTGTCCAACCAAATGGAAGTAGTATCGCTTCTTACATGTGCTGTTGCAAATACATCGCCCAGTAAATACGTTTTGTCGTCACTAACCACTACGCCATCACCAATGGTTGAAATAACATCAAAGCCTTCTTTTCCCGCTTCAAAATCGGCATCGAGTTTAAAAGCAGTTCGCACATCGCGCTCCATTAACCCTAAACCTTGTAGATTGGCGCCAATAATATTGAGGTGCGCACTAGCCTGGGTCATTACGGAGTCTAAAGCCACATCTACCCCAAGATCTAAATTTATGTTCTTGTCTTGATATTTTGAAGTGATGTCTCCTACTCCATTTTTAATGTTTCCGTTAATTACTAAATCTTCAATTGCGTAACCATCAAATTGAAAACTAGAAATGTTAGCATCTAAAACTGCATCTAAACTATTGATGTCGCTGCCCGAACCATTGGTTTTTATGTTAAGGCTAAGTGTTCCGAGCTGATCATTTTTAAGAAGTTCGTTTAGTTTATACGCTTTCACTTCAAGGTCGGCGTCAAAAGATATCTGGGTGTCATTTTTAAAGTGTCCGTCAATAGTAGCGATACCTTGCGAAGTATTTAATTGAGCCTTTGCCTCCACATTTTCAAGGTTGCCTTCGGCATCTCCAGTTAATGAAACATCTTCGGGCAAACTCACGCCCAGATCAGCTTCACTTACAAATTGAATAAGGTCGCTTCTTTTAGTGTCTGCTGAAAAATTTGGAATATCAAATTTTAAGTTGTCGGGATCTGTGGCGTTTTCAATATAGCCACTGGCATAAATATTTGTACTATTTCCCCAGGCAACATTTAAAGCAGGTATTTGAATTGCCGACAGATATCCTGAAGCATTCATATTTCCGGTTAGGTGTTTTTTGCTAAGCGTGTTTAAATATTCATTCTCCTTAAGCGTTGGTTGAAACCGATAAACATCATTTAAATCGGCCTGAAAGGACGGAACGTTTAATTCAAATTTTGACTTTTCTGGTGTTTCAATCAAGGTGGCAAGACTTGGATAATCAAAACGTACTTTCCCCTTTAACTTATTACTGTTAAGCGCGAGGTTTAAATTAGTTATTTGAATAGCTTTATCCGTTACATTTAGGTTTAAAGCCAAATCTTTTAGATTTAAGCCTGATGCTTCTTTAAAAGTTAGGCTACCTAGCTGTAAGCCTGCTTTTTTATCCTTTAGATAAATTGAATTAGCCTTTAATTTTAAATCTTGAAGAACAATGGCATTGGCGTTAAATTCATTTGGTCTCACTTTAGCCTTATCTGAAAAATAACTAATTTTATTTCCTTCAAGATCGATATCTGAAACGGAGACCTTAAAATCAGGCCACTCAAATTTTTCGGTATCATCTCCTGGTGCCACCGCTTCTTTTGGCTCGGTATTGGTTTCAGTTTTTAAATTTACAATTGAATTCTTCAACCTTAGATCACCTATTGCAATATCATTGTTGGTAAGATCTGCTTTTTCAAGTTCAATAAAGAAATCTGAAATCTCCAAATTTGCTGCAATCCCATCACTAGAAGATTGATAATCAACAAAAACATTATTAAAACTTAGCGCATCGAGTTCCAAAAACGGTAAAGGCGAATCTTCAGAAGGCGTTGGCGGTACGGGAGATTGAATATATTTTATATGAGTATTTGCAATTGATGCCGCCGAAGCCCGGAAATCCATGTTTTCCAGGTCTGTTTTCTTCATTTCAAGGTCTAACGCTCCAATTTTAAATTGACTGTCTATCCCTAGCACGGCATCGTCAAAAACAATATTGAAATCTTTTAGGTTAATATCGCCCAAGATAATATCCATGGGTTCCGAAATAGTATCAGCGGCAACTTGTGTTGTATCTGGAGTAGAAAAGGCATCAATGAGAAACTGAAAATTATATCCGTTCAGAGAATCTTTTCGAATAACATTTGCGCGCAAACCTTCCCAATTTAGATTATCAACACCTATACCCTTGCCGCGAATAATTGGTAAAATAGGTACATCTGCTTCAAAGGATTTTGAATAGACTAAAGTATCACCCTTTTTATCTTCCAAATACAAACCATTTAGCATGATATTACCGTCAAAAGTTATAAAGAGCTTATCTATCTCAACTTTGGTATGGGTTTTTCCAGAAACATATTTAACGGCACGCTGCACAATAATGTCCTGGCCCCATGGGCTGCGAACAAAAAGGACTAACAGGAAAAACAGGACTATAAAAACCGCGATAATTCTAGCTGCGATTCGTAAAAACCTGTACTTTCTGGGCTTATTTTTCTTTTTTTCTTTCTTTTCCAAGGCAAATTTTGGTAGACCTCAAATGTAAGGAAATTACATAGTAATATACTGTAAAGTAGTTTTAAATGGTCGGTTTGTTGGCTAAAATGAAGTTAAATATTTCCAAAATCATAAACGTCTAAAGCTATGATACTTAATAGGGTTTTAGTATAGATTCAACAACGCTATTTCCAACACTCACTTCAAAGTTAAGCGCATTACCCTATTCTTGTTCTTTTTGAGGATTATTCAATCTCCAAAATTGATATGTCCAAAAATAAAAATAAGCAAACCATTTTGTAATCCTATGACAGTATTAGATCTGATTAAAAAAAAATTCTCTTGAACATTACGTCAAGAGAATTTTAAAAACCGATTCTGAAACTTTTATTAGTTTACCAATTTTCCTTTTTTAATCAATTCACCATATTTTTCTTGAAACTCTTTAGCATCGGCTTTCAATTTTTGTAAAAGTACCTTAGCTTCTATTCCCTGGCTCAGACTGTGATTATTATAAGAAGTGTAAACCTTATCACCTGCCGAATATACAAGCGTGTTCAAGTTGGGAACATAAATAATGACAAGGTCCTTAAAGTTGTTTTCACTAGCCTCTGAGGGAAGCAAATTCAAGTTGTTTTGATAATTTTGATTTATTAATTCAGTTGGTTTATATGTACCTTTTTCTTTCTGCGTTATACTAATAGTTGTTACCACCTGGTTGTCAATAGTAAGTGGAACAACAAATTTTTGAACAGACGAAAGCAATTGCTCCAATTCTTGGCCGTCGTAATCAAGTAATTTATTAAAGTCTATTTCTTTATACGGAACTCCAGTTTTTCCTTCAGATTTTTTAACATCTGAAACTTTTACTCCGAAATTGAAATTGTCTCCTGCTTTTATCAAAAGTTCTGTAAGATCAGATTTTCCCTTTTCTATTGCCTTTTGCATGTTGTTTTCTTGTGCATTCATAAAGCATGTAACAAAAATGGCTAGTATGGATAAATATTTAATTGAATTTTTCATGATTAGTTACTTTAAAGTTACAAATTATTTCTTGGTGATATCGTACCATGTTTTCCAATGGGTAGCCGTTCCTGATGGATCTGCATATTCTTCGTAGGTAATCATGCGCTCCTGCCCCGCACACGGAGCCCAAGGATCGTTGAGAACAACATAGTTGGTGCCTGAAACGGTTATATAGCCCTTAACAACAACCACATGCCCTACTACACCACTGGTTCCGTAAGCATAACCCATTACATTTTTACTACAATAAATATTTTTCTTGAGCTTAGACCAGCTTATGCCAGTTTCAGATTCCTCAAACTTAAGTCCTACATAATCTAGATCTGGCCATCCCGGTGAGTTACAATCATTAGTTTTTGGACAACTTTCGTCAGTAATTTCAAAATCACAACAATTTGTTTTACCGAAACGATGGTTTGCTAGATCGCATTGTGTTACACTTATACCTTCATTTTGGGCAACCATCTGTGTTACTGCTGCCCAACACCAGTTGTTTGTTTCCTGTGGGCGCAGTGTGTTGTTCACGCTCCCTATTACATTACTTGGTGTACAACAGCCTTGCAAAATGATAAGAAACAAAATAGAGCTTACAATACTTAAAATTTTTGTTTTCATAATATAGTTAGATTAATGTTAGCAACACAAACCTATCAACACATAAAACACTGACCATCAACAAAAACCCCTTTCTTTCCAGTGTTTTTCCTATTTTATTATGTGAAAATATGGTCTGTGGAGGTATAATGCTTTTAAGCACACTAAAAACCAATTCTGTCCTAAATATTTAACCTGTTCATTTTTTTACTCACTCTTTTAAATAATAAAATTGGAGTTCGTGAATCTATGATTTCATTGATGATTCCGATAGCTATCGGAACGAACCAAAAACCCCGTACAGCTGTCGGGGCTAGGCTTACGAAATTTTCTCTAAATTTTGGATAGGCCAAAAAACAGGAATTCTTAATTACAGACCCTCAAGCTTCACATCATCTCTAAAACCCCACTAAACAAAGGCTTTCAAGGGTTGCCTTATGAACGTTTAGAACGCTATTGACTAAAAACAATTGAATTATAAATACAAAGTTGATTAATTTTCATAGATAAATAGGAGAGCTTAATTCTTTGGAATAAACTCTTTCAGAAGTTATTTTCTAGCACCTCCCATTTTCAACAAAGGGTAAGAATTATATTAAAGAAAACGAATGTCTTTCAAGTTTAGCTGAAATTCTTATTAGCCAACTCCTTGCGAACTCGGCTTAAACTTTCTGGAGTAATTCCCAAATAAGAAGCAATCATCCATTGTGGCACCCGTAAAAGAAGGTCGGGATACAACTCAATAAAATTTAAGTAACGAGTTTCAGCAGATGCCCCCAACAACAAGTTTATCCGCTGTTGCATTTGAAGGATGTGCTTGTGCAGCAACCTGTCGTTAAATTGGCTAAACTTTGGATAAAGCGCACTTACTTGGCTGAAAAAATCGTCATTTAATAATACAACTTTACTATCTTCAATTGCTTCAATATAACTTTTGGAAGTTTCGCTAAAATATACGCTGCTTCTATCAACAATAAACCAGCTTTCAGGAGCAAATTGAATGATATGCTCCTTGCCATCTTCGGCAAGCATGTAAGAACGCAACAAGCCTTTTTCTACAAAAAATGAATGCCTACACGGAGCACCTTTCTCTAAAAGAACAGCCCCACTTTTAAACTCTTTTTTCTCAAGGGCATCATAGCGTTTATTTGCCTCTTCAATAGAAACACCGGCATTTGACACTAAATATGACTTAAAACTAGCTTCAATCATTTTTAAATGAACTTGGATATCTAACTACTTATTTTCATCTAATTACAATATTACCGATTTCTTGCTGATTAATACCCTGTTTCCTTTTAGATAAAACCAATTAAAAATATTATATTTATCACTCTTCAGCATAAAAACATGCAATGAAAAGTATTGAAAGAAAAACCATGTTGCAAATAGAACCCTTACTCCAAAAAAGAAATGTTAGGCCCACCGCCATGCGCAAGCTTGTATATCAATTTTTATTAGAACACGATGCCGCGAAAGCCTTGACAGATGTAGAAAACCACTTTGCAAAATCTGACAGGACAACGCTTTACAGAACTTTAAAAACCTTTGAAGAAAAAGGAATTGTCCATCAGATTGATGACGGTACGGGCACCAAAAAATATGCTTTATGCGAAGAAGACTGCAATTGCGAAATGGAAAGAGATCTACACCTCCACTTCTATTGCAATCAATGCGATGAAACCATTTGCCTTACCGATCATAAAATACCCCAAATCAATCTTCCCGAAGGTTTTACTGCCGAAGATGCCAATCTGGTAGTTAAAGGCCTGTGCGACAAATGCGTGGAATAATGCACTTCTGTTGCACGTACATTTTAAATACCTTGCACTTTATAAAAATTCCGCTATGACTGAAGCTTAAAACGAATCTTAGAATCTTGATACTTTAAGAAAGAGAAAGCGCATTGGAAATTGCTCCTAAACTTTTAATAGAAGTTAGCATTCCTAGAGATGAAGCACTCAAAAAATGGAATCAATACCACCGAAGATTAGTTTTTAGATTAAAGCGGATGATTAAAAAAATACAATGACAAAAGAAGAAGTAAGTCTTGGCAATTTAAATGCTGAGGATAGCTGTTGTAATACTAGCAGTTGCTGTGGCACGGATACTGATAACAGCATTAAAAGTACAAAATCCAAATTTAAAATATATCTACCTGCAATTATCAGTTTCGCTATGCTGGTAGCTGGAATTGCAATGGATTATTTTAAAACTAATTTCTTTCAAGACGGATTTCGGTTAGCTTGGTATATAATCGCATATATTCCTGTAGGTTATCCGGTGATAAAACAAAGTTGGAATAATATTATAAAAGGCGATGTTTTTACGGAGTTTTTTCTAATGACAATTGCTACCGTGGGAGCATTTGCCATTGGTCATTACGAAGAAGGCGTAACGGTTATGCTATTTTACACCGTTGGTGAGTTATTTCAACATTCAGCAGTTAAAAAAGCACGAGGCAATATTAAAGCTTTATTGGATGTTCGTCCAAATAATGCCAAGGTATTTCGCGATAATAAATTCGTTGTAACTGACCCCGAAGATGTGGCGGTAGGAGAACGGATTCAAGTGCGCGTAGGGGAAAAAATTCCATTGGATGGCGAATTGCTTTCCAACAAAGCTTCATTAAATACAGCAGCCCTTACCGGGGAAAGTAAACCCGATACAGTTAGAAGAGGCTCTCCTGTTTTTGCTGGTAGTATAAACCTTGAAGAAGTAATTGAAGTAAAAACAACTAAAGTATTTACAGACAGTTCTATATCTAGAATATTACACTTGGTTGAAAATGCTACCAAAAGAAAATCAAAGACTGAGCTTTTCATTCGAAAGTTCGCCAGGGTTTATACCCCGATTGTAGTTTTTCTCGCCATTAGCGTTACCCTACTGCCCTACTTTTTTGTAGCTGAATACGTATTCCAAGATTGGCTGTATAGAGCTTTAATATTTCTGGTAATTTCCTGCCCTTGTGCCTTAGTAATTTCTATTCCATTGGGATATTTCGGTGGTCTTGGAGCTGCCTCGCGGAACGGAATTCTCTTTAAAGGAGCTTCCTTTCTTGACGCCATCACCAAAGTTAATACGATTGTTATGGACAAAACCGGAACTCTAACGAAAGGAGTTTTTAAAATTAAAGAGATTAAAACCTATGCTATTTCAGAAAAAGAAATGATGCAATACCTCATGGCATTGGAAGCCCAATCTACACATCCAATTGCACGAGCCATCATGGAATATCAAATTGATGAAGCTCCTTATCAAGCATCTGAAGTTAGCGAAATTGCGGGAAAAGGCTTAAAAGGAAGCATAAAAGGTAAAACAGTATTGGCCGGAAACAAATCTTTAATGACTGCAAATGGCATCGTAACTCCCAGTGAAACTGAAGCAATAGTTGAATCTATTGTGATGCTAGCGATAGACGGAGTTTTTAAAGGCTTTGTAGTTATTGCCGACGAATTAAAGGACGATGCTCATCATGCGGTTGAAGCGCTTCGGAAAACAGGAATAAACAATATTGTTATGCTTTCTGGTGATAAAGCTTCTATTACCGAACAAGTAGGCGCCCAATTAAACCTAGATAAGGCGATAGGTGGTCTTTTACCCGAAGACAAATTAAATGAAGTTGAAAAGTTAAAAAGTGGTTCGAACACGAAAGTCGCTTTTGTTGGAGACGGAATAAACGATGCTCCTGTTATAGCTGCCAGTGATGTCGGCATGGCTATGGGCGGCTTAGGAAGTGATGTTGCCATTGAAACTGCCGATGTGATTATCCAAACAGACCATCCCTCTAAAGTTTCACGTGCCATAAAAATTGGCCGTTCTACTAGGCGTATCGTTTGGCAGAATATAGCCTTGGCTTTTGGGATAAAATTGGCTGTTCTTATTTTAGGTGCAGGCGGAATTGCAACCATGTGGGAAGCCGTTTTTGCAGATGTTGGAGTTGCATTTTTGGCAATCCTGAACGCAATCAGGCTCCAGCGAATGGAGTGGACTTAGTGTGTTGTTAAAAGATATTTAATTCAGAATCATGACTTATTGAAGCTATGATAAAACTATGGCAACACTTGGAAGTCACAGGAATCAGAACTAAACAATAATTTGCTAGACTGACACCTGTGTTAATGCTACCTATAGATTTTAAGTTTTACTTCTGATGTTTCGAAAAGCAAGATAATAGCATGGAAAATGAATAAGCTTGTTCGCTACATCATATTGTTACCTTAGTATGGGTTCTTCTTCATTCGCAAAAGCTTAAATTTGCATATTCTAGGCATCCAGAAAGGTTGTAAGCATTCCTACAAAAAGTAAATAGTCATAAAATGTTTAGGCATCAAGGCAAAAGCCGGACATTAAAGCACAATCTGCAAATTGCGACGGTCCTATCTTTTGTGGCCGGATTGGTAAACGTCACTGGGTTTTTAGCCATTCAACAACTTACCACCAATGTAACGGGTCATTTTGCGCAGTTTATGTTTGATGTTGAGCAATTTGAGTTTTGGAAAGGCACCGTGTATTTGGTTTATATCATATCCTTTCTTTTGGGTTCCTTTTCCTCCAGTTTTATTATTGAAAAATTTCGGGAAAGTAAAAAAATGAATGTTTTTGCCATTCCTACCATAGCAGAAGCTGTAATATTAATGGGTGCGGCAACTATGGCACAACTTACCCAAATGCAATACCCAAACGCACTAGCCTGCCTATTACTGTTTGCTATGGGCATGCAAAACTCTTTTGTGACCAAAATATCTGATGAAATTGTTCGAACTACCCACTTAACTGGACTTTTCACTGATTTGGGTATTGAAATCAGTCATTTGTTTTTTCCAAATTCATATCCCGATAAAAAGGAGAATAAAGCTAAAATCAAACTAAGAGGGTTTATAATTTCCTTCTTCTTTTTGGGCGGAATAGTAGGAGGATTCTGCTATGCCAGCCTAAAATTAGAAATTAACACCTTGATTATAGGAGCTTTAGTGCTGTTGCTTAGTCTATTTTATGATGACCTAAGGTTCAGCCTTATTAAAAAGGCCAGAAAGCGTAAATTCAGAAACGCTAAACAATAAAATATTTGACGCTAACCAAAAAAGTGATGTTTTTCTTTCTCAAGAAATTGATTAATCGTAATATTGCAATACAACAATCAACAGGAAATGGGATTAGCCAAAACAGAAATATTTAGCGATACACAAAACGAAATAGCAGTACTTGCAAAAGTATTAGGCCACCCGGCCAGAGTAGCAATTTTACAACATTTGTTTAAAATAAACTCATGTGTTTGTGGCGATTTAGTAAATGAAATTGGTCTTGCCCAAGCTACTATTTCACAACATCTAAAGGAGTTAAAGCGCTTAGGGCTTATAAAAGGAGATATTTCTGGTACAAGCGTCTGCTATTGTATTGACAAAACAAATTGGAGGAAAATGAAGCAGGTGCTCTTTCAATTTTTAGATCAGGATACTATAGAACAGGATTGTTGCTAAAAAACATGAAATAATACAGTTAAAAAACAGAAGTCATGAATAAAGAACAAGAGTTAAAAGACATCGTAAAACAGCGTTATGCAAAAATAGCGGAACAAGGCAAAGCAGAAAATGCTTCTTCTTGCTGCGGAGCTACTACACCTTCAAACAAAGTGTACAATATAATGATGGACGATTATTCTGAAACAGAGGGATATATTGAAGATGCTGATTTGGGCCTGGGGTGTGGCCTGCCAACTGCTTTCGCCAAAATTGAAAAAGGAGATACTGTAATTGATTTAGGTTCGGGCGCAGGAAATGATTGCTTTGTTGCACGTCATGAAACTGGGGTTGAAGGGAAAGTAATAGGAATAGACTTTACGCCCATTATGATTGAAAAAGCCCGAAACAATGCAGAAAAATTAGGGTATAACAACGTTGAGTTTAGAGAAGGCGATATTGATAACATGCCTATAAATAACGATGTGGCCGATGTAATCGTTAGTAATTGTGTACTAAACCTTGTTCCCAACAAGCAAAAAGTTATTAGCGAAATTTACCGTGTATTAAAACCAGGAGGGCATTTCAGTATTTCTGACATTGTTTTAGTGGGCGACCTTCCTGAAGCTTTAAAAAATGATGCCGAAATGTATGCGGGTTGTGTTGCGGGAGCTATACAGCGATCTGAATACTTAAATTCTATCACGGAAATTGGTTTTCAAGGCGTGAAAATTCAAAAAGAAAAGCCCATAAGCATTCCAGCCGACATTCTTGAAAAATACCTTTCAGAATCAGAAGCACAAGCCTTTAATAATGGCGGCACAGGAATTTTCAGTATCACAGTTTACGCCGTAAAGCCAGGAGATAAACAAGAAAAGCCAAAACTAAATCTGGCTGATATTGAATCTGATTCTTGCTGTGAGCCAAAAAGCGGATGCTGTTAATATAGTAGCTTTATACCTCCTCCTCGTGTTTTTCAAGATCTTTCCGGAGATCTAATTTACGCAGGTGGGGGAAAAAAGCGCCGGTTCCAAGTACGGTAAGTATAGTCATTCCTCCTCCAAAAACCACTGCCGTAACCGTCCCCATCAATTTGGCGGTGAGTCCGCTTTCAAAGGCTCCCAACTCATTAGAGGATCCAACGAACATTGAGTTTACTGAAGCTACTCGCCCTCGCATGTGGTCTGGGGTGCGCAACTGTAAAATAGTTTGACGGATAATTACCGAAATACCATCTGTAACGCCACTTAAGAAGAGTGCAATTACCGAAACCCAAAACCAAGTTGAAACACCAAAGACGATAATACAAACGCCAAATCCGAAAATGGCAGTAAGTAATTTATAGCCGGCATTCTTGTTGAGCGGAAAATAGGCCGATGTAAACATAATAATCAGGGCTCCTACTGCTGGCGCGGCACGTAAAACCCCAAAGCCTTCAGGGCCTACCTTCAATATATCTTGGGCAAAAATGGGCAATAGTGCAACCGCCCCGCCAAAAAGTACGGCAAACATATCTAAGGTAAGCGCCCCCAATATTACCTTGGTGTTTTTAACAAATTTAATCCCTTCCTTTAGGCTCTTTAAAACTGGTTCTCCAATATTTGGGTTTAGAATTGGTTTTTTCGGTATTTGAAGTAACAGAATCAATGCCATTAACGAAAATGCAAACACAAAACACATAGACCAATGCACGCCAATCCAATGAATAAGAAAACCTCCAGCGGCAGGGCCCACAACTGCACCCATCTGCCAGACGGAACTGCTCCAAGTTGCTGCATTAGGGTATATTCGCTTAGGGACTAATAAAGAGAATAACGAAAATATCGTTGGGCCTAAAAAGGCACGCACAATTCCTCCTAAAAAAACCAGAAAGTAAATAGTATAAAGTATGGAGTTTGTGGCGATGCCGTCCACTACTCTAGGCCAAGTTAAAAGAAATAAGCCCAAGCTTACAACGGAAAAGCCCAAAATACACGTAAATAAAAGCGATCGCTTTTCACGCTGATCTACAATATGACCAGCAAAAAGAGCCATAGAGACTGCTGGTATAACTTCCATTAAACCAATTATACCTAATGAAAGTGGGTTTTTAGTGATGCTATAAACCTCCCATTCTATCACTACAAACTGCATGGTCCACGCAAAAACCATTGCAAAGCGCACCATAAGAAAGATATTGAACTCCCTAAATCGTAATGCAGCATAGGGTTCTGTTTTCTTCATGAAAGGTGAATGGTATTTTGATGCGTAAAAGCATATAGCCTCATAACAATATTGCTATGATACATCAAAAGTACTACAGTAAACTGAAAATGGCAACGGCGTACAAGTAAAATCGTACAAAGCGAAGCAAGCCAAATAATAAGTAGTTTCTAAATTTGTAATGAATCATTCCAGCTGCCATACTCGTCATAGAAAAAGGAATTGGCAGGAGTGCACCTACAACTATCAAGAAGCCACCCCATTTGCGAATTTGCTTAAGGTGTTTCTTCATTTTGCCTTCCATATATGCAAATACTTTTGGAATTGTAAATATCCATCTTCCAATAAAGTAAGAAACGATACCACCAATATAAGATAAGGTGGCCAAAACAGATAGGTAAACCAAAGGTTCTGGCATTTTGTTACTCCACGCAATAAAGATTTCCGGCGGAACTAATCCCAAAAATGATTCAGATAAAAGGAAAACCAACAGAATATTAATCGGGGCGTAGGTTTCGGTTATATAGGTGAATAAATTACTAAAATCCACTACGTATAAGTCAACAACAACCAAAGCAGCCACAATGAGCAGCAATGGAACTATTGACTTTTTAAGTGTTTGACCCACAAAAGTATAAAACCCAGTATATTTATAGTAAAGATGGGTTCTTTTCAATTTATTTGTTTCGGATTTTTTCACTGTATCCATCCTAATTTTATCATGTATTAATTATTTTTAATATTCTGTAATAGACAAGAGCACTAGTAAGCTCAACGCTAAACAGATGCAAAGATATATTGAAAGCATCAATATTACAATAATTTAATATTTCATTAGCGGTTAATGCTATGTTAAATTTTTATCGGGAATCCTGTACTTAAAATCTGCAGGAATTAAATGAAACTTTATAGACCTTATAATGGAAAAGAGTTCCAAGATCCTACCGAAAATAGCAGCTATAGCAAGTTTCAGAAAGCTGCTAGTGAGAATCTATTATTTTCTAGGATTCGGATTATATTTCTTGGTAGGCTTCGGTTTTGGTTTCGGTTTTTTCTTTTCTGGCATTGGTCCTCTTAGGTGAATAACAAGCCCGTTTAAGAAATTCCGAAGAAATTGATCGCCACACTCCATATATTTCTCATGGTTTTCATTTCTGAATATGGCTCCCAGTTCACTTTTAGATACTGCAAAGTCCACAAGGGCACAAATTTTCACAATATCGTCATCGCGTAATTTATGAGCTACGCGAAGTTTTTTCATTATATCATTGTTGGTTAGTGCCATAACTGTAATTAAAGTGTAGTTTTCAAGCCGTAAAGATACAGTTTATCCGGCTTAAACTAGAAAGTTCCAAAAGCTATTTTATGCAAATTTTAAGCTGAAATTTCTGGATTTTCTTTCTTTTCCAGAGCAAGTCCTTCTTGATAAATTGCTCGTTTAGGAATAGCAAGGTGAATATCATTTTTATCCAATGCTTTTTTTACCGCTTCCATTTGATCAAAATACACGTCCCAATATTCCTCAGACTTTGACCAGCATCTAGCTGATACTTTCATAGCAAAGTCTCCCATTTCAACCAACCAAACATCGATAGTCTTTGTCTTAACCAGCTTTGGATGCGCCTCCAAGGCATTAGTAATAATTTCCCGTAAAGTGTCAAAATCTTCTTCAAAGGAAAAATTAAGATCTATTTCAACCCTGCGGTAGGGTTCCATTGTACGGTTATCAACGTCATCATTTGCCACTTTCCCATTGGGCATGGTAATGATTCTGCCATCGTAGGTTTTTATCTGGGTGTATAAAATGTCAATTTTTTGAACAAAACCTAGCTTGTTATTAATCTCTACCAAATCATTCACCTTAAAAGGTTTAAATGCAAGAATAAGGACTCCACCTGCAAAATTTGACAAACTGCCCTGTAATGCGAATCCAATGGCGAGTGCAGCTGCACCAAACATGGCCATAAAAGAAGAAGCTTCTATCCCAAGAAGGATGCCCACAACAAAAATAAGTAATGCGTAGAGTATAAAAATACCCAAACTTTGAATAAAGGTGTCTAAGGATGGCTCAACGTGTGATTTCTTGAGAATACCACGCAGAATGCGCATAATTATTTTAATCAAAAATATTCCAAGTACTAAAGCTACAAGTGCATAAATTACATTTGGACCAAAATCCACTAGAAAGTGAGTCAGCTCCTTTTTCACCTTAATCCAGATACTATCGACCATTACATCCTTTTATTTAAATTGACTTTCGGGCAAATGTAAAGAACTTAAACGGGGCTACATTGCCATTTAACAACACTCTTTTTTTAAAAACTTTTTAATACCCTTAATAAAGTTTTAGGACAGTTTATGGACAGTTTTATTTATCTTAAAAAAAAGAAGTTATTATGAAAAAATTAAAACAAGACACACAAGATAAAACGACAAAATCTTCTAGTAACAAAGAAGAAAATCCAACTTACAATCCTGATTTAACCAAGCACGACAAGGATATTCTTAAACAAAAGAATATTCATGGCGATGGTGGGGACGATCAACAATTACACGACCGAAAAAAGAAGGTAGATTTTACAGGGAAAAACTTGGATGTTCCTGGACGCCAACACGCCAAAAAATCTAAAACTGGATATCGCGATGAGGAAAATCAACTTTTTAGCCAAGGCGGTGAAGACAATGAAAATCTAGAAGCAGATAATCCACGAATAGAAGATACGCCAAGCAACACTAAATAAAAATATAGTTTTAATTGCCGGTAGGAACCATATAAATAGGTATTTCAGTTTTTTCTAAAACGCTGGAGGCAACTGTACCCATAAATATTTTTTCTAAGGTACTGTGACTATGCGTACCCATTACAATTAGGTCGGCATCCCATTCTTCGGCATATTCTAGAATCTTTTGGGCTGTATCGCCTTCGGCCAGATGCGTGGTAATATTATTTCCACCAAGATGTTCAGCGGTTTTTTGAAGATAGTCTTTCGCAATTTTTACCATATCTTCCTGAATTTTATAATCTACCGGAAACGCATATCCCTCATAGCCCATAAAGGGTTCGTACTGCATTCCGTAATATCGTACTTCAGCCAACACGTGAAATAGGCTTACTTCGGCCTGCATTAAAGTTGCGAGCTCATACCCCTTTTTTACCACTTTTTCAGAATTAGGACTATAATCTAATGTAATCATTACTTTTTTCATGGCTAACTGGTTTGTTTACGTTTATAATTTAATTTTCCTTCTTAAGAAATTCTCCTGCAGGAATACTTGGGTAAATGTCTTCATAACACATTGTTTTCCCTTCCACCTGCTTAAAGATATAGTTTCTATTTAACTCCGCAAGTTTTCTACATCCGGTTGCAGCAAAAAGTTCCAAAAATTCTTCAATGGTTTTTTGATGATAATTTTTAACACGCTCCCATTTCTCCGAAACAACAAGGCCACGCATTAAACTAGGATTGTTTGTAGTAACCCCAGTTGGACATTCATTTGTATCGCATCGCAAGGCTTGAATACAGCCTAAGGCAAACATCATACCTCGAGCCGAATTGCAAATATCCGCTCCAAGGCATAGGGCTTTTAAAATATCAAATGCAGTAATAATTTTTGTTGCGGTTATAACCTTTATATCCTTTTTTAGGTTGTACCCATTTAAGGTATCAACAACAAAAACCAATGCTTTCTCCCAGGGCATTCCAACGTAATTTGTAAAGTCTATGGGGGCTGCTCCAGTACCTCCCTCTGCTCCATCAACAGTTATAAAATCTGGCTTGATCCCAGTTTCAACCATCTTTTCGCAAATATCAATAAACTCTTGCTTACTACCTATACAGAGCTTAAAACCAATGGGTTTGCCATTGCTAAGTTCGCGCATATGTTCAATAAAACGCAAGAGCCCTTCTGCATCTTGAAACGCAGTATGTCCCGGAGGTGAAATTACATCGGTATGCGGCTTCACACCCCTTATTCGTGCAATTTCGGCATTGTTTTTAGCTGCTGGGAGAACACCACCATGCCCTGGTTTGGCACCTTGCGATATCTTTATCTCAATCATTTTTACCGCCGGAATAGCTGCCTTTTCCATAAATTTCTCTGGTGAAAAATTTCCGTCTTCCGTGCGACAACCAAAATACCCGGTTCCCACTTCGTAAACCAAATCTCCACCTTTTAAATGATAATCTGAAATTCCGCCTTCACCGGTATCATGAAAAAAACCGCCTGCTTTAGCACCTAGGTTTAGCGCCATGACGGCATTTTTACTCAAGGCGCCAAAACTCATGGCAGAAATATTGAAGATGCTCGCACTGTACGGTTGCTGGCAATTAGTACCACCAACCACTTCTCTGGGTGCATCCTTTAATATTGGGGCTGGATAAATGCTGTGTTTCATCCATTTATAATTGTCGGCCTCTACATCCAGTTCCGTTCCAAATGGGTGGGTTTCCTTTCCCAGTTTAGCTCGGGTATAAACATAAGTTCGGTGATTTCTATCTATGGGCACTCCGTCTGTGTCAGACTCTATAAAGTATTGGTGGAGTTCGGGCGCAATCAATTCAAGTAAAAAGCGCATGTGACCTAATACTGGGAAATTTCGCAAAATAGCGTGTTCTTTTTGAAAGAGATCGTAAATACCTATTCCAAATATCGAAATTCCAATTATTGAAAAACCGTAAACTGGCCACATAACGGTGCCCACTATAATTAGAACTACTACCAATATAATGAACGTAAATCGTATTGCTTCTTTCATGATAAATAATTTTGTTCGCTTTTATGTTTTTCTATTTCGGATTGTGAAAAAATGCCTTGATCTCATCCATTAAATTTTGCTCTTGCTCTTTTTCTCCAGTTACGGCAAGTAGAATCTCTTTCACTTTTGATTTTCCAAAGCCCCAAGCCTCTTGCAAAGTTATATTTGGTGGTAGCGAAAGTTCTCCAGGGTTGGTTACAGCATCAATTATAAAGGGTTTAGGCGAAGCAATTGCTTTTTCTATAGCAGCTTCAATATCTTGGGCATGCTCAACACGCACCCCGTCACCACCGCATAGTTTTGCATATTCGGCAAAATTTGGGTTTTGAAGTTCCAGTGCTTCATCTGCCATTGCATATCCCGCTTCTTCCATTTCAATCTTTACAAAACCCAGTTGACTATTGTTATATACCAATATTTTTATTGTCCAATTATAGCGTACGGCGGTAATAAAATCGTTCATGCACATTCCAAAAGCCCCATCGCCCACCAAAGCCCAAACCTCTCTACCGGGGTTTACGGACTGGATACCCATGGCCGCCGGAAAACCAACTGCCATAGAGCCGTGATTAAAGGACCCCAGTAGCCGTCGCTGTCCGCTAAGTGTTAAGTGATGCGCTACCCAAATGGCACTTTCACCAACATCTACGGTAAAACAGGCATCCGCTGCGGCCTTTCTGTCTATCGCACTCATAAAAAGTTGTGGATGTAAAGGTTCTTCATCAATTTTCAAGCTATTGTCATCTCTTTTCCGTGCTTGCCATTTCTTAAAGTTTTCAACTAAATTGTTTAAGAATTCAGCATTTTTCTTCGGAAGAATTTTCGGTTCCAATTTCTGTAGTGTTGCTAAACAATCGCCTTGCACTCCAATAGCTACATTCACACGATTCCCAATATTTTCAATACGTTTATCTATTTGAACAATTGTAGTATTATTTGGAAGGAAGTTGCTATACGGAAAGTCAGTACCAAGCATCAATAATAAGTCGGCATTCATAACGGCATGATATCCCGAAGGATTTCCAATTAGACCCGTTAATCCTACCACATTTTTGTCGTCGTTATGGATAATGTCTGATGACCGAAGCGTGTGGACAATGGGCGCCTTTATTTTTTCTGAAAGTGCCAACACCTCTTCCCTACTATCATAACAACCTGCACCCGCAAGAATGGTAATTTTATCGGCATCATTAATCGCCTTGGCAATCTTGTCAACATCTTCGTCTGAAGGAACCAAGACGGCATTACCTTTAAAAACTGGATGCTTATAATGGGCTCCCGAAGCTTCTTCAACCGCAATATCAACAGGAATTTCAACGCGCACCACACTACGTTGCTCCAAGGCAATCTGAATTGCTTTTAACACCACACGCGGCGCTTCTTCCGCAGAGCGAATTACAGCTTGATAGGCACAGACATCGTCAAATATTTTGGTTAATCCTACTTCCTGGAAATAATTGGTGCCCATATTTACCCGAGCCACTTGCCCGCTAATGGCAAGCACGGGGACACGTTCTTTTTTTGCATTGTAGAGGCCATTAATAAGGTGAAGTGTTCCTGGACCAACCGTTCCCGCACATACCGCGAGGTTACCAGTCATTTGCGCTTCCGCTCCTGCGGCAAAGGCAGCGTTTTCCTCATGCCGTACCGCATTCCACCGGATGTTTTCATCATCGCGTAGGGCATCAGTAAATGTATTAAGTGCATCGCCGGTTACACCCCAGATTTGGGTTACACCAACATTTTTAAGAATTTGAAGAATTTGTTGGGAAACGTTCATAAAACTGAATTTTACATAAAATTACAGCACGTTTCTTAAAAAAAACACACAAAACCATTAAATATTAAGTTATTAGGATATATTTAACGCTAAAGCTATTGTTTCACAATTATTGTAGTTGCTTTGTTACCTATTAGTAAGTTCCATTCATAAGAGGCTAAAAGCTCCCCTATTTCATCATAGATATTAACCTGTGCGGTATTGGGGCCTGAAGTTCCTTGGTTTAAGGCTTCAAAATCAACTTTGTTAAAACCGTCCTGAAGTTTTAGGTTAAAGCCTTTAAAACTGCCTTCTAGTCTAGCGCGGGGAACTTGAATTTCTCCATTTACCCATACCCTAATCATGTCGCCATCAACATACTCATGATCACGATACATTATAGTTGTGAATTTTGCCTTGGTTTTAAAATCGCCCAGGTATTGGTCTTTTCCATACTCTGGCTTAGCCTCCTTGTCTTTGGTAAAATATTTTGGCGCCTTGTTGGTGCCCGTGTATTCAATGAGCCCATCACCATTTTGCATATCAATCTGTTTTTCCGCTTCTTTTCCTAAATCGGAATTATTAGGCGTATTGGGGTTTTTCGTATTCGATATGGAAGGTGCTTTAACAGGAGGAATGTCAAAACCACTGTTAGGATCAACAGTTGAATTAGGCGAATCAAAACGCACCGAGTTATTATCTGGAAATTCAATTTGTGCAAACGCCTTTCCAGAAAGTACAATCAAACCAATTAAAAGAAACTTTCTCAACATAACTTTAACTTTCAAAATATATAGCAACAACTACACCAAACCGGTTTTAGCATCTCAATGCCGATACAAAAAGCAGTTTATTAGGGTTATTATTTTTTCGATTTGTTTTTCCTTCTCCAATAAATTAGAAAAAGTAAAATTGCGCAAACCGGTAACACAATATATATAATGACGTCTGCGGGGTTTGATAAATCAATTGGCTCTTCACTTGGTTTTGGCACTTCGGTTGGTTTTTGTGCATACAAACCGAGCGTTATCATCGAAAATAGCAGAATTGAGAAATATTTTTGAATTTTCATAGTTATACTAAAATAAATTGTTTATAATAAACTTTTGTAAAGCTAAGGTATGATTTTTATGTTCTCCATATAATGGTGGGAAAAATAGAAAAGCGCCCCAAAAATTAACAACTTGTGTTAAGTATTTGGAAATTAGCATAAAATGTCATACTATGCCATGTTATTAAAAAAATGTAAGAATATATGAGACAACTTAAAATCACGAAGCAGGTAACCAATAGGGAAACCAAATCTTTAAACAGTTATTTACAGGATGTTAGCAAGATAGACTTGATAACTGCCGAAGAGGAAGTGGAATTGGCCCAGCGAATTCGTGAGGGGGATCAAGCAGCACTCAATAAACTGAGTCGTGCTAACTTGCGATTTGTGATTTCTGTAGCAAAGCAGTATCAGAATCAAGGTTTGAGCCTTCCTGACCTTATTAATGAGGGAAATGTTGGTTTGGTAAAAGCTGCAAAGCGATTTGATGAAACTAGAGGTTTTAAATTTATTTCTTACGCCGTTTGGTGGATTAGACAGGCCATTTTACAAGCTATCGCGGAGCAATCGCGAGTTGTAAGGCTTCCATTGAACAAGATTGGTGATATCAATAAAATTAAAAAAGCATCCATTCACCTAGAGCAAAAGTACGAAAGAGTACCAACGGCTGCCGAAATTGCCAACGAGTTGGACTTTAGTGAATCTAAAGTAAAAAGTTCTTTAAAGAACTCAACCCGAAGTCTTTCTATGGACGCGCCGTTCCAAGAAGGTGAAAACGACAATAACCTTTATGATGTGTTGAGCTCTGGCGAAAGCCCAACTCCAGACAAAAGCTTATTGCATGAATCTTTGCGCATTGAGATCAATAGAGCCTTAGATACATTGGCCCCACGTGAGGCAGATGTTGTTAAGCTTAATTTTGGCCTTTGTGGACAACCACCGATGACGCTACAGGAAATTGGAGATACTTTTGATTTGAGCCGTGAACGCGTAAGACAAATTCGTGAAAAAGCTATTCGCAGATTGCGTCAAACTTCTAAAAGCCACATATTAAAAAAATATCTCGGCTAAAGAAAAATGTTTAAAATATTAAAACCTTTAATATTTTAAGAAATTTTTAATAACGGGTATTATTTCTGCGGTTATCTTTATAAAATAACCAATAGTCCTAATGACAACAGAAATAATACTCGTTTTTTCTATTCTGTTTATTACTATTATTTTATTTGCCTTCGAAATTTTTTCGGTAGATAAAATAGCAATGCTTCTTATTGCCACACTGGCACTAACAGGCTTGGTTAAGCCAGAAGAAGCAATATCAGGGTTTTCAAACATTGCGACCATTACGGTACTTTCCTTAATGATTATCGCTTTGGCTCTAGAAGACAACGGTGTTATTGCTGCCCTGGCCCGCTTCTTAAAAAACCTTCATATACTTCCACTCTTTTTATTACTGCCTATATTTATGTTTATTACCGGCGGTATTTCGGCATTTATAAACACTACAGCCGTCGTTATTGTTTTTATAAAAATTATTGCCGAATTATCTCGGCGCTTTAATCTTCCCCAAACAAAATTATTATTACCCATCTCCTTTGCTGGTATTTTGGGTGGTAGCTGTACCTTAATGGGTACTTCAACCAACCTAATTGTGAACTCAGTAGCTCTTGATCTGGGAGCAGAAAGATTCAACTTTTTTGAATTTTCAGCTTTCGGAATCGTATTTCTGATTGTAGGTATAATAGTTATGACATTATTGTCTAGCTGGCTTCCAAAAGACACCAAAGAAGAAGATTTACAAGAGGCCTATCAGCTGGAAAACTACATTACCACAGTTACAATTAATAAAGGTTCTGAATTGATTGATAAAAAAATAGAAGACACATTTTTATTTCTAAATCCTGAAATTTCGATCATAAAACTTAACCGAAATAAACAAGTAACGAATGCTCCTGGAAGATATATAACCTTAAAAGAAAAGGATAAGTTAGTGTTAATGTGCGATCTTAAAAATATTTCTAGATTAAAGGAAGCCACAGACCTAAGTGTACATAAAGAGCAAGATAGCAGTGGCACTGAAATTAACGAGCCGAAGGAAGTCGATGAAAAAAAGTCTGAAGTTTGGCAATTTTTTGAAATCCTAATTCTTCCCAGTTCAATCTTGATTGGCAAAACTTTAAAACAACTCCGTAAACAAACATTTCAAAATGCGTTTCCTATTGCTATTAAGAAGAGGAGAAATATAAGGAATACAAAAGAACGCTTGGTTCGAAAAGACATTAATGAAATTACATTAAAACCCGGAGATAGGTTGCTTGTAGAGATTCCAAAAAACAAAATCAGCCAACTCTACGAAATGGAAAACGTTGCTATTCTAAAAGAACATAAAACCAAACCCTCTGTAAATACTGTAAAAAGAGGGCTTTCCTTCGGAATCCTTCTCTTGGTGGTTGGACTAGCTGCTAGCGGAATTTTAAGCATTTTAATAAGTGCAATTACCGGAGTGTGTTTACTACTACTTACAAGGTGCTTAAATTTAAACGATGTCTATCACCGCGTAAATTGGCAGGTTATTTTTCTACTTGCAGGAATGATTCCGTTAGGAATAGCAATGAACAACACCGGTGCCGATAAATGGATTTCAGACCAGTTACTTCAAGTTTTAAGTGGGCAGTCAAATCTGATTGTAATCGGACTAGTATTTTTAATAACAATGCTGATGAGTAGCGTAATTAGCAACAATGCTACGGCTATTATAATGACCCCTATTGCAATAGCTGTGGCAGTCGGGCTCAATTTATCAATGAAGCCTTTTATTCTCTCTGTTTTGTTTGGTGCAAATTTTAGCTTTTTTACGCCCATGGGCTATCAAACAAACACACTTATTTACGGAATGGGTTTTTATAAGTTTAAACATTTCTTTTTAATCGGAGGTATTTTATCCATAATTCTTTGGATATTGGGCACATTTATGCTCTCCACATTACTTTAAATATAGTATGTCACAAGAAAAATTTTCAATTCAAGATGCAATAACAAGCTTATGGGATAAGTTGGACGGCTGGTTAGATGACATAATCCTCAAACTCCCAAACTTTGCGGTTGCCATATTGGTTATGGTAATTTTTTACTTTATAGCCAAAGGTTTTAAAAAGCTATCTAACAAAGTGCTTTTTAAAAAAATTAGCGATGTATCCATCCGGCAGATTATCTCAAAAATGGTTTATGCCATAGTCTTGCTTGTCGGCTTCTTTATAGCACTGGGTGTAATGCAGTTAGACAAGGTATTAACTTCGGTTCTTGCTGGTGCCGGTGTAATGGGGCTTGCCATTGGTTTTGCGCTTCAGGGGACCTTAAGCAATACGGTTTCTGGATTTATAATCTCTTTTCAACCCAAAGTTCGCATTGGAGACTATATTGAGGCACAAGGTATAAGCGGTTATGTAGAAGAAATTAGTTTAAGAAATGTAACCCTACGACAGCCAGATAAAGATTATGTAATTATTCCAAACAAGATATTTACTGAAAACCCTATCACCAATTATTCTTGGACCGAACGGGCTCGAGTTTCCGTTAATTGTCGTGTTAGTCATGAAAACGACTTACAAGAAGTAGAAGATTTAGTTTTAAAAGTTCTTTCAGAAAATTTTGAACAAAAAGACAATGAAGGCATTGAGTTCTTTTTTACGGAGTTTGGTGACAGCTCCATCAATTTTGTTGCTAGATTTTGGATTGAGTGCCAAAAACCTAAGCCAAAATTCGCCGCTAAGCACAAAGCTATAAAGCTAATCAAGAAAAACTTTGACGAGGCTGGATTTAACATCCCCTTCCCTATTCGTACAATGGATTTTGGAAAAAATAATTTAACAATAACAGCTCATAAGGAGAATACTAGGAAAAACAACAATTACGGCAAAAATTAATTGATTACTAACAACTTAAAATTTTAAACACTTAGTTTATGAAAAAAATATTTAGAGCATTATTGGCCGGATGGGGAGCAAAAAAAATTGGTGGTGGCCGTTGTGGATGCATCGGAACAATTGTTGTTTTTATTATTCTTTACTGGCTATTGGGCTTTGTTTTTGATGTTATTTAAAAGGGTTCTTTTAACAAAACAATAGCATGCATTAACTATTTATTGGTTATTTGAGCGGTTATATTTGCCTTACAAACCTAAAAAACTATAATAGTTATGAAAAAAGTTATTGCACTAACCTTGGTGACAGGAACACTATTTATGAGTTCTTGCGTGTCCAAAAAGAAGTATGTAGAATTAGAAAATCAGTACAATGATACGCGTACTACGTTAGCTAAAACTCAACTTGAAAAAGAAGAAATTGAAGCTAAATATGCAAAAATTGAAGATCGTGTAGCTGATTACAATTCAAAAATCCAATCGTTAACTGACAGCAACAACAGCCGCCTACAAGATTTTGACGGCGTTGTAGTTTCAGAAAATGACAAAGAAAAGATGAATGAAGCTCTTGCTAAAGTAGATCCCCAAGAATTAGCAGAAGCAAAAACCCTTAGAGATTCAATGAATCTTATTGTTTCTTACAATTTAAAGAAAAACCTAGACAACAGCTTAGTTGGTGAAGGTGAAGAAGATGACATTAAGATTGATATTGATGAAACCGTTGTTATGATTACAATATCTGATAAATTATTATTTAGTTCGGGTAGTGATCGTGTAAACCCAAAAGCTAATTCGCTATTGGAACGTCTTGCTAATGTTATTAATAGTGAGCCTGCCTTAGAGGTTATGGTAGAAGGGCATACTGACAGCCAAACGGTAAAACCAGGTGCTTATATTAAAGACAACTGGGAGTTGAGCGTTAACCGTTCTACAGCAGTAATCCGTAAGTTACAGGATAATTACGGCGTTGACCCTGCAAAATTAATTGCAGCTGGACGAAGCAGTTTTCATCCCCTAACCGAAAACGACACTAAGGATGGACGTTCTAAAAATAGAAGAACACGCATTGTAATATTACCAAACCTTGATAAATTCTTAGCACTTCTTACTGCCAACTAGTCGTAGTTAAAAGTATTCAAGAATTGACAAAGGCTGTTCGATAAATCGAACAGCCTTTATTGTATTTAAAGTGGTTTCTCACTAATATCAAAAAGATGGCTCACCCCTTATTTACTAGGTGGAGTTGTGGGCCTCACTTCTATTTTACTTGGCAAGGTACGCGGGTTCATTTTAAATAGATCTACCACAAGCTTACCAATGTCTTCCTTTTGGATTTTCCAAGCACCTTTTTCATCGGGTTCATTTCCGTTAAAGTGGGTTGAAACAGAGCCAGGCATAATGGTACTTACTTTTATTCCATAATTGCGTAAATCGAGCATGGCAGCTTGCGAAAAACCAGTTAACCCAAACTTACTTGCGTTATAGGCGCTTCCGCCTTTAAAAAAATTGGTTCCTGCCAAACTAGAAATACTGATATAATACCCCTTGTTCTTTTTCAATTCTTCTAATCCAGCTCGTAAGGTATAAAATGGTCCCGTTAAGTTTGTATCAATCGTTTCCTTCCATTGGTCTATAGTCAAATCTTCAACAGATCCAAAATGGCCCAGACCGGCATTCGCGATAAAAAAGTCTATAGTCCCGAAGGCATTAACAGCGGTTTTAACAGCTTCTTCTTGGCTTTCGTAATCGCGAACATCTGCTTCAATCCCTATAGCTCTTGCGCGATCGTTACCTTGGGCATTCAAGTTTTTTGCAGCTTCTTCTGCCGTGTTTTTACTTCTACCAGTTATTGCCACATTTACCCCTTCTTTTAGCAAGGCTTCTGCAATTCCGTATCCAATTCCTTTTGTACCACCTGTTATTAAAGCGGCTTTTGTTCCTAAATCATTCATATTTTTATATTTTTTTTCAAAGTTACCAATTGCCTGTTCGAATGTTATTAAATTCTGCTTAAATTTATAAAATGAAGCTATTTGTAATTTCCTTCTCTATGTTGCTATGCCTTGGTTTTTCACCTAAGCTAAAAGCCCAGGAAACTTTAGTTGACCTAGAAGCACTATCAACTGAATTTGTTTATGAAATACGTTATGCCACACCTAATAATTTTATAGGCGAAATACTGTATGACTGTGCCAAATGCTTATTGCGGCCTGAAGTTGCAGAAGCGCTTTTAGAAGCAAATCAATATTTTTGTGAGCTTGGCTATCGCATAAAAATATACGATTGCTACCGACCATTAGATGTTCAGAAAAAAATGTGGGCAAAAGTGCCAAAAGCAGGTTATGTAGGCAATCCGTACGGCAATGGCTCTATTCATAATAAAGGTGCGGCAATTGATATAACCTTAGAAACCTTAGACGGATGTTATCTAGAAATGGGCAGCGATTATGATTACTTCGGAAGAGAGGCACATATAGACAATTATAATTTTTCTAAAGAAATACTCGCCAACAGGAAACTGCTTTTTGAAGGCATGCGTAAATTTGGATTTTCTCCCATACGAACCGAATGGTGGCATTTCAGCTATAAAAAGAACCGAAGCTATAAAACTTTAAACATTCCTTTTTCTTGCCCTTAATTTAAGAAAACAAAAGCACCGCAGGCAACAAGCCTCACTTCTCTAAATGCTGAACGTTTGGTTTTGTTACAACATCTTTGCAAAGCCTCAATCGCTACTACTTTTCCCTTTTATTAAACTCCGGATTATTTCTGAATTTAAGGGGTATAGCATCCTCTGTACCATAAATTTTAAGTTCCTTAATATCTGCTGGCAAATTAAAGCCTTTTTCAAAGAGCGCCTCTTTGGTTTCTCTAATTATGCTTCCACGAAGCACTCTTGAGGATCGCCTATAATCTTTTGTATGCACCCAAAAATACACTTTAAGATTAACGGCGCTTGCGGCGAGTTCATCTTCAATAACAAAGTTCTCATGTTCTGGGTTTCGAGCAAGATCTTCATTTTTATCAAGAATATCCTGTATTACCCTTTTGGCAGCCGTAATATTGTCTTCATAGCCAAGGCCAACGATAAATTCTACTCTAAAATAACCATCAGCAGTATAGTTTTCAACAGGTTTGGTCAACACATCGCTATTGGGAATATAAATATCTCGACCATCAAAAGTTTTAATATGGGAATAGCGAAAACTCAAAGCCTTAACCTTTCCAAAGATGTTGTCTATTTTTATAGTGTCATTAATATTAAAAGGTCGATTGAAAGCTAGAATAACCCCCGCCAAAAAGTTCTTGCCAATATCTTGAAAAGCAAACCCCAAGACAATTGCTCCTCCCCCTACTGCTGTTAGCAGGCCAGTTGCAATTCCATCTAAGCCTGCCACTTTCAAGGCAATCATAATGGCAATAATTATTAAGACAACTTTTATGGCCTGTGCTAAGAATTTCGCCATTAAGGGATCTTCAGATTTTTGTTGAAATCGTTTTCGGTACAAATGGGTAATAAATTGGGCAAGCAGTACCCCCAAAATTATAACCAGAACTCCTAAGGCAATCCGTGGCAATATTTTTAAAAACTCTTGATAATAGGCCTCAAGCGAATTTTGAATGGTTTCTGAAGGTGTTTGAAGTAGTGTAATCATTAGGCTCGATTTCTTTTTTTTAAATATATACATTTTTAAAAAAAATCATTCCATAAATTAAACATAAAGCTTAGCCGATCTTCTTACAACTTGTATCTTTGCGCCAATTTAAAATTAGCAGCTCCTTTTAAAAGATAACTATGGAACTTACGGTAAAAACATTTAGATTGATAAGTACGTTGGAAGCAATTTCATTTTTAGTACTCTTAGGAATTGCAATGCCCCTAAAATATATTTGGGACATGCCACAAATGGTTCAAATTGTAGGGATGGCACACGGTATTCTTTTTGTGCTTTATGTAGGAGGCGCCTTTTATATGTTTAAAAAATTAAATTGGACCATTAAAACGCTGTTTATCGCAATTATGTGTTCTATCCTTCCTTTTGGACCTTTTTATGTTGAACGAAAATACTTGTAATGAACACAGAAACGCTTCAAGCTTATAGTCGCATATTTCAAGATTACTTGATAAAAGAAGGCATGACCTACGGCTGGGCTGTTTTTATTAACGTAGTTGTAAATTGCATAATAGCTTTTTCCATTATTGCCATTATAGACCTTATTTTCAAAAAGACCATTGTCCAGGCCTTTAAGGTATTTACAGATAAAACGGCATCTACCTTTGACGACTATCTTGTAAAAAGTAATTTTCCCAATCACGTTGCCCATTTAATACCTTTAATTATTATTTGGGGCCTCATACCTATTATTTTTGAAGCATCTCCTCTTATCATCAAAGTTCTATTTGTTGCAGCAAAAGTGTGTTTGGTTGTTTTAGCGGTTCTTATTTTTAGAAGCGTATTGCGCAGCTTACGAAGTTTTCTTGAAGAAAATGAGCGTTATGGCGATAAACCCTTAGAGAGTTATGTACAGGTATTAATGATTTTTGCCTGGGGAATTGGATCCTTTTTTATTATCAATTTAATTACAGGCTATTCAATAATTAGCGTTGCAACCCTAGGGGCAGCTTCGGCAGTAATATTGCTAATCTTTAAGGATACCATACTTGGTTTTGTTGCAAGCATCCAGGTTTCTGTCAACGATATTGTACGAATTGGCGATTGGATTACCTTCCAAAAGTTTGGAGCAGACGGGTTTGTAACTGAAATCAATTTGGCTACGGTTCGTGTTAAAAACTGGGACAATACATTTACAACAATTCCCACTTATAGCTTAATTGCAGATTCGTTCCTAAACTGGCGTGGAATGGAGGAAAGCGACGGCCGAAGGATTAAACGCTCCATTTATATAAAACAGTCTTCCATTAAATTCCTATCGGAAGAAGATATAAAACGATTTAAAAAAATAGGTCTTGTTAAGTCCTATATTGAACATAGACAAAAGGACATTGATAATTTTAATGAACTGACAGAAGCAAATAAAGAAGTCCAAATAAATGGACGAAACCAAACAAACCTTGGAGTCTTTAGGTATTATATTGATGCTTTTTTAAACGCCAATACGGCCATTAACAAAGACATGACATTAATGGTGAGACCCTTAGCCCCTACAGACAAAGGAGTTCCTATTGAAATATATTGCTTCAGCAAAGACAAGCGTTGGGTGAATTACGAACATATTCAAGCTGATATTTTTGATCATTTGCTGGCTGCCACCTCCCATTTTGATCTTGAAATATTCGAATTACCCAGCGGCAATGATTTTAAACACGTTGTTTAAGCCTATTCCTTCAATCGGTCCTTAACAAATTCTTTTTCAATTTTTCCGTGTTTATTGGGTTTCCCATCTTCACCTAAGCCAACCATTATTATTTTCGGAATGCTTATAATAACCTCGCGAGTCATTTTATTTCTAACCTCACAGCAAAGTGTTATAGAAGTGTTCCCAAATCCAATTATATCAAGGCCTATTTCAATAATATCGCCTTTTTTTGCTGAGCTTCTAAAGTTTATCTCACTCATATACTTGGTTACCGTTCGCGGGTTTTCAAGTTGAATGATAGCATATAGTGCCGCTTCCTCGTCTATCCATTCCAGTAGCCTTCCTCCGAAAAGCGTGCCGTTAGGGTTTAAATCTTCTGGTTTTATCCATTTGCGGGTGTGAAAGTTCATAGTTTAATACGTTGTTTTAATTGGTTTTAAAATTATATGTTTTTAAAATATTGGAATCTTGTTTAATAAATTAATGCTTGCTTAAAACACTTTAGATTTAAACCATCGTCAAACGATTTAAAGAATAAACCTAGTATATTTTTTCTATAAGTCACCTATTCACAAACACAGTTTTTTTATTGACAAATTCGTGAATCCCATTATCGCTGAGTTCACGACCATATCCACTTTCTTTTACCCCACCAAAGGGTAGTCTGGGATCACTTTTAACCAGTTCATTTATAAAGACAGCTCCTTCGTTAAATTTAGGCACGAGTGCTTCAGCCTTTGTAATATCTTTGGTAAATATTGAAACCCCCAGACCAAATTTTGAATTGTTTGAAAGCGCAATCGCTTCATCTACATTTTTAAATGTGGTAACCGAAAGCGCCGGACCAAATGTTTCTTCCTTAAAAACTGGCATTTCTTCCGTTACATGGGTTAATACCGTTGGTTCATAATATGCTTTTACGCGCTTCCCTCCTATGGCTAAACGGGCACCAGCAGCTATAGAGTCGTTTACCTGTTTTTCTAAATCTTCTGCTAGATCTTCTCGTGCCAAAGTCCCCACAAAGGTATCTTCTTTTATTGGGTTGCCACTTTTTAAGGCTTGAACTTTTGTTACTAGCTTGGTTACAAATTCTTCCGAAATTGATTCGTCAACAATAAGTCGTTTTCCGGCTATACAACTTTGCCCCGTATTCTGAAAACGTGCTTGAACACAGGTGTCAACTGTTTTCTCCATATCACAATCCTTTAAAACAACTAACGCATTGTTACCCCCCAATTCAAGTACCGATTTCTTTATGTTCCGGCCAGCAATAGCCGCTACGGATGATCCTGCAGGCCCACTACCCGTGAGCGTAACGGCCTTTATCTTTTCGTTTTTAATTATGGCTTCAACGGAGTCGCTACCAACTAATAAAGTAGTAAAGCAATTATCAGGAAACCCTGCTCGTTTAAAAACTTTTTCTATGTTTAAGGCACTACCAAAAACATTAGAGGCGTGTTTTAAAACACCAATGTTACCGGCCATTAAAGTAGGAGCGGCAAAACGAAAAACCTGCCAAAAAGGATAGTTCCAAGGCATTACAGCCAATACAACCCCAAGTGGTTCATAACTAACATAACTTTTATGGGCATCAGTTTTTATAACTTTTTTCTGAAGTTGTTCCTCTGCATTTTCTGCATAATATTCACAAACCCAAGCACATTTTTCAACTTCGGCAAGGGCTTGCGAAATTGGTTTACCCATTTCCAAAGTCATGGTTTCGGCATATTCTGTTTTGTTTTTCTTTAATTCAGAAGCAGCAGCAAGCATTAGATTTCTTCGCTCGCTAAAAGCGATTTCTCGCCAACTGGAAAATCGTTTATGCGCCTTGTCAATGATTTGTTCTACTTCTTCTTTAGTATGGTTTTTGTAAGATTTTATTTCTTTTCCCGAATAAGGGTTCACTGAAGTTGTACTGGCCATAATTTTTATTTTAAAAGTATTGAAAACATTGGCAAAACCCCAATCGATTAAGAGGATTTTAACGTGAAAATGTTGATAATAAACCACGCAAACACTCGCTAACTTTTAAGTATTATGATACATTTGCTAAAGCCTTTACTTATACGGAATGCTGAACATATTTTATTAATTTTTTAACCCTAAATAAGGGGTTTGAAAAAAAACACGGAATACGATGAAAAAAATTGCACTTACACATATACACGAACAATTAGGCGCCAAGATGGTGCCATTTGCAGGTTATAACATGCCTGTATCATACGAAGGCGTTAATGCCGAACACGAAACTGTTAGAAACGGGGTTGGTGTTTTTGATGTTTCGCACATGGGCGAATTTTTAATTAGCGGGCCGCATGCGTTGGAATTAATACAGAAAGTATGTAGTAACGATGCTTCAAAATTGGTAGATGGAAAAGCGCAATACAGCTGTTTGACCAATGAAACCGGCGGTATTGTTGACGATCTTATTATTTACAAGCTTAAAGACGAACAGTATTTATTGGTTGTTAATGCTTCAAATATAGATAAGGATTGGGAGTGGATCTCTAAATACAACACCATGGGGGCGGACATGCGGAATATCTCTGAAGATTACGCGCTCCTGGCAATTCAAGGCCCAAAAGCTATTGAAGCCATGCAGCCATTAAGCTCAGAAGACCTGAGTGCAATTAAATTTTACAATTTTAAGGTTGCCGATTTTGCCGGTGTTGAACACGTTATCATTAGCGCGACCGGTTATACCGGAAGTGGCGGTTTTGAAATTTACTGCAAAAACAGTGAGGTTGAGCAAGTTTGGAACAAGGTTATGGAAGCTGGAAAAGAATTTGGCATTAAACCTATTGGTCTTGCCGCAAGAGATACGCTTCGTCTGGAAATGGGGTTCTGTCTATACGGAAATGATATTGACGAAACAACTTCACCGTTGGAAGCTCGCCTAGGTTGGATAACCAAGTTTACGAAAGATTTCGTTAATTCAGAAAACCTAAAGAAACAAAAAGAAGAAGGTGTAAAAAGAAAATTGATTGGTTTTGAATTAACCGAGCGCGGTATTCCAAGACAAGGTTATGCAATTCTTGACCAAGACGGAAACAACATTGGTACCGTAACCAGCGGAACTATGGCACCATCTTTAGGGAAACCCATAGGTTTAGGTTACGTAACTATTGAAAACAGTAGCCCAGGAACCGAAGTGTTTATTCAAATACGAAAGAAACCAGTGGCAGCAACTATTGTAAAAACCCCATTCTATAAAGGCTAATGTTGGACTATCAAGCAATTTTAGAAGAAATAAATCACACGGTAAGAAGTTATGAGAATACCGGTAAAGTTGCAAGTTATATATCTGAATTGGCAAAAGTATCAAAAGATAAATTTGGCATTCACCTACAATTAATTACTGGTGAAAATTACGCTGCAGGAGACTCCTTAGAAAAGTTTTCAATACAGAGTGTTTCTAAAGTGTTGTCGCTTGCCAAGGCTTTTCAATTGGTAGGAAACAATTTGTTAGCACGCGTAGATGTGGAGCCTTCAGGAAACCCATTTAACCACCTTTCGCTATTGGAACTTGAGAATGGAATTCCGAGAAACCCTTTAATAAATGCTGGGGCAATCGTAGTAGCCGATATTTTGTTGACCCATCTGGAAAACCCAAAGCAAGATTTTTTAAATTTTGTTAGGGAATTGACCCACGATGATAGCATTGACTACAACGAAATTATAGCCGAATCTGAGCGCGAGTCTGGTTTTAACAACTACGCAGCAGCAAACTTGTTAAAATCATTTGGCAACCTTCAAAATGAAGTTGAAGATGTTCTAGACTTTTACTTTCATCAATGTTCAATTATGATGGATTGTAAACAACTTACCAAGGCTTTCTTCGTTTTCTCTAACAAAGGCAAGTGTTTAAAAAATGTCCAACATCTTACTCCTAGCCAGGTAAAAAGAATTAATGCCATCATGCTTACCTGTGGTTTTTATGATGAGGCAGGAGAGTTCGCCTTTGAAGTGGGCCTACCCGGTAAAAGTGGTGTTGGAGGTGGTATTGTCGCGTTATTACCGCATTGCCTTACGCTTGCAACTTGGGCGCCCGCACTAAATGAGCAAGGAAATTCGTTTCTGGGAATGAAAGCTTTAGAACTGTTTACTTCAAAAACACAGCTTTCTATTTTTTAAAACGAAAAGAAGTTTGGTTATGAGGACAAAAGTGGAAAAAGAACGGATTTTAATTCTAGGGGGTAGTGGCTTTATAGGAAACGCGCTCTATAAAGAACTCCTGCCCTATTTTGAAGTCCATTGTACCTATTGTTCTCAGCACGATACTTTTTCTGAAAATCAAGTGTTTCATCAATTTTTCACAGAAGAAGATTCGTTATTGGCGTTGCTACATAAAGTTAAGCCAACCACAGTTATTTCGGCAATATCAGGCACTTCTGAAAGTGTTTTTAAGACGCATGAAGAACTGGTAGCCTATACAGGTTTAAATAGTGAATGTTCAGTTTTGTATATTTCCAATTCCGAAGTTTTTAATGGAAAATTCAGGCATCCCGCTTATGAAAACGATTTAACTGTTTCAGAAACCAAACAAGGAAAGTTTAAAATTTCGATTGAAAAATTGCTGCTTGAGCAAATTCCGGCGCAAAGTGCTATTTTAAGGCTTCCCATAGTTTTAGGAATCAATTCCCCTCTAATTATACATTTACGCCAATGCATTCGGCATCAAGCGGCCTTTGAAGTATACCCAAATATGGTAATCACCGCTACAACTATAGACAAAGTGTGCCAACAAATTCACTATATTATTAATCAAGCTGTTCGCGGCGTGTATCATTTAGCAAGTTCTGATATGGTTCACCATGAAGACCTTTTTAAGGAAATTGCTTCAAAAATAGGCGATAAAATGCCTATCTTTAAAAGCGTATATCGCAGAAATGAAGATAGTTATAATGCAATTCTGTCAAAAGTGAATCGGTTACCAGATATGCTAGAAATAAGCACTTCCGAAGTAATTGAAGCATCCTGCCTAAACGAAGAAGTTGCAACAATTCAATAATGACATATAAACCAAACGTCCACATAAAAAACAAAATATTATGAAACCACTATCAGAAAATGAAATACAGGATAAATTAAAGGAGTTTGAAGGTTGGGAATATACCGAAGGAGCATTGTACACCGTATTTGAGTTTGATGATTTTAAGGAAGCTTTTTCGGCAATGACCAGAATTGCTTTTGAAGCAGAGCGATTGGCACACCACCCCGAGTGGAGTAATGTTTACAACTCATTGGAAATTTACCTTACTACGCACGATGCAGACGGCGTAACCGAAAAAGACTTTGAATTGGCCGCTATTATTGATGAATTAATAGGATAGCGAGTACAGATATTACAGTGCTTATTTTAAAAATCAATTTTTAGCAATTGGGATTTATTTTTTGGAATTTATTTACATTTGACAATTCTTTTTAGATATAATTAATAGAGATACATAATAACTTATGGGAAGAGCCTTTGAATTCAGAAAAGCAAGAAAAATGAAGCGTTGGTCAGCCATGTCTAAAGCCTTTACACGAATAGGTAAAGATATTGTAATGGCCGTAAAGGAAGGTGGTCCAGACCCAGACATTAACTCTAGGTTACGTGCTGTAATCCAAAACGCGAAAGCCGTTAATATGCCCAAGGACAATATTGAACGGGCCATAAAACGTGCTAGTGATAAGAGCTTGGGCGACTATAAAGAAGTGCTTTTTGAAGGCTATGCCCCACACGGAATTGCTATTTTAATTGAAACTGCCACTGATAACAATACCCGTACCGTTGCTAATGTACGCAGTTATTTTAATAAATGTGACGGCAATCTAGGTACTTCGGGCTCGGTTTTGTTTATGTTTGACCATACGTGCAACTTTAGGATTAATCCCGAAGGCTTAGATATAGAGGAGCTTGAACTGGAGTTAATTGATCACGGGGTTGAAGAGATTTTTGAAGACGATGACGGAGTTTTAATCTATGCCCCTTTTGAAAGTTTTGGGGACATCCAGTCTTACCTAGAAGAACGTGAGCTAGAGATATTATCATCTGGCTTTGAACGTATCCCGCAAGTAACTAAAAAACTAAGCGAAGAAGAAGCTGCAGATGTAGAAAAATTACTTGAGAAAATTGAGGAAGATGACGACGTTCAAAACGTATATCACACTATGGAAGAGTCTTCTAGCGAGGCATAATTTATACTACACTCATTTCACTAAAAAAGCCACTAGATTTCTTTCTAATGGCTTTTTTTAATTGAATATATTATTTCTTATTTAAATTGTTTCTTTGCGAAATAAAGCGAAGATGCACCTTCTAGAGGCGATGTTAAAGTTGGTTTAACATTTCCGCCAATACCTATCTGGTCATAGAATAATACCTTACCTCCATCATTGGTACGTTCAGCGATAAAAACCGTTCCAGTATCATAATCAAAAGCGGCAGCCACTGGATTACCAAGTTCAGATAAAAATCCAGAAACTCGTACTTGATTCCCCGAAATATCTAAGATATCACCATCTGGCAAGGCATCAAATTTACTGGTAAAGCTTTTAATAATATGAAATGCACCATCCTTATCATTTTCGGGATCACCAATATCAGTAAGAACAACAGTTCCTTTATCTTGAGTAATACCGTGGATACGGGTTATACCATCAATTTCAATACGCTTATCTGATGTTGCCGTAGCATCTGTAGTATAAGTTGATAAAAAGTTTTTAAGAACAGCAACATCTGCAGATTTATCTACAACTGTATAAAGGTCACTTCCAATTAATTCAATTCCCCAGACGGCATAATCTACCGTTACGGTGTTTCTTAGGGTATACCCGTTTTCGTCTCGCTTAAAAACAAGGAATCGCCCTTCATCTGTGTTCGGGTCATTATCTAAATCGGTATTGTCTGAAACAATATAGAAGTCTTCACTTACAGCTAAATCTCTTGGGCTGTCAAGCTCCGAATCACTAGAAAGCGACGGATTTACTTGGCTATTTGAAGGAACTTCACTTATGTTAGAATATGTATTTAAAACGTGTTGCTCTCGTGAAGCAAGTACTAATTCATCTTCCTCTTTATCGTAATATACGCCCTCGTTATTAGTACCGCTCATACTCATAGGGCGAATTAATATGCCATAATTGGAAGTGAAATCAAAAGAAAGCACTGTGTTTTTAGTGTTGCTGGTAACAAATAGATTTGCCGTTACATTAACCGGCTCTCCATCGCCACCGCCACCTGTAGGTCCATCATCAACACTACAAGAAATGGTTAATATAGCTAAGCCTATGATAGCAAACGTATATTTCATTTTTTTCATAATTTGTTTTTTTGCAATTTTAATAATTAGTTCTTAATGCGTTGCCTCAAAGAATAAGCTTAACTAATATTTAACGGCATATACCTGAAGCCAAATTACATAGGTACAATAAAGATGCCATTTTATATTTCATACGAGTAGGCTTCTTTTTTCCCAATAACGCCTTTAAAAGAGGCCCGTAATTTTTTTAAATCTGAGTCTATATTTCCCGTAGGGTAAAACGTTTTATTGATAACGATAGCCTTCTTTTTATAGTCAAAAGCCACACAAATAATAGGTACTTTAGCAGCTATTGCGATGTAATAAAACCCCGTTTTCCACTCAGATACTTTTTTACGTGTCCCCTCGGGCGCCATTGCCAAACGAAGCTCTTCTTTATTTTTAAATATTTCGGCTATTGCTTCTACCTTGTTTTGACCCGGAGTTCTGTCTAGCGCTACACCTCCAGTCCAACGAAAATACCATCCAAAGGGCCAACGGAACAGTTCTTTTTTAGCAATATAACTAATCGGTATTTTTGTTAGTCTACGTGTAAACAAGCCAAGGTAAAAATCGTGCCAGCTAGTATGCGGAACCACAATAATAACAGCCTTCTTAACACTTGGGTCAAAAGCACCGCTGATGTGCCACCCCATCATTTTCTCAAAAACAAACTTTGTAATCCCCATATGATATTTTTAGTGCGAATTACATTTTTAAGTATAACGCCTTCAGTTTTTCAGGGGTAATTGTTTCTTCCCACTGATCGCCCAAGGCATTTTCCCAAAGTGGAACCATGCTAAGTGCAACTGTAACCATTGTTTCCAATTGTTCCTCGGTAAGATCTTTACAGATTCCTTGTGGGATTTCAATATTGTGTTTTTCTACCATTTTCTCAAACAGTTTCACATCTTTGGGATAAAATTCATCTAAATATTGGAAGACAATACAGTTACCTATCCCGTGTTTTGTACCTAATACATAACCTAGGCCGTAACTCATGGCGTGGGCTACTCCAACCTGCGAATAGGCAATACTCATACCACCGTGCCAAGATGCCATCATTAATTTTCCACGAGAATCTTCCTCGGGAAGCTCGTCTCCTAGAAATATTTCCAGACATAAATCATAGGCTTTTTCACCATAACTCTGGCTAAAAGCGTTTAAAAACGTACCATTTAGAGACTCTACACAATGTATAAAGCAATCCATACCGGTATAAAACCATTGGTTTTTGGAAACGCCTTTGGTAAGCTCTGGATCAAGAATTACTTGGTCAAATGGTGTAAAGTCACTGTTTATACCCAATTTGCGTACAGGGCCTGTTAATACCGTTGTTCGTGAAACTTCGGCGCCTGTTCCTGAAATGGTTGGTACGCCCACGTGATAAACGGCTTTGTGCTTAACCAAATCCCAGCCTTGATAATCGGCTGCGCTTCCTTGATTGCTAAGCATAATGGAAACCGCCTTTGACAAGTCCATAACCGTGCCACCACCAATACCTATTATCCCTGAGGGGGTATGGGTAAATTCATTATTTATAGCTTTTACCAAGGCGTCAACCTGAGTAGTTTTTGGCTCCTCTTCGGTTGGAACAAAAATAAGTTTATCATTAAACCGAAGATTTATTCTATCTAAAAACGCTGCATTATCTTCAAAAACGTCATCTACTAAAAATATAAACGGTGCATTTTCTTTTTTCTGAGAAGAAAGTATTGTTGAAAGCTGATCAAAAGAGCCTTCACCAAAAACAATCTTAGGCACCATGGGAAAATTTCTAAATTTATTATTGATTGTATCCGGATTTTTATCCTTGAGCATTTTATTGGCCTTAACTAAATCTTCTGGCGTATCTATCTCGACCCCAGAAGTATTTGAAATGACCATTTTTATGTTTTTTCCGTATTCCAAATAACGGATACATTCAATTTTCTCTACAGCTTCTAAAGAGCGCATTGGTAAGCGGTAAAAATCTAGAATAGCACTTTTTCTAAAGGCATAAATACCTTTGTGCTTATAGTATTGAATCTCCATATTTTTATCTCGCGGATACGGAATTGGCGAACGCGAGAAATAAAGTGCAAAATCATCTTTATCTACAATTACCTTTACACAGTTAGGATCGCTAATTTCTTTCCAGTCGTGAATTTCCGACATTATAGAGGCCAGATCTATCTTTTCTGCATCAGGTTCATTAAATACGGCTAAAACCTTCTCTAAGCCTTCTTTGCTAGTAAAAGGTTCATCACCCTGAACATTGACTACAATGTCAACATCCATGTTTTCAACGGCTTCTGCAATACGATCACTTCCGCAATCGTGCTGCTTTTGGCTCATAATGACTTTTCCGCCATGCCGCTCAATTTCTTCAAAAATCACATCGCTGTCAGTTACCACATAGACTTCCTCAAAAAGTTCAGTGGCTTTAGCGGCTTCGTATGTTCTAACTATAACGGGTTTTCCACCCAAATCCTGCATTAGTTTTCCTGGAAATCTAGACGCGCCGTAGCGGGCAGGGATCATGGCAATTATTTTCAAGACAAATTATTTTTTAGAATGATTTCAAAAATAAGAAGATTTACTTCTTGCGGCTCGTTTTTTACGAAGCTTTTTATAAAACTTAAAAATCATAAAGAATAAGAAGACTACAAGAACAAAAGCAATAACAGGCACAAAGATAGAAGCAATTGCCATTACCATAGATGAACCCGTTTCTACCGTAGTCAAAACTGGGTTTGCTAGGCCGCCCGTGGTTGTGCTAGATGTGAGCCTGGCCGCGGCAGTATTTCCTTTTATTGCTGCAGCCGTTCCTCCTCCCGCTATAATAGCCAAGGCCCAAGTTACAACCGGGCTAAGGTCTGCCACTGTTGCCACAATAACTATGGTCCCTGCCAAGGTTGCCAAAGGCAAAGCAATTGTGTCTAGCACATTATCTAACCAAGGTATATAATACCCAAAAGTTTCAATTGCAGTGGCTACTCCCATCGTGATTACGGCGGTTAGGCTTCCTACCCATTGCCAACTTTCGTTTAACGGAATAACCTCATAAAAACCTGCCAAGCTCAATACTAAAAGTGGTAAGAACACCCTAAAACCGACCGCCGCGGCAAGACCAATTCCTAGAAAAATACTGACTATGATATTAAAAGCTTCCATTTTAATTTATTGTGAACTCAAATATTTTATTAAATTATAAAAATAAACTTACCGGTTAACGCTATCAAAAAGCAATGCACCTATCCTTCTTCAAAAAATGCATCTTTAAAGCCAATAAGGTATAACTTTTCCTCGGCACGAGTAATGGCGGTATAAAGCCAACGCAGATACTCTCTATCTATTCCATTGGGAAGATAAGGCTGTTCTACAAAAACAGTGTTCCATTGTCCACCCTGCGATTTGTGACAGGTTATTGCATAACTGAACTTAACCTGCAACGCATTAAAGTATTTATTGTTTTTTACTGCTAAAAACTTCTTATACTTAGACTTTTCATTAACGTAATCTTTCATAACCTCTTGGTATAAGGTGTTTGACTCTTCATACGTAAGCGAAGGCGTTTCAGATGTTAAGGTATCTAAAAGAAGCACTGTTTCCAATGGTTTCATATTTGGATAATCTACCATACGTACTTTTACTTCGGCAAAGCGGAAGCCATACAAATTCTTAAAAGCGAATATTTCTAAAACTTCTATAATATCACCATTGGCAACAAAGCCTGCTTCACTTTTATTATCTATCCAAAAATAATTATTCTTAACTACCATCAAATAATCGCCGGCAGCAAGTTCAGAATCTTGAAATAAAATACGTTGCCGAATACTTTGATTGTACAAGTTTGCCCTTTTGTTAGACCGAACTATAATGACGGTGTCTTCATTACCCAAATTGGAATAATTATCGCCAATGGCATCCATTATCTCTTGCCCATCAATGGGGCGAATAATATCTGGGAAACTGGTTCCTGAGAACCTAAAAGCTTCATAGAGCTCATCATCAAGCCGCTCCCTTATCTTTGTTGCATTCTCTAAAATACCGCTATCGTGTTGCTGGCGCACCACTTCATCTAACTCTAACAAGGTCACTTCACGATTGTATTGCATTTCTAAAACCCGAGGGTCTAAAGCTGGGCTAATTGCCAAATGTACTGGCGGCAATTGTGCAGAATCTCCAATTAAAAGAAGTTTACAATTGTTGCCGCTATAAACGTATTGCATCAAATCGTCTAGTAAAGAACCATTCTCAAAAAGTTTGGAATCTTGGTTAATATCTGGTATCATCGATGCTTCATCTACAATAAAAATTGTATCCCGATGTTTGTTTTTTTGCAGGGTAAAAGACACAGAACCCTTTTCGCTCTTCGGAAAATAGATTTTCTTATGAATAGTAAAGGCCTGCTTACTGGAGTAATTACTAATTACCTTGGCAGCTCTTCCTGTTGGCGCCAACAAAACTGAACGTTTATTGACTTTTTTTAGGTTTTTGACCAATGCACCTACAATTGTCGTTTTTCCCGTCCCGGCATAACCTTTTAATAAAAACGTCTCATTTTTGCTATTTCCCAGCACAAATTTTGCCAACAATTGAAGGGCTATATCCTGCTTATGCGTCGTATTATGGGGAAAACCGAGCTTTAAATATTTATAAAATTCTGATACATTCATGTTTCACTACTAATAATGAGGGTTTAAAGATAGGTATGATTTTTTCACAATATACTTTTACGAACAAAAAAAAATTGTAGATTTGCGATAGACCTTTTATAAAATCAACATTTAAACAATATCAACAATGAAATTAGTAATTCAGATTGTCCTTTGGATTGTCATCGTGTTTTTAGGCTGGAAACTATGGAACTCTATAATGGGGCCTGTAGAATTTAACAAAGTTAAGGAGGCACGGTATGCCAAAGTTATTAAGAATTTAAAAGACATACAAGTTGCCGAGCTTGCCCATAAAGAGATAACGGGTGCTTTTACGGGCGATTGGGATAGTCTGGTGCGCTTTATTGATACCGCTCAATTTGCAATTACGCAAAGACGAGATACTAGTTATGCTGATGTTGAAAGAAACAAAGCATTCGGTATCGATGAAGGTTACTTTATTGAAGAATCATTAATTGACACATTAGGGTTTATGCCTGTTAGAGACTCGCTTTATGGAGGTGCTGACAGATATAAAACAATGATGAACGTTCCTGTTGAAGGGGTTGATGCAAAATTTGAACTTAACTCTGGTACCATTGTAAAAAACGATGACACCTACTCTGTCTTTGAAGCAAAAGTTTCAAAAGAGGTGATTTTACAAGACCGCGATAAAGATCTTGTAACGCAAGAGTTACAAGTTCAATCTGTTGATGGCGTTAACGGCCCAGATATTAAAGTAGGTTCCTTAGAAGAGGTAAATACTACTGGTAACTGGCCAAAAATTTATGACTCTGCTAAAAACAAATAACATAAAAATCTCAACACATAATAGACTGTCCGTTCAAGTTTCTTTGAACGGGCTTTCTTTTTTGGTAACGGATCCTCAAAGTTCTGAGGTGATTTTTTTCCATGAAAAAATATTAGATTACAGCACCACTCCCGAAGAATTGCTCATAGAAATTGAATCGATATTTTTTGATAATGCTATTTTAAACTCAGAGTTTCAAGAGGTTTCATTGATTTACGCTACCTCTATTTACAGCCTAGTCCCCAAGACACTTTTTGATGAAACCAAAGCCAGCGAATATTTAAAATTCAACGCAAAAATACTGGCTAACGATTATATGGCGCATGACGTTTTGGAAAATCAAGATATCGTCGTGGTGTATATTCCATTTATGAATATCAACAACTTCTTCTTTGAGAAATACGGATCGTTTAATTACTATCACGCCACCACCCTGCTGTTGAAATCAATTTTTAAGGATGAAAAATATACCTTACCTAAAATGTTTCTCCATTTTCAGAAAAACACTTTCGATTGTATCGTCCTAAAAGATGGAGCTCTTCAACTCTGCAATAGCTATTCCTACAAAACGCCCGAAGATTTTATCTATTACACACTCTTTTGTATGGAGCAATTGCAGTTAAACCCTGAAACGCTCCCTGTATATCTTTGCGGAGCAATAGATAAAGCAGATGAAAACTATAAAATGGCATATACTTTTATTCGAAATATTGAATTTGCCACAAACAAAAGCACTATAACAAAGCTTACCCCAGGAGATAAAGACCATCAACATTTCATATTAAAAACTACGGTATAATGCGAATTATTTCAGGCTCACATAAAGGTAGAAGACTTATCGCCCCCAAGAACTTACCGGTACGCCCCACGACAGATTTTGCCAAGGAAGCACTTTTTAATATCCTTAGGGTTCGGTATTATTTTGATGAACTTACAGCGCTAGATCTATACACCGGCACAGGAAATATTAGTTTTGAATTAGCTTCCCGTGGCGTGCCAAACGTAACCTCAGTTGATGCTCATAGCGGCTGCGTTCAGTACGTAGATAAAATAGCAGAAGAATTCTCGTTTCCTATTAAAACGGTAAAATCTGATGTTATAAATTATCTAGACAATGTTTCAGAAAAGTTTGATGTTATTTTTGCCGATCCACCATACACGTTCGATTATTCCGAGTTATCCAGCTTAAGGACTAAAATCTTTGAAAAAAATCTACTTAACGAAGATGGTTTATTAGTGATAGAACATTCTAAACAAATAAATCTTTCAGAACTAGATCATTTTGCCGAAGCTCGTAAATACGGCGGCAATGTTTTTAGTTTTTTTCAGCCCTAAAACAATTCTTCAATCTCTAGGTTTGAAGTTTCGTTTGTTGGGTAAGTATCGTTTATTTTTCTTCTTATAAATCCACATGTTAAGCTGTTGTATTGGCTTCGTCTATTTTAACAAAGAAAGTCCCTGACGGAACCGCCGGCACCAGCGTGGTGTATTCTTGATTCTTTTGTTGGTCAATAGTAAATAAAATTTTAAAAAATTACCTTTGTTAGATGACCATGAAAACGGCCTAAAAACATAGCTAAGTAGTTTAAAAGCACTGTATGGACACAAAAAATATAATTGAGAAGTTACAAGAACTGAATAAAAGAAGCGGGAAACTCGATATACAAAAGCCGGAAAGACTAGAGATGATCGAAAAAGTAACAGATTATACCAATCAGTTTATAGCGGGACTTCCAAAGACAAAAGCCTTTATTGAGAAGAGTGCCAATTCCTTAGAAATTACGAATCGGGAAAGGTCACTTACAGCGCTTTTGGAAGTGTATCAAAAAGAAGTGGCCGAGACCGGTATTAATGCCGCTTCAGGAAAGCATTTGGGTTATATTCCGGGCGGAGGAGTTTTTACCGCCGCCTTGGCAGATTACATCGCTGCAATTACCAATCCGTACGCTAGCGTGCATTATGCATCACCCGGAGCAGCCACCATAGAAAACGAAGTGGTAAACTGGTTAAAGAACGTGTTTTCATTTCCAGACACTGCGGTTGGCTGTCTATCTTCTGGAGGTTCCATCTCAACACTTATTGCTTTTACCGCTGCAAGAGACAAACATAAAATCAAGAATGAGCGCATCCCAAAAAGTGTGGTTTATGTAAGTGAACAGGTGCATCATGCAGCCCAAAAAACTTTGCGAATTATCGGGTTGGAAGACGTTGTTATACGGTATGTTGCCTTAGACGATAACCACAAACTAAAAACAGATGCCTTAACCGAAGTTATAACAAATGACATTTCTATGGGTCTGCAACCATTTATGATTGTAGCAACCGCAGGAACTACAGATACCGGAGCTATAGACCCACTAAACGAAATAGCAAGGATTTCAAAAAAATACAAACTGTGGTTTCATGTAGATGCTGCTTACGGTGGATTTTTTATTATGACCTCAAAAAAGCATCTTTTTAAGGGAATTGAAAAAGCCGATTCAGTAATTATAGATCCCCATAAAGGACTTTTTATTCCCTATGGTGTTGGTGCCGTATTAATTAAAGACAGCGAAGCCGTTTTACACTCTAATTATTATACGGCAAATTATATGCAGGACGGTGCAAGTGAAGAAATGCTGAAAAGTCCGGCAAATCTATCGCCAGAGTTAACCAAGCACTTTAGAGGGCTTCGAGTCTGGTTGCCTTTGCAAATGCACGGAATAACCCCTTTTATCGCCTGTTTAGAAGAAAAACTACTGCTAACCCAATATTTTAGAAACAAACTATCTGAACTCAACTTTTGTCTTGGTCCACAGCCAGACTTATCCGTTAGCTATTTTTGGTATCCTTTCAAAACTAATCCCGATGAGAAAAACAAGCAGCTTATGAAAGCAATACATGCCGACGGAACTGTATTTTTAAGCTCCTCTATAATAGATGGACGCTTTGTTATCCGGATTGCCATCCTGGCTTTTAGAACAAAAAAAGAAACCATTGACGAAGCCGTAAAAATGATTCAACGGTGTTTAAAAAAAGTTGAATAGCGCCGTACAAACACTTTGGTAGGAAGCCCCTTTTACTTCAGGAGAAACCTAGCATTGTTTCAACAAAAATCGATCAGACTGACTTAAAATACGATTCCGATTCTCAAGTAATAAGTACTATCTTTGTCAGTTGAATTTTGTTTAAATATGTCACAGCAAAACAAGGAAAATGTTGAAAAAAATACTGCCGGTCTAAACGCTGAAAATTCAACATCAAAACCTGAACATACCCCCACAGAACCCCATCCCGAAACTACACCGGAAGTAGAAGTTGCGGAAAAGAAATCATTTTCTGAACGTTGGAAAACGAATCGGTTTTGGCTGGTTCGTGGCACGTATCACGTATTACGCTCAGTCTGGATGGCTGTTATGCTTATTGGCGGATTTATCATCTGGCTAATTTCGTTTTTGTTTATATGATGCATAAATTGCCCTTAAAGCTACTACACGCAGCCGTATTTCTGTTTTTACTCGTGTTTTTAGGTGTTCAAGGTTTAAAGTACTTTTCTCTTGCAAAGCCCAATTGGGTGTTTCATCATTTAAACGATTTTTTAGCAATACCCATTGTTGCTACACTGTGTTTACACGGCGTCTGGTTGCTTAAAAAAGATAGAACAATTCGCCTAGACGTTTTTACCATACTGAGCCTTGTAGTCTTTTTTTCTATTGCTTTTGAATATTATTTACCCCAGCAGTCGTATAGATATACAGGCGATGTTTGGGATGTAGTTTCCTATTTTCTTGGTGGGGCAGTGTTTTATGTACTACAGCAAATTGAGTAAGCTTTTTATAGCTTAACTTAAAACATAAAATGCACTAAGGCCTAGGTTGAAGCTTTTTCAGGACCTGGCTTAAAATAACTTTATAAAGCGGAAGAAAGAATAGGCCGTTAATTACAACTTTAAAAACATAATCTACCGTAGCAATTTCAACTAGATTTTCGGCGAGGTAGGCATCTGAGGTTTTGTAAAATGCAATTGTAAAAAACACAAAGGTATCCATTAGGTTTCCGAAAATACTCGAGGCCACGGGAGCATGCCACCATTGTTTATGTTGCCGAAGTTTATTAAAAACAAAAACATCTAAAATCTGTCCAACAACATAAGCTGAAAAACTCGCGATAGCAATACGCGCCACAAAAAGATCAAAGCTAAAAAAGGATTCAATTCCCAGCCATGAGCCATGACGAAAACCAACCGTAATTAAATAAGAAACCAATAAGGCGGGAAACATGGCATAAAAAATAATGCGTCTTCCCAATTGCGCGCCAAAAAGACGAACGGTCAAGTCTGTAGCTAAAAAGATAAACGGAAAGGTAAAAGCACCCCAAGTAGCCTTAAACCCAAATACGCTTATAGGAAACTGTACTAAATAATTGCTTGACGCAACAATAAGAATGTGAAACCCTGCCAACCATAGGGCTAGGACTTGTTTTTTTTCGGAAGACATAAAACGTTTCTTAGTTTTTTAACGTGGGAGAATTTCGAACCACGTGCCCAATTATTAAAATTAGGAGGCGCAATATAAACACTTTTTAATGGATTAAGGCATTATAAATTACAGAATTGTAATCCACTCCTACTCCCCCAACCTATAAAACCGTGTAGGTCTATATTTATTCGCAACTTGCATTTCTTTTTTAATATTCCCAGCGCGGTCAATAGAGTAAACGCCGTTAAAATTGGGCGCAATAGCATTGGGTACAACCATAAACAATTTATCGTCCACCACATTGAAAACATTCATTCTAGCAGCCGGATTGGAAGCGGGAACATCGAGCTTGGTATAGTTTTCTGTTGAAGCCGTATCAAATTGGTAGTAGTTTAATTTTAAGCCGTTCCGGGTTTCTACCTCTTCACTGGTGTCAAAAAGATAAGGGTCTTCCGAAATATGTAGATACAGCTTATTGTTATAGGCCATAATAGACTGGGCGATTCTTCCCGTTCCGAACAAGGATTCAATATCAATTTCCCAATCGGGGTCAAAATCTGTTTCGCCAGCTTTAATCCTAAAAACCTTAGATGGGTTATGGTCATTAAACTGGTTCCAGCCCCAAGAGCAAAAGTAGAGGTTTCCATCTTCATCTTTGGTAGTAGGATTGTTTTCCGAAACAAAAAACCCAACTGTTTTAACTCCTTCGTATTGAATGATTTTCTCAAAACTAAAACTAGGGATATCAATTACCGCTAAGTAAAAATTTTCTTCCTCCTCTGCAATCAAGTTAAAATTGGCACTCTCTAAAAAAACAACACTAACGTATAATTTATCCTCTTTTGTGTCCATTACCAAAGAACCGGTTCTAACCAAATTATTTCCGAATTCATCCTCAAATTCCGCTTCGGGACGAAATGCTTCAATATAGGGGCGCAGGTTTAAGTTGGCTTTTGTAGACATAGTCAAAGGGTTAAAAGCCTGTATGGTCTGCCCGCCACCATCTTCGTTGTAGTAAAAACCAAGGGTATCATTTACCAAGGCTAATTTTCGCGACGGAAATAGGTTTTCTTTACCTATGTATATTTCACTATCAATAAAAATTTGATTTGTTGTGTTTAACGTAAGCCGAAATAAACCAGGCGTAGATGAATAACCTCGTTTATCTTTCGCCATACTAAAGATGTAGTTTTTAAAAGAACGATGTCCTGAAGAAGTTGAAGGATCTGAGTTGACAAAGGTTTGGTTTGCCTCAATTAAATCATAGGTTTTTCCAGGGTCTATTCCGTTTAAATTAAAACTAAAGAAACGGGTTATATCTGCCGTTGAAGCATCTTCAGTAGCTAACACATAACTAAAGGACGAGTAATCTGTCTTTGGCGTTTTATTCTGATCATCTAAGTTGTCAACCTCGCATGCAGACAAGCCTAAAGCCATTAGGCAGCAAAGGAATTTATATGGTATTGAAAACTTCATACGCTTAAAAACTATACATTATTTTCATTCTAAAATGCCGGCCCGGACTCTGCATTTTAAATTCGTTATAAATATCTTCATCAAATGCATTTTTAAGTTCCGCACTAAAAGATACGCTTTGTTTTGAAAAATCGCGCACATAGATAAATCCCAAATTATGGGTGTGCTGCCTCGGAATAATCCGGCTGGTATTAATTTTAGATGTTCCGAAGAGCCCTAAAAATCCATCGGGTTCAAATTGTTGCTCTATATAATCTAGGTAATACTGATGCACATAGGAATAATCCCAGAAAAAGGATAAGTCTGTAGAAAGCTTCAACAGCTCCTTAAAGTTGTAGGTTGCACTTACATTACCGAAGTAAAACGGCATATTGGCAATACGGGCATCCTCAAAATGCTGATTGTTTAAAAAGCTATCTTCAGAAGATCGCAAACGGAAATCGTTCCAAGTTAGGTTTCCACCTAAAAGTAAATTAGCTACTGGTTCATAATTGGCCTGCAACTCTACCCCAAAGCCTTTAACATTGTCTAAATTTAAGTAGGTAGCCTGATATTGATTAAGGTCTTTTAAACGAATTAGGTTTTTAGTATCGCGATAATAGGTGTTTATTTCAAAACCAAAATTAGTTCCCGTATAGGTATAACCTAGGTTTATATTTTTACTCTCCTCCGGAACCAGTTCGTAATTGGCTACAATAAAGTTATTATCGCCAAACAATTCTTGCTGTTCAGGCAATCGAAACGTATTTTCAATTGAAACGCGAACATAGCTTTTAGCATTGATGTTGTACTTTAAAGCCTGTGAAAAGCTCAAGCCCGTATTTGTTACTTCTTTGGAAACAATATTCTCTTCTAGCGGATTATCTGAAGCATTATACTGGCCTGCAAAATTTCCGTATAGGTATTTAAATTGAGTATTAGATTCCAGTTTTCGTTCAAAAAACTGTGTGTTTAGGGCAAAATTAGTGATCAGTTTATCATAGACAGTGCCGTCTATATTCAAGTCGTTGGTGTTTGACGACCTATTGTAATGACTGTAAACCGTGTTGTTTTCTATCTGAAAATAGTTGTTAATTAGGTAATTTAGATTGGTTCGCGTAGTAAATTGTTTAAAGTTGTTGTTAAGATAGCCATCCTTTAAAAGCAGGTTACCCATTTCGGAACCTGAATTAGTGGCATGAGCCATTCCTTTCCAATCATAATATACATTGTTGGCCTGGTCAAAGATTTCAAAATTGATTTGGCTATACACAACAAATTGATTGATGCTTAATTTGTTATTTAAAAAGTGGTTTTTATATTTAAGCGAAGGGATAAAGTCACCACTTTCTTTTCGGTACACTTCACCAAAAGGTCTTGCTCTTGAAAACGGATCGTTCTGGATGTCTCTTTTTAAGCCATATGAATTCACTTTAAGCTCAATAGATTCTGCCCAAGACAACTCACGAGCTTCAAGCGAAAACTCTAAGGAATGTTGGTTAAACCCATTGTGAAATAAACGCTCCCGAATATAATTAACCTGTCCCGAATTTTGATCTTTATAGGGCAGGTTATCTACTTTATAATTGTTGTCTGAATAGTTATAAAAGCTATTTATACCAAGGAAAAAATGCTCGTTCAACTTTAAATTGGCGTTTGCAGTTGCAATATGGGTGTTAAAAGAACCCGTTTCGTAGGAAACCGTACCTGAATTTTTAGAGCTCCGTTTTGGCACAATGTTAATGGCGCTACCCAGGGCATCTACCCCAATTTTAGTAGGTAGCACTCCTTTATATACCTCAACACGACTAATGGCGTTGGTAGGCACTTTGGTAAGTCCAAAATTGGAGCCTAGGTAGTCAATTGGAACACCATCATATAAAAACTTGACCGCGTTCCCGGTAAATCCGCCCACAATAATATTGCTTGCAGAGCCTAGGCCGCCTACATTGCGTATTTTAACTCCGGGGCTTTTATCAACCAAGTCCTCTACCGAATTGGCCCGCCTAGTATTTGCTTCTACCGAAATAACATCTGCTTTGATGGCAGCGTTTTTTAATTTTTCACTCAAACTCAGCGTCCGAAGTTTCACTTCTTCTAGCGTATAGTTCATGGTCCCAACGTAGAGCGTTGTTTCCGCAATCTCCCCTACTCCAACTTCTACGGTTTTAACGGGAAATTGAAACCCGTCATAGGTAGGATAAATGGAATAAGTTCCCGCAGCTAAGTTTTCAAAAATAAAATTTCCGGCCTTATCTGTTAGGGTTTTTGTATTGGTTTCAACCAAATAAACTTGAATATTTTCAAGTTGGTTGTCGATGGAATTCACAACGTTCCCTTTTATAATCGCAGTATTTTGTGCGATGCAAAACGTGGAGAGAAGTAAAAGAAAAAAGTGTGTAAAATTCCGTAACATAAGAGAGTTGAGCCAATAGCGCTCTATGATATTTTGTAATACTGGGCGTATCTATAGCATCTAAATAGCTTGTGATGCAGCAATAAATACGCCCAGAAAGACAATTAAAAGTCTGTTATAGACTTTTTAGTAAACATTAACTATATGATTAATCAAAAAATCCGCAATGATACGGAGTTCCATCAGGATCAGTTAATTCTGGCAACTGGGTTGTATCGATAGCCTCTTTTACAATCGTAAATTTAGCCGCTGACCCATTAGACATTTCAGAATTAAAAGTAATCTGTGTTTTCCCATCAACTTCTGTTACATTGATGTTTGTAGGTGTTAAGCTAAAGTTATATGGTGGGCTTGCAGGGTTGTCTTGGATAATTCTGAAATCTTCCAATTCGCCATCCCAAGACCAATATTCTCCTTCAAAACTGATTGGGGCATCAGTATCTCCCAAGATAAAGTAAAATGTTCCATCTGCACGGAAATCGTAGCCAGCAACTAGCTCAACAATACAAGCATCGCTTGCAGGTATCCCGCCTTCTTCCATACGTGTAAAATCTACATTGGTAAGTTGCCACTCCCCAACTAAATTAACATTATCCTCGGCTGGAGAATCGTCATCACTGGAACAAGAATAAAATACCATTCCGAAAATAAGGGCACTAAATAAAACTAATTTTTTCATTGAATTGAATTTTTAAATTTTGGTGCAAATTTAAGCCTTATTTAGAATAAGACTAAGTAGAATGGATAGTTTTTCTGAAAAATTTTCAAATTATACATGGCATCCTAAAAACTAGTGGATAAGATGTTTAAACAACAAGACATTTAGAAACACTCAGGGTCTTTCAAGAGTTAAAAACAATTTTTTCACTATTTATAATCATTAGTGTCCGACAAAGATGTACGACCGCTTCGCTAAATGACTAACGACATACGACTAGAATTGTAAAGTCTTGATAATTAGGTTAATTCCGTTATACATATTTTTAAAATGTTTATCCTTTATTGGAAGCTAAATAGCAAGGTGTTATATTTTAATGATATTCTAAAAGCTTACTATTGTTGAAACAAGTGGTTTTTTAATTATTTTAATCGGACACTACTAATTTATAATCATTAGTGTTCGATTAAAAGAGTGAGAAAATTTGTTGAGTCACAGATAATAGGCAATTAGAATATTTTTTATTTAATGACAGCATGCTATTATACTTAGCATCAAAATTTATCAATTAAAAAGTATGTTTAATCAATTTTATCTAGTTTTCAATCTATTAAAAAGCAAGTCTTACGTCTTATATCTTTCAGCGCAGCGGTCTTATATCTTAGTCGGACACGACTAATTTATAATATAGCGATCAACGCTGTGACCTTAGAATAACATCCCTAAAAATGCCAATCGGCAAGTTTTTAGAGATGTTTGTTAATCAAATCGTCTAAAAGAATCTTTTTAAAAAACCACATCGGGATGAATTCCCCAGCGCGTTTTATCAGCAAATTTAAAGTCTAGCTTGTATTTTTCAGGGATATTACCATTAAGCATACATCCGGGTTTAATGGATGGGAAAAGTTCTTCGTAAGTAATCATATCGTTAAATGAAATACGACGGTAAATATGTGAACGGGTTAAGTTCTTCACTTCATCTAAACCACTAGCTCCTAAAAGTTCCACAAAGTTTTTAATGGTTGATTCGTGGTAATGTGCCACTCGCGTCTTTTTATCTTCTGGAACCAAGCCTTTGGTTAGTTTTGGATCCTGCGTGGTAATGCCAGTAGGGCACTTATTGGTGTTACACAATAATGCTTGAATACAGCCTAGGGCCAACATCATGGCGCGGGCTTGATAACAGGCATCTGCTCCCAAGGCAATAGCTCGAGCCACGTGAAAGGCAGAGGAGATTTTCCCCGAAGCTATAATTTTTATATGTTGCCTAATACCCATTCCGTTTAAGATGTTGTGAACAAAATCTAACCCATCAATCAAGGGTGCCCCCACATAATTACTAAACTCTGGCGGTGCTGCACCAGTACCACCTTCACCTCCATCTACCGCAATGTAATCTGGATAAATGTCTAGTTCTACCATAGCTTGGCAAATGGATATAAATTCACTTTTGTATCCAATACAGAGTTTAAAACCAATGGGTTTTCCTCCAGATAAATCTCTCAATTTCTTGATGAACTGTACCATTTCTATTGGGCTATTAAAAGCAGAATGATACGGTGGGGAACTTACTTTGGTATGTGGTTTAATATGACGAATTCTTCCAATTTCCTCAGAGTTTTTCTCTGCTGGAAGAATACCTCCATGACCAGGTTTTGCACCTTGCGAGATCTTAAGCTCGATCATTTTTACATGCGGATGGGTTGCTTTTTCGGCAAAAAGTTCAGGGTTAAAGTTCCCTTCTTCCGTTCTACAACCAAAATATGCAGTTCCTATTTGCCAAATTAAGTCGCCTCCGTGCTTTAAGTGATAATCACTCAAACCACCTTCCCCAGTATTATGGGCAAAGTTTCCAATTTTTGCACCAGCGTTTAATGCTTCAACGGCAGCTGCACTAAGTGCACCAAAGCTCATTGCCGAGATATTCATGATACTGGCAGAATAAGGTTGCTTACAATCCTTGTTTCCAATCATAACCCTTGGGTCATGATCTAAAGTATTAAATTCTTTGGGAGCAATGGAGTGGCAAATCCACTCATAGCCCACCCCATACACATCGTGCTGCGTTCCGAAGGGAATGGTGTCGCGCACTCGTTTTGCTCGTTGGTAAACCGTAGAGCGATCTACTCTATTATAAGGGCGACCATCAATATCAGATTCTATAAAGTATTGATACATTTTAGGGCGAAGTTCTTCTAACACATAGCGCAGTCTTCCAAACACTGGATAGTTTCGCATAACAGTGTGTCGCGTTTGGGAGATATCATAATACCCCACAATAGTCGCGATTAATACAATTCCGAAAACCACATACCAGCTGGAGTTTAGAAAATAGGCCAATCCGAAGGTTATCAACAAAGAAATTGTCGATATAATATAAAATTGAGTACGCATAATAGAAAGTAAGTTGAATTCTGAGTTTTCCTTATAAGAAATAAATAGCTTTTAATATTTAATTAACTATAAATCAGCATTTTAAATGTTAGTGCAGTAAAGTGCAAATTACAAATTAATTCTTTAAACAATTAGGAAAACGCGAATAATGAAAATTAAAAGTTTATTTAAAAACAATCTAACTTTGGTTCTGTGTAAATTTCAATGGATTAAACTCAAGAACCGATTTTTTTCAATCATGAATATTCGTTTTTTTCATTGCTAAAAATCGAAGGTTTTGATTATCTGATTCCAATTCACACCAAAATGCACAACGGATATTAGGTGTATATCTACTCCCGCCATATACAACATATAGATCTAACCAATTTCTGGTCTTCAAAGCATCAGAAAACTATTTAAACAATACATTTTTCATTAATATGTAGTTTATTAACGAAGCGTGCCTTCGGGGAATTTCACTTTATCTGGCGCATCGTTCAGCACAGGAAGGGCTGATCGTAAAATACGGTTTCTACGGCCGGTAGTATCTTCGGGTTCCACTGGATAAGAAATTACAGCCTCCATCCAGGCATAAGAGTTTATTCTGAAGTACACCGTAGGCTCCCAATCTTCATGGGCCTTTATATCAAGCTGTGGATAGCGAGCTTTAAAATCTTTCCGGGAAGCATTTAACAAGCAATCTTCAACAAATTGCAAATCGCTGGTATAGGCAACCTGAATAGCAGTTTCATTCCATATAAACGGTACTTCGGGTCCCGAGTAATTAATGACCTCTTCTCTTAAGATTAAACTATTCGGAAAACGGATTACTCTTCCACTTTTTCTATCGTTAACCAAATAATCTCCACTGCACTCCAAAATTGAAGTATCTAAGTAGCTTATTTCTACAACATCGCCACGAAAGCCTTTAATCTGAATACGATCTCCAACCAAATAGGAACGTCTAAATATAAGATATACCCATGCTATAAACGATGTGATAGGCGCTTGCAGTGCAAAACCTACTATTAAAGAGAATAGACCTACACTTAATGCGGCTCCATAAAGACTCTTAAATAAAAAAGAAACTACAACCACAAGGCTAAATACAATAGCTAGAAACCTGATAATGCGCAAAAGGTTATACCGATCTCCCTCAAGACGGGTCTGGGTATTTACCACTCTTTCAAAGATTTTGCTAACTAAAAAGATTAGCGCAATTAAGAATAAGCTCAGACTTAAGGTTTTCAAAAAAGGCAGGTACTCATTCCAAGGCTCAAGTACTTTTAAATCTAGCAAGTAATGAACAACAATTAACAACACTGCGGCTATGCCATAAAACATGATCCAGTGTTTATCTTTTTCAATTTTCATAAAGCCTCAGTTCTTTTAGTGATGCAAAAAATACATCTATTTAAATTAATATAGTCTTCCTAGTTGAGAATCTTTTAAGAATAGTACAAATGTTTGGAATAATCTCCCAAAATAAGAAGATTTTAGGTTTGTGCCAAGTGAGCTAAACATCATTTTATCGCCAAGTTATAACTCCAAGTGTTGTCTGTTACTACCAATAGGGCGGTTACCCCAAGATAACACTGTGATTTCTTATTTATATTCCATCTATTTATGTTGCTTAAGCAATAAATGCTAATGAATTATATTTTTAGGATGAGTCTATAAAAAAAGCTGCCCCAATTAAGGAGCAGCTCTTTCATCAATCTTCTTTGCTACTAAAGAATAACTTACTTCTTTACAACTTTAAAGTTTTCAGCTTGTCCACTTTCAAAAGTAAGACGGAACATAAACGTACCGGTTGGCAGTGAAGAAACATCCATTTTACCATCGGCAAAATTAGTGTTGTTCAATACTTCCTGACCTAAAACGTTGTATGCCGAAACAGACTGAATGGTTTCGTTTGCTGAGATAGTCAGTGTATTTTCCACTGGGTTTGGATAGAATGTAAAGCTATTTGTAGCGTTATCATCCACACCAGCTACCCCGTCAACGGTTACCGTATAGTCTTCAGTTTCACCATAAACTTGATCTTCATCACAAGCCATATCCCAAGTTGCTGTAGTTTCATCTACTGCGGCAACACGAACTCTCATTCTATAGTTACCATCTGCTACATCATTAGGAATTGCAATATCGCCTGTTAAAGTTTCTGCCGATCCAGTGCCTATAAAGAAGAATTCATCTTCGTCAAAGGTTCCGTTATCGTCAAAATCAATCCAAACAGAAACCGACTCATTTGCCCAGCCACCTCCAACGGTAACTGAAATTGGGTAGGTTCCATTAGATTGTACGGTAGCAACCATAGCAGTATAATCTCCATAGCCATCCGGGCTACAAGCTGTAGCGTTGTCTATTTCTTGGAATAATACGTTATTGATTACGTCACCATCGGTACAATCCAAAACTGGAATACAATAGATACTTGATGAAGTGGTTGTAAAAGTAGCTGTTTCAGAAAAGGCTGCTTCTTGAGAGAACGTACATGTAACTTCCAATCTCCATTCTACTTCAGCACCTGCATCAGCTGGAGCAGTAGCGTCAAAGTTAGCGTATTGGTCTAGTAGGTCTCCTTCATTTTCCCATCCTGCACCATCAGTATTAGATTGCCATTGGTAAGTAATTCCATTTGCACTACCATAACCAGCGGCACTTACGGTATAATCACTATTAGGGTTTCCTTCTTCAGGGCTTACAGTTGCCGCACCTGCATCTGGTGTACCTGTACAGTCATCTACTGGGCCAATGTTTAAGGTATAATCCTCTCCTTGTCCAAAGCTATAAGCAGCACATGGATCTAATGGCGATGCATTAAAGTTCTTTACAACTCTAAGTAGGTATTCGCCTTCGGTTAAACTAGTTGGCAAAGTAATATTAGCCGTAGCTTGCTGTCCGTCATCACCTGTTGACCCTGTAATTGAACCAATTTCGAATGTTTCGTATGTAGTCCATTCATTATCTAGATCTGTATTGACGAAAATTGTAAAGTAATTGGTAAAAGAACCTGCAGTATCACCCTCTAAGGCTACATCATAACTTTCGCCGGCTTCTGCATTAATTACTACACTTGTGAAGTCTTCTAAAGCTTCTGAACTGCTAACAGGAGAAGCATTATCTACATTTGCCATTATCAATCTAGTAATTGGCTCTACCGATGATGTAATATCAAAGAAGCATTCTTGGTCTGGTGGTGTTGCAACATCACAGTGTAATTTGAACACTCCTTGCGATCCATCTTCATCTGGAGTCCATGCTCCCTGATCTTCTGAACTATGCATAGGTTCTCCTAAGGTTCCTACTGTACTAACCTCCCAGAAGGCACCATCTACAATGGTAGCTTCAGGTTGCATCCAATAGGTAGTTCCAGAGGCTCCACCGTCAAAATCTAAATCAACTTCTATAAAAACAGCATAAACATTAAATCCAAAAGCGGTTCCTACTGCCACTTGGGCGTAAGGCTCAACAGCAGTTACAGAGTGTACAACTGTAGATCCTGGTACTCCATTATCATCGTTATAGAAATTTATGTTATAGTTGTCTGGACGATCTGAAGCGATAACATTAAGCTCAATAGACTTAACATTCAATGTATTATCTGCAGTTACCATAAAGTCATCGGCATTTCTATACGTACCGCCCGCTGTAATATTTAATCCATTTTCAAACTCATTACTATCGTCTCCTTGGTCACAGTCTATGCTGTTACCTTCTTCAACTGCAACAGTAAAGTCAAGTGATTGACCAAATCCTGGGAAAATACCGTAGCCACCTGGACTAAATTCAATACCGCAAGGGTTAATCTCGGCAGGTGAGTCTGCATCAAAGTATGTTTTTGTAACTCTAACGCGGGTTTCTCCAAGAACTGCATCTGCTGGCACATCAATATCCATGCTTACAGAAACACCATCGTCTCCAGAAGAGTTAGATAAGGTTCCTATTTCGTAAACTTCGCCCGCATCGTCTAAGGTTTCATTTTGGTTCCAGTCTATAAAAGCAACAATGTTACTATCAAAGTCGCCATAGGTATTTCCTTCAACAGAAATGGTATAAGTATCACCTGCAGTAATTGCAACAACAACATCCGTTTTATCAATTAAGGGTGAAGTATTATCATTATTTGTAATGCTTGTACCTGCGAAATCAACAGCTGTAATTTCTTCTACCATAACTTCATCAGCATCTGCAATTTCACAATATGGTGCTGGGAAAGTACCGCCTCCAGAACCGCCAAGGTTTACTGTGTAATCTTCCACCTGACCATAACTAACTAAACCACAAGGGTTGGTTCGAGAGGTGTTGTAGTTTTTCACAATTCGCATTCGAGTTTCACCTTCTAGGGCATCAGCAGGCACTTCAATATCATTTACGGCTTGCTGGCCATCGGTTCCATCAGAATCTTCAATTGAACCAATTTCATACATTTCCTCAGTGTCAAACGTTCCGTTTTGGTTCCAATCAATCCAAACGGTGAAGAAGTTAATGTAAGAGCCGTTAGTGTTTCCTTCTGCAGTAAAACTATAGGTTTCACCTGCTTCAACTTCTGCCACTATAGCTGTAAAGTCTTCATAGCCTTCACTAGTTGTTAATGGAGAGGAATCATTATCAATTCCTGCAAAAACAACTTTAGATATTGGCTCTGTGCTATTCACGGTAATTTCGCAATAGCTAATTTCTGTAGTAAATGTAGCTACTTCAGAAAAAGCAGTCTCACCTGAAGCGGTACAAGTTAATGCCAATCTCCATGCTGCTTCATCTCCAATCTCACTTGGCGCTGTAGCGGTATAAGGGGTATGCGCAGCAGTAGCATCTCCTTGATCTTCCCATCCGGCACCGTTTGTATTAGATTGCCATTGAAAAGATAATGCATCTGCAACTGTATAGTCTTCAGCAGAAACAACATAAGTAGAACCAGGGTTTCCAGAAGCAAGGTCTAGTATTGCAGTTCCAGCTTCTGGTGTTCCCGTACAATCTTGACCCGCGACTACAGTAAATTTATAATCTTCAAATTCACCATAGGTGAAATCTGTTACACATGGATCTACATCACCCGCTGAACTTAACCAATGGCTTACAATTCGCATTCTGGTATCGCCTTCTAAAGCATCACCAGGCACTTCAATACTGCCGTCGTGCGTAGCCGAATATCCACTTGAATTAAAAGCAACCTCTTCAGATGTGTCAAAAACCTCGTCTTGGTTCCAGTCCACCCAAATTCTAAATCCGGCACTTCCACCTTCAATATCTACTGAAAAATCAACAGATTGGTTACGGGCTTGGGTAACGCCTTGGGTATCGGAAAAATCTCCGTATCCGTCAGCGGAAAATCCACTTTCAAGATTCGAGATGTTATCCGAACCAAGCGTAGTTGAAAAATTGTCAATAAAGCGTTCGGAGTTCGTAGCCTCCGGCACACAATATTGTGCATTCATTGAAAAGGACATTGCTAAAAACATCATAAATGTAAATAACACTGTCCCTTTTTTAGGTAATTTGTTCTTCATAATAGGGTGTTAATTGTTAATATTTAGCCAAATATATCTAAAAATAAACCAAACAAAAAGCACCGTGCTCCTAACCTATCTTATAAATCACCTAAGGCATAGGCATAAGCAACTGCTCAACAAGTAGTTGTCTGGCATAAATAAAATTAACAAAAGCGGATAAATAAGGCGTTTTTAAACGGAAAAGTCACAATAGACCAAAACGTATTAATCAATTTAAAAATTTACAGCATTTTCAAATTGTTAACTCACGGGTGATAATTAGCGGCCAAAAAAGAACTATTCATTCCTATAAATTCCATAAACATCTTACTAAATTTTGTATCTTCAAAGCTTTTAACCTAAAAACCTAACAATTATGAAAACGGATACTTATACCAAAACAGTTTTAACAATTATTGCCATTTGTTTAAGCATCAATCTAGTCAAGGAATTCAATATTTTGCCTGCAGCTTATGCAAATGAAACAGAAAAGATCTTAAATATTCCCAACGGACATTTAATTGTTCCCGAAAATCAGGTAATGGACGTCCGCTTGGTTGACATTAACACGAGCGACAAATTGAACGTAAACCTAAAGGAAGTTAACACCTACGATGCTTTAAAGGTAAATGTAAGTACAATAGAGACCAAGGACCAATTAAACGTAAACCTGTATAGCCTTGGCGGAAGCTGGGTATCTAATGGAGGCCCGCTTCCTGTAAAGTTAGCGCGTTAATTTTATAATTAGGAACTCATTTGCTTTTCATGCTTTTCGGAAGGTTCGGGAACGGGCTTTTTAAAAGGCCTGATTATAAGGCGTGCAGCTTTGTCATATTTTATATAGCTGTACGTCCAATTAAAAAATGTGATCACCCTATTACGAAAACCTACCAAAAACCAAAGGTGGACAAACATCCATAAAAACCATGCAAATGCACCGCCAAAGTGCATATTACCAATATCTACCACGGCTTTGTTTCTCCCCACGGTTGCCATGGTTCCTTTGTCAAAATATTTAAAGGGTTCCATTTTTTCACCTTTTAGTAGCTTTCTAATATTTTTTCCTAGGTTTTTTCCTTGTTGGATAGCAGGTTGGGCTACTTGCGGATGGCCTTTGGGGTATTCCTCGGTTTCCATTAAGGCTATATCGCCTAGAGCAAAAATAGTGTCGAAACCTTTTATGCGGTTAAATTCATCCACGCGATAACGGTTTGCTTTTTCAACCAGCGCTTCGCCAGTTAGACCTTTTATCGGCGCACCTGTAACACCAGCAGCCCATATAAATGTTGCTGTTTCAAACTTTTTACCATCTTTTGTAGTCACTGTTTTTCCGTCGTAATCGCTAATTAAGGTTTCAAGATGAATCTGGACGTTTAGCTTTTCAAGAAATTTCTGTGCTTTTTTAGACACTTTTTCGCTCATTGGCGGTAAAACCCGATCTTGCCCTTCAATAAGGTGAACGTGCATTTCTTCCTCATCAAGCTCGGGATAATCGTGTTCCAAAATTCCTTTTCTAAACTCTGCCAAGGCTCCCGCAAGCTCTACTCCCGTTGGCCCCGCGCCGGCAATTACAAAGTTTAGCAAGCGTTCTCTTTCGGCTTCATCAACTGTAATATCGGCTTTTTCAATGTTTTGAAGTATCAAACTTCTTATATTCAATGCCTGCGGAACGGTTTTCATAGGCATACTATTTTCAGCGATGTTATCGTTTCCGAAGAAATTAGTACGCGTGCCCGTTGCAATGACCAAATAATCATAACGCAAACTTCCTATTGAAGTTTTAATGGTATTGGAATCAGTATCTATGGTTTCCACTTCAGCAAAGCGAAAATGAAAGTCCATATTGCTTCTAAAAATTTTCCGAAGTGGGTAGGCAATAGAATCCGGTTCCAATCCGGCCGTAGAAACCTGATAAAGCAAAGGCTGAAACGTATGGTAATTATGCCGATCAAAAAGAACGATTTGCACCTTAGCTTTCCGCAATTGTTTTATAAAGGAAATACCAGCAAAGCCGCCGCCTATTACAACAATTCTTGGAATATTTGTTTCGGGTACATTCATCTGTTTTATTTTATAGCTTAAATTTAGGCATTGTACGGCGAGTTCTCGTAATATTTATCAATTTTGTAACAAAGTACTTCCATAGCGTACTAATGAATAGCCAAGAGAAAAACCATTGAAGAAAGACCTTGAACATAGTTTTGTAACCCAATTAGAGGAAAACCAGAACATTGTACATAAAATCTGTAGGTTATATACCAACGACAAAGAGGCGCATAACGATCTTTTTCAGGAAATTACCATTCAGCTTTGGCGTGCATACCCTAAGTTTAGAGGCGATTCTAAATTTAGTACTTGGATGTATCGCGTGGCATTAAATACGGCAATTACCCTGTATAGAAAATCAAAACGAAGCATAAAAACGCAAGATTATGAAGGCGTTAGTTTTAAGATTTCATCGGTGCCTTATGATGATACCGTGGAACAGCAACTGAAACTGATGTACAGTGCCGTAAAAGATTTAAACGACATTGATAAGGCGTTGGTTTTTCTATACCTAGAGGATAAAAACTATAAAGAAATTTCTGCAACCTTAGGAATTACCGAAGTAAATGCACGCGTGAAGATGAATAGGATAAAAGGAAAATTACGAACAATTTTAAATCCGTAACCTACTATGGGTCAATTAGAATTATTAAAAAAACAATGGCAAAGCCAGGAGCAGGAGCTTCCGCGTTTGTCATACGACGATATTTATAAAATTGTGTTGAAAAAGTCTTCCTCCATTGTAAAGTGGATATTCTACATTAGTATTGCCGAACTTGTTTTTTGGACTACCCTAGCATTTTTTGTTCCGGAGTCAAGCACGAGGTTTACGGATGATATTGGGCTTCACAACAGTTTATTGGTGGCGAATATTTTGAATTATCTCATCTTCGGTTTCTTTATCGTCCTTTTTTATAGAAATTACAAAAAAATATCGACCACAGATTCTATTAAAAAGTTGATGAAAAGTATTCTGCGCACCAGAAAAACAGTTCGGTATTTTGTAATCTATAACGTACTTAGTTTCTTGGTACTGCTCACGTTTCTCAATATCTATTACTATTTAAACCAAGATGAAGTTTTTAGATATATGGCCGAAGATTACGGGATTGGAAATATTTCACAAGAAAAATTTATGAACATGTTCTTTCTTATTCAAGTGCTTTTCGGTTTGGTTATGGCAGGCCTCGTATTATTGTTCTATAGACTTCTTTACGGAATATTGCTTAAAAGACTAACCCAAAATTATAAAGAGCTTAAAAAGATAGAACTCTAGCAAGATAAAACAGTTTTGAACACTGAATTACTGACTACTGACTACTGAATCACTGACTACTGAATATTGGTTTTCAATATCGCCACTGGCGTTCTTTATTAAGTTCTTCTTCACTTTTTAGAACCGTTGAAGGAATAACCTTTAAGAAAGATGGGTGCTGCTCTATGGCATATTCTAACTGCTCAACAATTTTTTCCATAGAATCATTTTCGTAGTCAATTTCTAAAGGTGGCTTTATCTCCATAGTTTGAAGAATGCCACGCTTTTTTATGCGAATTCCCTTTTTATCAAACGATCTTCTAAAACCATCAATAACAATAGGGACCACAATAGGTTTATTCTTTTTGATAATATGTGCTGTACCGCGTCTTATGGGCTTCCAGGGCTTTGTGGTTCCCTGCGGAAAAGTAATAACCCAACCATCTTCTATGGCCTTGGTTATATTACTAACGTCGCTCATTTTAACCTGCTTGTTTACTTTTTTACCTTTTTCGCGCCAGGTACGTTCAATACTAACAGAGCCCGTATAGGCCAATATTTTTGCTAATAGGCTCGCCTTCATGGTTTCCTTTGCCGCAACATAATAAATATTGAGTTTTGGATTCCATAAATACCCTACGTTCTTAATGCTATCTTCCCTTCCGTGTAAACTCGCATTAAAAACATGGAGCATGGCCGCTACATCTGCAAAATAAGTTTGATGGTTACTCACAAAAAGAACATTGGTATCGGGCAATGTTTTTATAATCTCACTGCCGTGTATTTGTAGTTCATTAAAACCCTTAAAACGTCTATGGGTTAAAAGCCCCGCAATGCGTATTAACCAGCGTTTTAAAAATAATATATGCCCAAAAGGGTTTTTTTTGAAAAGACTCATATTTTATTATCAAGGTTATCCACCGCTATAAAAGTGTTTGGTGGTAGAGCGTATTTAGTACTTCAATAAGCTCAGAAAGCTTAAAGCCATTCTTTCAATTTACAAAATTTGAAGTTTAAGTTTTCTATTCAACAGCGACAAATATACTAAAATATGCTTTTACAGTGCCATTTTAAGTAATTCGCGTACCTCGTTAAGCATCATAGCAGTAGCTCCCCAAACTATATGCCCGTTGAGTTTAAAGGCAGGTACCTCAAGGTTAGTGGCGTATGATGTGGTTAAGGTTTGGGTGGTTATATTTAAATCATCCATAAAATCCTGAAGCCGAACTTCAATCAAGGCCTCCACCTCTTCTTCCTGTGGAATAAACCTTGGTTTTATGGTCGTTATACCCAAAAATGGTTGTACAAAAAAGTTACTTGGTGGGATATAAATTTCGGTTAGTTCTTTTAAAACGGATATATTCCCTCGTGAAACCCCAACTTCCTCTTCCGTTTCACGCAAGGCTGCATCTTGCAAGTTGTTGTCCTCAAGCTCCACCTTTCCGCCGGGAAAGCCTACTTGTGCCGAATGAACACCTTTATAGGTTTTACGAAGAATTAAAATTAAACGCGTTTCTGCGTCTTCCGAAGGATAAAAAAGTAACATCACCCCTGCTCTTCTTGCTGAATGTATAGCCTTGGCCTCGCGTTTCAATTCGTCCAAACGTTTTAAAGGCGCCATTTTAAACTGTGCGCCCTCCCCTGGAAGCTCCATTTTTGTTACTTTTACAATCCGTTTTTCAAAATCATGAAATTTCATTTATGCGAAAATTATTTATTTATAGCTTCGGAATTGTGCTCCTCTTGGCAGGTTGTGAAGATAAGAAAAAGGACTCCCGAAACGAAATCGAAATCAATTCCGATGGCTATCAGGATGAAATAAATAGTTCTACTTCGGTCAGTCGTCAAAAAAATGACACCGAAACGAAAGATTCAATAACATATCCTGAAATCACAAACGATAATGTAGTTTCTTTTTTAACCGAGTACGGAAAAAATAATCCTGAAACAAAAGTTCTAATAACAAGCCGTTTTGGCGATATTGAAATGGAACTTTATAAAGATACGCCGCTACATCGAGCCAATTTTATTTACTTGGTAAAACAGCAGTATTTTGATAATACCTTTTTTCATCGCGTTGTGCCCAATTTTATTATCCAAGCCGGAAGCAGTGACCTAAGATCAACCCCAAAGAAACGCGTAAAACTAGGGAATGATTATTTATTGCCAGCTGAAATAATCCCTGGCAGAATCCACGAATACGGCACGGTCTCGGGCGCAAAGGAATATCGTGAAAACCCAGATCACAGAACTGCTCCTTTTGAATTTTTTATCTTTTTAGGGCCAAAATCATCAACCGGTCATTTAAATGGAAAGTACACTATCTTCGGAAAAATAACCAAGGGAATGGACGTGGTAGAAAAGATATCGGAAGTAGCTACAGACGATGGAGATTGGCCTTTACAGAATATTTATATTAATGCGAAGGTAGTTGAATAAGGTTTTGGTAATGGAACTTTCAATATACAATCAGGAAATTTAAGATTTTTGCGTTTATAATTGTGCTGGCAAGTCGTAATATTAGCACATTTTTATTTTTCGATGTCGTTAATAAACCCTGTTATTTTTCCGTCATTATTTTCTCCAACAATTACATGGACGTCTCCAAGATATTCCATCCCTAAATATCTTGCGGTTTCCGAAAATGGAAGCCAAAAATATTCACCTAAATTTTCTCCAATTGAACAGCTCATTACAGCCACTCCCTTTCCTCTTAATTTCCGCCCGAGTTCTTTTTCTATAGTCAATAAATCAGTTAATCGGTCAAAAAACACTTTCATAATTCCGCTCATTGAATACCAATAAACAGGTGTTGCGAAAATTAGCGTGTCATATTTTTTAATGATTTCGTTCATTAAAGGCAGATAATCATCATTTCTGTTTTTATTTTGGTAATCATAATAGCTGAAATTATAATCATTCAAATTAATCGAGTCCCAATTTGATAGCTCAATCAACTCATTTACAAAGCTTAGCGTATCTCCATCGTTTCTTGAGGTTCCAACAATTACTACTTTTTTCATTTAGACTTCCGATTTAATTTTCAATGACACCATAACGTGTTTCTGTGTTTAATCCGTCATATCTGTGCACAAGAAGGTTTTCAAATAAAATCCGAATGGAAAATGCGTGAGCCCCTGGGCTTCGGGATTTGTAAATAGACAAGAACCAAGCAGTTAATTATAGGACACGGTGGTGTAATACGTTTTTATATTTTTCTCTTATCTGGATTTTGTCGGTTAGAAAAAAATGAAAGAATTTCAATATAACTCTCTTTTTCTCTATAATATAACGTGTTGAATTTTTTAATGACAACTCTTCTCGCTCCTTTCAAATCAGAAATTGGAAATAAATATGGGTTCTGTGAAATTAAATATAATGTTCTATCAAGTTCAGTAGAAAGTTTTTTAAGTTCTCGTTTAGTAAAATGTAGTTCTAAATATTCATAAGTAGCAGACAATTCATCCAGAGCGTGTTCAGTCCAAAGAATTTTATAACCACTTTTCATATATTTTTTTTGCTTCAGCGTGTGGTTTCAGATTACCGTTATCAGCATCAGAAATCCCTAATTCTATTGATTTTTTTTCAGCATCAGATATTTCATTCCACCAGTCTTTGTTTTCAGAATTTCTTAATTCCATAATTTTTTGAATTATAGAACTATCCTCTACAGTGGTCAACCACTGAATTAAGTCAATTTTAGCTTTTTGAATATTTACCTCCATATTTCAAATTTAGCATAATTTTCTTTCGTACGCAAATGTATCCGAACACCCAAATATACCCCAAAATATCACACTTTACACCCAGTTAATCAGCTAGTTTCACTAAAAACAACACACAGCCTTTTAATCTAACTACAATACTATCCAGCGTAAGAAACCACTTAAGAGAAAGAGTTTTTCCTAACGTGTAAGAATCTAAGCCATTGCCTCAAAAAAGCTCACTTCAGTTCTTCTTTCCTATAAATATTGGGGAGCGATAATTTAAAGTAAACTGCCAAAAGCCGAGCAGTCATTACGGTAGCACCAGAAATTATAACAATAAGGTCTGTAGCTAATGTAGTTCGTAATAGTATAAAGTAAACCGAAGCCCCTAAAATACAGGCGGTAGCATAGATTTCTTTTCTAAAAATAATTGGGATATCGTTACACAGAATATCGCGAAGAACTCCTCCAAAACACGCTGTCATGGTGCCCAAGGCAATACAGATAATGGGTTCAAAGCCTGCGGCAATTCCTTTTTCAACACCAACTATGGTGTAAAGAGCAATCCCAATGGTATCAAACAAAAATAGGGATCTCCTAAAATAGCTGAGTCGTTTTCTAAAAATTACCGCAAATACTACGGAGCCAAAAATCACGTACACATAGGTAAGGTTTCGCATCCAAGCTATATTGGCGTCAATAAGTATATCGCGCAGCGTACCCCCACCAACGGCAGTAACAAAGGCAATTATCAATATTCCAAACGGATCTAATCGTTTACTGAGCGCAGTAAGTACGCCAGAAATGGCAAATGCCAGGGTTCCTATAATATCTAAAACTAAAAGTAAACTCACATGTTTTGTGTAAAATGGTTATAATCCCGCATCACGGTGTCTAAATATTGCTTGTCATACAAATCTGATGATGTTCCCAGGACCGACTCTACTTTTTTACGGAGTAGGTTCAAGGTTTTAAAATCATTCGATTTCATAGCAATTCGATATGTTTCTTTAATAAGTCTCGCATCTTTATCGGTAAGGATAGTCACATTCATAAATTTAGGCTGATAATCTTCAGCGATTTCCTCTAAAATAGTGTGGCTTATCTTTACTTTGTTTTTGGTACTGATTACAACCGTTCCGGCAGCATGATCGCCTACGCGCTGCCTTCTTTCAGAAAAAATGATGGATAACAGGCCTATAGAACCTAAAAATATCCAAATATCTACCAGTCTTAGCATCCATAACACCATATAATCACTCCATCTGGCTGGAGTACCGTCTACCTTAACCACTCGGGTTTTCATCGCCATCTTGCCCACGGTCCTTCCGTTAAAAAGTATGTGCATATAAAGAGAATAAAACATAACCGGCAAAAGCAACAATTGTTGTAGTCCAAAAACGGTCCAATGATCGCTAAAGGCCATGCCCATTCCTTTTGTAGCCAAATCTACTAGGTAAAAATAGATAGAAAACAGGAATACATCAATTAAAAAAGCAAGAATGCGTTCGCCAACACTAACTATTTTATAGTCTAGGTTTACGTTTTGTGTGGTATTAATTTCTAAGTTTGCCATGTTAAAGCAAGTGATTATATTTATCGAAATTTTAAAACATGCGCGAAGCAGCATTCGTCAAGCAAAATAAGGCAAAATGGATTGCATTTGAAAAAGCAATTACATTAAATTCAAAAATAAGTCCAGATCAACTTGCTGACCACTACATTCAGCTTACCAATGACCTTGCTTATGCGCAAACCTATTACCCTGGAAGCAAAGCACTTCAGTATCTAAATTCATTGGCCTCACAAGCCCATCAAAAAATTTATAAAAACAAAAAAGAAACGAAAAATCGTGTAGTGAGCTTTTGGAAATATGAGTTTCCATTGTTTTTTAGACAATACCACCGTACTTTATTTTTTGCGTTTTTAATATTTGCAACCGCAACGGCAATTGGAGTGGTCTCAGCCTTAAATGACGATTCGTTTGTACGCTTAATCCTTGGGGATAGCTACGTAAACGAAACTTTAAACAATATTGAAGAAGGCGACCCTACCGCTATTTACAAAAGTGGCAGCGAAATAGGCACGTTTTTAGGCATTACCATCAACAACATTCGGGTGGCATTTTTGGCCTATGCTTTTGGCGTAATTACTTCCTTAGGAACGGCATACATACTTTTTAGTAACGGCGTTATGCTGGGCGCATTTTTTACGTTTTTTTATAATCGAGATCTGCTTTTTGAAGCTTCAAAAAATATCTGGTTACACGGTACCATTGAAATTTCGGTGATTGTAATTGCCGGTTGCGCTGGTCTGGTAATGGGAAACAGTATTTTATTCCCAAAAACTTATTCGCGGAAGGTTTCATTCCTAAAAGGAGCAAAAGACGGTTTAAAAATTGTTGTCAGCACCATCCCATTTTTTATAATTGCCGGGTTTATCGAAGGCTTTATAACGCGTTATAGCAATATGCCCGTTTGGTTGGCTATGAGCATTATTTTTAGCTCCTTGGCCCTCATTATTTATTATTACATTATTTATCCAATTATCCTTAATAAAATAGATGCAAAAAGAATATATACCGCTTAAAAGGCAGCGAGACGTAGGCGAAATGATTACAACCTATTTCGATTTTCTAAAAAAGAACTTTAAAACTTTTTTAAACATCTTTATTAGCTATAACGGCCTTTTTATACTCGCCTTTCTAGGCGTGAGCTATCTGCTTGTAACTGGATTTGTAGGCGCGTTTGTAGCAACGCCTTCCTTAGGAATGACCAATGACACCACTACATATCAAATATATTTTGGTGCGGGAATCCTTGGCTTTTTTATTCTTTTTATCATTACCGCTGTACTAAATTATAGCCTTGCAGCCGTGTATGTGATTAAATATGAAAAAAACAAAGGTGCCATTGTTGAAAAACGTGAAGTCTGGGAAGTGGTAAAACAAAACCTCGGGAAGATCGTTCTTTTTATCATCTTAATGATGTTAATGTATTTGGGGGTCATGATCGTTGGAGCCATCATCTCTTTTATTCCAATCCTGGGAAGCATTGCCTATTACATCCTCATCTTGGCATATACCAGCTGGATGGGGCTTTCATTTATGGCAATGATAAACGATAATAAGGAAGTAACAGAAGCGTATAGCGAAGGTTGGAACCTATTAAAAAAATATTTTTGGAAAAGCGTCCTTTCAAACCTTGTCATTGGTATGCTGCTAGGTATTTTAATGATGGTGGTACTAATGATTCCGGGAATTCTAATTGGCGTGTACGCCTTTCATTCCTTAGACACTGGTGTTGATTTGGCAAACTCGCCATTGGCAAATGTAATATGGACGCTCGCCCTTTCCTTGGTTTTGGTGCTTTATACCCTCAACCAGTCCATGGCGCAATTTGTAAACGGCATTCTATACTTTTCGCTACATGAGGAAACCTATAACGAAGCCACTCGAGAACGAATAGATAATATTGGAGCTAGTGAATAGATTGATTGTAATATTACTATTTCTTTTGAATACCCTCGCTGCCACTGCATTACCAACAGACAGCCTGAGCGTTGCCGTGGACAGCAGTAAGATTGTGCAAAAACAGTTTAATGAAGATTTTGCCCAACAATATTCGGGTAGGGATTTTGATTATGACGATATAGAGGGCGAAGCTGAAAACTTCATAGGGCGTGCCATTAGCTGGTTTTTTAATAAAATTGAGGAAATGTTCGGTTTCCAACTCTCGCCCGAGATTTACCAAATGGTAAAATTCTTAATATATGGGCTGCTTATTATTTTCGCGATTTACATTTTGGTAAAACTACTCGTTGGCAACAATGCCTCCTCCTTTTTTGGCAGACAAGGTAAAGTAGTGGCGCCATTAAATATTAAAGAGGAACACATTGAAAACGTAGATTTAGACAGCTATATACGCAATGCACTTAAAGCGGAAGACTACAGATTGGCCATTCGGTATATGTACTTAAAATCCTTAAAACTACTCTCCCAAAACAATATTATTGACTGGCATTTTGAAAAAACAAATACCGACTATCACGCCGAAATTAAAAACCCAGATTTAAAGGAACATTTTAAAAAAACCTCGTATTTGTATGATAATATCTGGTACGGAGAGTTTGCCTTAGACAAGGCAGGTTTTAAGAATGCCGAAAAAGATTTTGAACGCCTAAACCAAGATGTAACCAATGCTCGATAAACGTTCAAAAAAAGTATTGTGGATTTTCGGAATTGCTTTATTGGCAATTGTGATTACTGAATTGGTACGCCCAAAACCTATAGATTGGCGCGCCAGTTATACTTCCCTTGATAAAATACCCTTCGGCAGCTTTATTCTTTTTGAAGAAGCAGCTTCCTTATTTAAAAACTCGGAAATACGAAAGGTTAAAAAAGATCCGTATGAGTTTTTAAGCGACAGCAGCTATGTGGCTAATTCGGCATACCTTTTTATAAATGACGAAGTTTTTCTAGATAAAAGACAGGTGGACGAAGTGCTAAAATACGCAGAAAGCGGCAACACTGTTTTTATCGCTTCCCGCAGTGTGAGCTATGTTTTACGAGACACATTAAACCTTTTCACTTCAACCGATTACAATATTTTAGAAGAAGAAATACAACCGAAGTTTTTCAATAAAAATCTAATCCAAACAGCAGATCCCACCTTTAAAAAAGGAGTTTACAAATCGGTTTACACTAAAATTGATACTTTACAAACTACTGCTCTTGGCTATTTTGAAACCCAAAAACCTCAGTTAGATCAGCTCAATTTTATAAAAGTGAAGTTTGGAGAAGGCCAGTTTTTACTCCACACCATGCCCGAGGCATTTTCAAATTATTACTTGCTTAAAAACAATGAACAATACGCAGCCAACGCACTTTCATATATTGATGCAGAAACAATTTATTGGGACGATTATATAAAATCGGGCAGAAAAGTGATAACCTCGCCTATGCGGTTTGTTTTAAATCAAGCCCCATTAACCTGGGCATATTATGTTTTAATAGGCGGGTTGTTAATTTTTGTTCTTTTTAAAGGAAAACGCGAGCAACGCATTGTAACCGTTATAGAGCCACTTAAAAACACCTCGGTAGAATTCACCCAAACTATTGGCGATTTATATTTTCAGCATAAGGATTACAGCAATATTATTGCAAAAAAGATTACGTATTTCTTAGAAACCCTTCGTTCTAAATATTACTTAAACACGAATGAAATTACTGAAGATTTCATAAAGAAACTGGCTTTAAAAAGTGGTAATTCTGTAGAAGAAACACAGGAATTGATGCTTTTTATTAGAAACTTAAAAGAAAAATCCGTTCACAGTGAAGCCGATTTACTGGAGCTAAATAAAAATATAGAAGCATTTAGATTATAGATTATGGAAGAAACACATGAAAACCCGTTAGAGTTTAACGCCCGAATTGACTTAAAAAACCTACAGGAAGCAGTTGAACAAATAAAATTAGAGCTTGGTAAAGTAATTGTTGGGCAACACGACATGCTGGAAATGTTGATCATTTCAATTTTAACCGATGGACATTCGCTTATTGAAGGCGTACCGGGCGTAGCAAAAACATTAACGGCAAAGTTATTGGCAAAAACGCTAGACGTTGATTTCAGCAGAATCCAGTTTACGCCAGATTTAATGCCAAGTGATATTCTGGGGACTTCTATTTTTAATGTAAAAAGCAACGAATTTGAGTTTAAGCAAGGGCCAGTGTTTTCAAATATTATCCTTATTGATGAAATAAACCGCGCTCCCGCAAAAACCCAAGCGGCACTTTTTGAAGTTATGGAAGAGCGCCAGGTAACCATGGACGGCACCGAGTATAAAATGCCACCACCGTTTTTGGTCTTTGCCACACAAAACCCAGTAGAGCAAGAAGGCACCTATGCCCTACCCGAGGCCCAGCTAGACCGTTTTCTCTTTAAAATAAATGTGCCCTACCCTTCTTTGGAAGAGGAGATCCAAATCTTGGAAAACGAGCACAATAGAGAAGATAAGCCCGTACTAAAAGATATTAAGCCTGTTTTAAATGCAAAGGAAATCGCGGAATACCAGCACACCATCAAACAAATAATTATCGAAAATAATCTGTTAAAGTACATCGCAGCAATTATTGATAATACCAGAACCAATGCAAATCTATATCTGGGAGCGTCGCCACGAGCATCCTTGGCTATTATGAACGCTTCAAAAGCTTTAGCGGCAATGAGCGGCCGTGATTTTGTAACCCCAGACGACATTAAAAAAATAGCACCTTCGGTTTTAAGACATAGAATAATGTTGACTCCGGAACGTGAAATGGAAGGAATCACCCCCGATAAAGTGGTACAGCAAATTATTGAAACCATTGAAATTCCGCGCTAGCTTGGGTACAATCTCGAATAAAAACCGGGACCACTCAGCTACCTTAATTTTGATCGTAAATCTTTGAATAAATCATAGTGAAAAAGTTTCTAAAAAGTTTATATCTAACAAAACGATTTTTTATCGTGCTGTTTTCCCTTGCCACCCTGTTTGTGGTTTCCTACTTTTTTCAGGAGCTTTTCGGGGTGATAAAACTTGGCTTTTATGTACTTATAGTTGGGTTCATTTTTGATGTTTTCATACTTTACCGCAATAGAACGGGCATTCAGGCCAAGCGTATTTTGCCAGACAAACTTTCAAACGGCGACGAGAATACCGTTGAAATAAAAGTAATAAACAGATTTCAATTTAAAGTTGCTGTAAAAATAATTGATGAATTACCGGTTCAATGGCAAATTCGCGATTTTAAGATTAATTCTGTTTTAAGTCCTTCCGAAGAGAAAAAATTCACCTATCAAGTTCGTCCTACTGAGCGGGGCGAATATCATTTCGGGAAGTTAAACATATTTTCCGCTTCGGTCTTGGGCCTCGTTTCTCGGAAGCAGCAATTTTCGGCAGAACAAATGGTGCCGAACTACCCTTCTTTTCTTCAGCTAAAAAAATACGATTTTATTGCTTTTTCAAATAAACTTAAGCTGTTCGGTCTTAAAAAAATTAGAAGGATTGGCCATACCATGGAGTTTGAGCAGATTAAGGATTATACCCCGGGTGATGACATCAGGAATATAAACTGGAAAGCGACCGCCAAACGAAATAGTTTGATGGTAAATCAATTTCAAGATGAGAAATCGCAGCCCGTTTATTCTGTGATTGACAAGGGAAGGGTTATGAAAATGCCCTTTAACAGTTTGAGTCTGCTGGATTATGCCATTAACTCCACTTTAGTAATATCAAATATTGTATTAAAAAAACACGATAAGGCAGGGATGTTTACTTTTTCCAGAAAAGTAGCAGATCGTGTAATTGCCAAAAGAAGAAGCGCCCAAATGCATCTAATTTTAGAAACCCTCTACAATGTTGAAACCGATTTTTCTGAAAGTGATTTCTCCCGACTCTACGTTGATGTAAAACGAAATATCAAACAAAGAAGTTTGCTGTTGTTATACACCAATTTTGAAACTATGGATGCGCTGCATCGTCAATTGCCTTATCTACAAGCTATCAATAAAACACATCTCTTGGTGGTTATATTTTTTGAAAACACTGAGCTAAAATCTTTTATTGACAAAAAAGCGAACACTACCCATCAAGTTTTTGAAAAAACCATTGCCGAAAAATTCATTTATGAGAAGAAATTGATTGTTAATGAACTCCATAAGTACGGTATTCAATCCATTCTAACCGCCCCTGAAAACCTTACCGTGAACACCATCAACAAATATTTGGAAATTAAAGCACGCGGCCTGCTGTAACCCCTTTCCTCTTTTAAATCATAATTTACATTAAGTCTGGTTGTTTGCTCCCATTGATCCAAATTCAGGATCCCCTTCAGTCTTGGTTCAAATATGCTATCAAATATATTGATAGAAACACTATATTTGTATAAACAATATTTACTATGACAATCACGCAACTTAAATACGTTTTGGCAGTTGCCGAGCACCAGAATTTTACAAAAGCTGCTGAAAAATCTTTTGTAACCCAGCCTACGCTCAGTATGCAAATTCAAAAGCTGGAAGACGAACTTGAAATTCTAATTTTTGATCGAAGTAAAAAACCTATTGAACTCACAGGGGTTGGTGAAAAGATTGTAGAACAGGCCCGCAACATTGTCAACGAATCTGAACGCATGCAGGATGTTGTAGATCAAGAAAAAGGTTTTATAGGCGGCACGTTTAAACTGGGAATCATCCCAACCATAATGCCTACTTTGCTTCCTATGTTCTTAAAGAATTTTTCAAATAAATACGCAAAGGTCCAGTTAAAGATAGAAGAGTTAAACACCGATGAAATCATCACCAAAATTAACGATGGTTATCTTGATGCTGCAATTGCCGCTACTCCGTTAGAACAAGAAAAAATCATAGAAAGACCGCTGTATTTTGAACCTTTTGTAGGCTATATTCCAACGAGCCACCGCCTTGTTTCAAAAGAAAAGTTGGAGGTATCCGATTTAGATATTGACGATATATTACTGCTGGAAGACGGCCATTGTTTCCGCGATGGCATCATAAACCTTTGCAAAAGCTCTAAAAATCCTGAGCATGAAAAATTTCAATTGGAAAGTGGCAGTTTTGAAACTTTGGTAAAGCTCTCTAATGAAGGCTTGGGAATGACCCTACTCCCCTATTTACACACCTTAGATGTTGGAACAAGCCTTAAAAAGAACCTAAAGTATTTTAAAGACCCTTCCCCCGCCCGTGAGGTAAGCCTGATTTACAGTAAAAGCGAATTAAAAATGCAGATTATTGAAGCTCTTTATGACAGTATTGCGGGCGTAGTACGCGGTGCGATTGCCTTTCAGGATGTAAAGATTATCAGCCCAACAAAAAAGTAGCCTGTATTTAATTTTAACACTTCGTAAGGATAAAGTTCACAATTTATTAAGAACACATTGCACTATGAATTAATCTAGGTTTATAGGGATAAAGTGCAACGATTTTACATAAAAAATGAAATTTTAACAAAATATTTTGGGTTTTTAAAAAAATATTTTATATTTGAGTTGATGGTTTTTGCAAAAAATACAATTGAATATATTTTATACATGTTTAATTGCTTTCTTTAGCCAGTAAAGTATAATCATTTAATTTTTGATATTATGAATTTACCCCCCCCCTCGATCTTTCAGAAAAGGACTAATATCTTCTTCAAATACCTGTAGAACAGACTTTACACCTTTACAAGTTGGTAAGATGTATGGTTATATTGGCGGAATTGGAATTAATCATCCTTCATTTAATATTATTTCTGGCCCGAATGCCCTCTGTCAGAATCAAACTGCTACCTATTCCGTAAATACTTTGCCAGATGTAACTAGTTACATTTGGGAAGTTCCCAACAACATGACTATAGTTCCTAGCGGTATTTCTACAACTAATGGACAAGGAACTCCTAGTATAACCGTAAAAGCCAATAATGGATGGGGAGGACAGATTAAAGTTACCCCAAACTGTAGGAGCAAGAAAGCCACGACAAATATATTAGATCTTAATGCTATAGAGATTGATGGTTATGACCAAGCTTGCCCTAATTATACTTATACCTATTCAGCTCCAGTTATTACCGGAGCCAATTATTTTTGGAGCGCTACCAACGGGAATATTGTAGGTAGTCCAAACAACAGGCAAGTTCAATTAAAAATGACTCAAAATCCTTCAAATCAATCTATTTTGCATTTGCAAGTTACAGGTGTTTGCAGTAATCCTATATATGCAAACAAAACAATTATTCATGGAGATCCGCCACCACCTGCACAACAATGTATTACTATAGGAGACAAAGGAACACCAATTGCACAACCGATACAAAAAATGGCCATCACTGAATTCGGAGATATGCTGCTATACCCAAATCCCGCCACAAACGAGGTGACAATTGTAGCACCAAACAAAGGTCATTTTATCTTGAGTATTTTTAATACTATGGGGCAATCAATATATGTACAATCTATTGAAATCGAAGGTAAGCTAACAATAGATGTGAATACCTTTCCTAAAGGTGTGTACTATGTAAAACTTGAAGGAGAAACAGGAAACTTTACTAAAAAATTAATTTTAAACAAATAAAACTATGAAAGAAACATTTTTAATGACAGCATTATGTATGTTCCTGTTTTTGGGGTGTACTAAAGAAAATGATACTGGAATAACTGAACAACCCAAAGAATATAATCTCTACTTAGACATTTCAAAACCTGATGGAAGTTCGTATTCAGAAGGAGAAGTAGAAGCACGCTCTGGGTATATCAACGTAGACGGAGAGATTGAATATTATGGAGAATGGAATATCTTTAAAGTTGATCGATTAATATCTGATCAAATGGGTAAAAACTATTTCGGACCATACTATATTGGAGGGAGTATTATAGAAGGTAATAATCCCGAGCCAGGAACTGAAAGTGTATATAATCAAATTTTATTACTGCGCTATAATGGAACTCAAGAGACTGACACTTTAAGAACAAGGGATAGTATTTTATATCCTGAATATCGTTATTTTGATATTTTTAAGAATGATAATTTCATTCAGAGATTTGAAATTACCGAGAGTTCTGATAATGATCCTTGGCTCATTTCATTAATAAAATAGGCTATCTAAAAAACAAAAAAATCCCTCTAATTTCTCAGAGGGATTTTTATTTATGTTTTTAAATAGATTAGACACTGATTTAATTGTGGGTTCTGTTTGAGAAGCGAATCAATCCAGACTTTGAGTTCCTCAACTTCATAAGGAAGCAATCTGGTCAACGCTTTTTGCAATTCTTTACAGAACAAATTTACATCAAAGCTTACTTTTGCAAGTACCGCCTTTGTGTAATCAAACATTGCTCTTGCCATAGCTAATTAAGATTTTAAGAAATTAGATTAGGTAGATGTTCTATCAATAGGCACAAGTGTTTTGATTAATTTGAAATAAATATAGCCAATATATTTCACCTTTACCACTTTTGCTATCACTTTAACCCTGTTAAAGATATGTTAATCGGATAAATATGAATCTAACACCCTATGTACATGGAGTTATGACTTTACTTTAATAGTCCATTGAAATTCAAAAACCGAAACTACATTTCCATCGGCATCCTTTCCTTCAGATTTCATCCAAACCGTTTCTCCTTCGCCAGTAGCTAAAGTTTGCTGTATTGCCGCATCTATTAATTCGCCATCGGAACATGAAAAGTAAATCCTGCCTCGGGCTTTTTTAGAGAATGTAGCCTTATTGCTGGCAACAAGCATCGAAATTTTTTCACCGCTTTCCTTAATCTTTCCCATTACCATTGCCCCAGTGCTCAATTCGGCTGCCATCCCTTGAACAGCCCAAAACATAGATTTAAAAGGGTTTTGATTTATCCAACGATGTTTAACTGTGGTAACACACGCATTTTCTGAGATAGATTTAACCCTTACGCCAGTGAGATATGCCGCGGGCAATTTAAACAACATAAAGGTATTGATTTTACTTGGACTGAGCTTCATTTAAAATTGATTTATACCACGAAGATATTGAATAAATTCCACACCCACTACTTGTTAAAAAAATGTTAATTATAGTACTATGCGTAACATACTACTATCTTTTAGACATATATTTGTATAAGAAAATATTGGACTATGACAACTACAACATCAGAAAATGAAAAAAACACAAGTGCTTTTATCCATTTGTCAACATTCTTAAAGTACATTTTTCCGTTTGCAAATTATATTGCGCCCTTATTAATCTGGACATTTAACAAGGAAAAACCCTTTGTTGACGAGCACGGAAAGCAAGCTGTTAATTTCCAGCTGAGTATTTTGATTTACAATATATTAATAGGCTTAAGTTGCCTTCCGTTCCTCCTTATTTTTGCAACCGATTTTATTTCACTTATAGAGGCAATAGATCAAAATGCAGGGAATTTCTCAATGAGCAACATGCAGCATCTTTCTGGTTACATGCTCCTATTCGGTCTGTTACTGGTCATTATGTTAGCGCTATTTGTTTTTGAGCTGTACGCGGTAATAAATGCATCAATCCATGCTTCCCGCGGTCAATTGTATCAATATCCGTTTACTATACCATTTATAAAAACCAACACTAAAAACCCAATTCAAGATGAGCACATTAGTTAGTTATCTGTTAGCTGCCATTTTACAGTTTATGGGTGCAAGCACGCCAAAGACACAGGAACCTGTTAGCGTATTGAAGCATCAGCAATGTGAAGAAATCAAAAGTCAGCAGCCTTATATACTATTCACCAACAAACGAGAATCAAAACAAACAATTAGATAAAATGAAAATCGAAAACACAAAGGCGCAGATGCGAAAAGGGGTTTTGGAGTTCTGTATCCTCTCAATCCTTAAGGACGGAGAGGCTTATACCTCAGACATTCTAGAAACCCTAAAAAATGCAAAGATGCTCGTGGTTGAAGGTACAATCTATCCCTTGCTCACAAGGCTTAAAAATGCGGGACTACTTTCATACCGTTGGGAAGAATCTACCAGCGGACCGCCACGTAAGTATTATAGCCTAACCGAAAAAGGCAAGTTATTTTTAACCGAATTGAACAGCACCTGGAACGAATTGCAACAGGCTGTAAACATAGTAACCAGCGAAAAAAACACAAAATGAATAAGACAGTAAATATAAATTTGGCAGGCATTTCTTTTCATATAGATGAAGACGCCTATGTAAAACTTTCGCGCTATCTGGACGCTATTCGGAAGTCATTAAAAAACGATGATGGAAGCGAAGAAATAATGCAGGACATTGAAGCCCGAATTGCAGAACTTTTTTCTGAAAAGAGAGGCGAACCAAATCAAGTTATTACCTTACAAATCTTAGACCAAGTAATTGAAGTTATGGGGCAACCCGAAGATTATGAGGTTGATGACGAGATTTTTGAAGACGTCCCTCCTACCTCAGGAGCTAACCATAAAGCTAGCGGTACTACTAGACGCAAGCAGCTGTTTCGGGATATTGACAATAAGTATATTTCTGGAGTTTCTTCAGGTATCGGGCATTTTTTAGGAATAGACGCTATCTGGATTCGCCTTTTATGGGTGTTATTGGTAGTGGCAGGTTTCGGATCGCCTATTCTGGTATATATTTTATTTTGGATTTTGGTTCCACCAGCCATAACTACTTCAGAAAAACTAAAAATGACAGGGGAACCCGTCAATATTTCAAACATTGAAAAAAAGTTTAAAGAGGGTTTTGATAATGTTGCCGACCGCGTGAAAAATGTAGATTATGATAAATACGGCAATAAAGTGAAAACTGGAGCTTCAAGTTTTTTTGATTCCCTAGGAGAATTAATTGTTAGCCTGTTTAAAATTTTCGCCAAATTAATTGGGGTGTTAATTATTATTATTTCCCTAACCACACTTATTGGGTTAGTAATTGGATTTTTTACCGTAGGCACAGTAGATTTCTGGGGAAATACAGAAATAGCCGAAAAAATTGCGATGATTGATACAACCAATGCCCCAATTTGGCTATTGGCACTACTTACCTTTTTTGTAGTCGGAATTCCGTTTTTCGCTTTGTTTATTCTAGGCTTAAAACTATTAATCAGCAATCTGAAGCCAATGAGCGCTACCTTAAAAATATTCCTGATTGTTGTTTGGGCGCTTTCTCTTATCGGCTTAGCAGTTTTTGGCATTAAACAAGCTACCGAGCAAGCTTACGATGGCAATTTTATAGAAGAACAAACGCTTGCAATAAACCCTGGCGATACGTTACGCCTTTCTATGCGTGCCGATAAACAATACAGCTATACCGTGGGCCGAAACAGCGGGCTTGAATTAAAGTATAACGACATGGACAAACGTGTTATTTATTCCAATGACATTTCGTTAAACATTAAATCTACAAAAGATTCCATCGGGAAAATTTTGATTGATAAGGAAGCTCAGGGCAACAATCATCTAGACGCGAAAAAACGGGCTAAAGCTATAGACTATAGTTTTATGCTAACCGATGGCAGTCTGGTTTTAGATGGATATTTCACCACCAATACAGCCAATAAGTTTCGTGATCAAGAAATAGAACTCACCATCTACTTGCCAGAAGGTACGGTTCTTTATTCTGAAGAAAATACAGCTTCCTATTACGGATTTAATTCAGATTTCAACGAAATGAGCAATTGGGACAACGACGCACATTATTTTAAAGTTTTAAAAGATAAGTTTGAATGTCTTGACTGTTTCGAAATACAAAAAACAACCAAAGCTACCGATTCTTCAGCGCTATTAATTTCTGAAGAAGTGATAGACTCAACAAAAACCCTTCCGAATAAAACCTGGGAACAGGAGGTTCAGGAAGATTTTGAAAACTAAATCACGTCCTTAACACAAACTAAAGCTATAACCTAAACACCAAAAAATCATGAAGTCAATAAACATTACCCTCATTATATTAGCCACGCTGGTTTTAAGTTCTTGTAATATAAACCTTAATAATGGCGAAAAAGGAAATGGGAACGTCATAACACAAGAACGAAATCTCACCGATAATTTTACCGCGATAAAAGGTAGTGCTGGTTTAGATGTGTATTTGGTTCAAGGTGATAAAAACAAGCTTGTTGTAGAGGCCGATGAAAACATTCAGCAGTACATTTCAACCGAAATAAAAAATAATAAGCTTCATATAACCACCTCCAGCAACATTGGCTGGGCAAAAGCGAAAAAAGTATATGTAACTTTTAAGGAGTTAAATACCATTGAAGCCAGTAGCGGAGCAGACGTTATCGGTAATTCGGTTATTAAGAGCCAAAACCTATCGCTGCGAAGCAGTAGCGGCGCCGATCTAGAAGTTGAAGTGTTTTCACAAGACTTAATTGTAAAATCTAGTAGTGGATCGGAGGTAAAAGTATCGGGAAAATCATCTTCTTTAAAGGCAGATGCTTCAAGTGGAAGCGAAATTGATGCCGAAGAGCTTCTAGTTGTAAATTGTTATGCGGAGGCCTCAAGCGGAGCTGAAGTAAACGTAAATGTAAAAAACAAACTGGACACGCATGTAAGTAGCGGCGGACATATAAAATACTATGGAAATCCGGTTTCTGTCAATTCAAATAAAAGTTATTCCGGAAGTGTAGAGAAAATGTAAACCACCGTTATTCACCTTATTTAGCAGGTTGTACTATCTAAAAAAGCAGAAACTTATAAAAAAGACCTAACAGGTTCATAAAACACTGTTAGGTTTTTGTGCATTTATAATAATTTTAAGAGGATTTCCTTCTCAAACCAGCACCTTTGAATAAAAACGGAATATTATGAAAAAGTTAATTTTATTAATCGCAATAGTTGTTTTCGCATCCTGCAGTTCAGATGATGACTCAGGAACCGTTAACACCAATGAATTTGAAAACATTAAAACAACCCTGCCCCAAGGTACATGGGAAATAACCACATTTATTGACGGGCAGGAAGACAAGACCCTTGTTTTTGAAAGTTTTGTATTTACCTTTAAAGAAGATGGAACCGTAGAAGGCGAAACCGATTTATTTACAGAGACTGGAACTTGGGCTTATGATAATACTTCGAGCACATCAGAAGAAGAATTAGTATTGCAATTTTCCGGAACCGAACCATTTTCAGAAATCAGTGATGATTGGGATATCGTTTCGGTTAGCAACTCCAAGGTTGAGCTTTCTGATGACACCGATGATGACCCCAATGGTGACACCGAACTCCTTACTTTTACCAAAATATAAGGATTAAGCTTACCGTTATAAACAAAAATGCCGCTATAAATAGCGGCATTTTTGTTTAAATAAATATGTTGTTGTTCTTAAGCTGTAACCTCAGTCTCAATAGTGGCAAGATAGCGTTCTGCATCTAAGGCTGCCATACAACCTGTTCCTGCAGCCGTTACCGCTTGGCGGTAATCTTTATCCTGCACATCACCACTTGCAAAAACACCAGGCATATTGGTACCAGTAGTTTTACCCTTGGTCAAAATGTAACCGGTATCGTCCATATCTAACTGACCTTTAAATATCTCGGTATTTGGTTTATGGCCAATCGCGATAAATAAACCTGTAATTTCTATATCTTTTTTATCTCCAGTTTGATTGTTTACCATTCTTAAACCTTCAACAACGGTATCGCCTAGTACTTCATCAACCTCAGTATTAAAAAGCACTTCTAAATTCTTGGTATTGTTTACGCGGTGCTGCATAGCTTTTGACGCACGCATATAATCCTTACGGACTAACATGGTTACTTTGTTACAAATATTAGACAAATAGGTAGCTTCTTCAGCAGCGGTATCTCCTGCCCCTACTATGGCTACGTCTTGACCTTTATAGAAAAAACCATCGCAAACCGCACAGGCTGATACGCCACCGCCACGCAGCTTCTGCTCACTTGGAAGTCCTAAATACTTTGCCGTGGCTCCTGTTGAAATAATAACTGTTTCCGCCTCTAATTGAGTGGTATTATCAACGGTTACTTTATGAATTCCGCCAACTTTATCGCTAAACTCAACATTTGTAACCATCCCGATTCGTACCTGTGTACCAAAACGTTCGGCCTGTTGTTGTAGTTGCACCATCATGGTAGGCCCATCTATGCCTTCTGGATAGCCAGGGAAGTTATCAACATCGGTTGTAGTTGTTAGCTGTCCTCCAGGCTCCATTCCTGTATAAAGAACAGGTTTAAGATCTGCACGTGCAGCGTAAATAGCAGCGGTGTATCCCGCAGGTCCCGACCCAATAATAAGGCATTTTATTCTTTCAATAGTTTCGCTCATGATATTCTATTCAATAATTTTCCAATGTGCAAAAATAACAACTTTAATGCGAATGTAACCTTAAAAGCTGGGAAGAATTTACTCAATATAGATGCTATTTACTTAATTAGTGTGCTTTGGTAGATTTATTTGAAGGGTTTCGGAACAATCCTCCCTAGTATTTTTAAAAGCTTCAAGATTTTGGGAAATTTCGGTGTTCCAAAAAGGTATCATTTCAGTAAGCTTCTCTTGCCATTCATCAGATTTTGCCTTCTTGGGAAATGCAAAATGCAAAAGCTCAACCATAATATCTACCGCCACCGAAGCGCCGGGCGATGCTCCCAAAAGTGCCGTAATTCTGCCGTCTTTACTGTTCACAACTTCGGTTCCAAATTCTAAGCTGCCTCCCTCTTCTTCATCTTTTTTAATAATTTGAACCCGTTGCCCAGCTACTTTTAGTTCCCAGTCTTCACTTTTAGCATTTTTTACAAACTTCCGCAAGGCCTTCATTCTATCTTCATGCCCCATACTTACCTCTTCTATTAAATACTTTGTAAGCGGAATATTATGCCAGAACACGCCCCACATTGAAGGAATGTTATCCAGTTTAATACTTTTAAAAAGATCTAGATACGAGCCTTCTTTTAGAAACTTAGTGCTAAAGCCAGCAAAAGGACCAAACAAGAGCTCTTGTTTTCCATCAATATAACGGGTATCTAAATGCGGCATAGACATTGGCGGAGCACCAACCTCAGCTTTACCATAAACCTTGGCATGATGCTTATCAATGATATCTCTGTTTTTACAAATGAGCCACTCTCCGCTTACCGGAAATCCGCCGTAGCCTTCTTTTTCCTCGATTTCCACTTTTTGAAGCAATGGCAAGGCACCGCCACCAGCTCCAATAAAAACATGCTCCGCATCAACATAGAACTTATCATCGGTTTCTAGGTTTTTAATTTCTACCAGCCAATCTTCATCTTCCGTAGGATCTACATCTTTAACCTCGTGCATGGCATGCACGGGCGTATCAAAGTTTTTTTCTAATATTTCAAAGTAGGTTCGGGTAAGCACACCGTAGTTTACCTCGGTTCCCAGTTCCATCCTTGTGGCAGCTAAACTCTCAGTGTCTTTTCTATCTGTCATCAATAAAGGAAACCATTTTTCCATTTCTTTGAAGTCTTCAGAAAACTGCATCCCTTCAAACATGGGGTGCTTGGTCAATTCAGCAACCCGTTTTTTCAGAAAGTTTACATTGTCTTTACCTTCAACCCAACTGTGGTGCGGCACAGGATGAATAAAATCTTTTGGGGTTTCGATATAACCGTGTTTGACCAAGAAAGACCAAAACTGCTTCGATTTTTCAAATTGTGTACATACCTTAATCGCCTTGGAAATATCTATGGAGCCATCAGCCATTTTGGGAGTATAATTCATTTCACAAAAAGCGGAATGCCCCGTGCCGGCATTGTTCCATGCTGCCGAACTTTCTAAGGCCACTTTATCCAGGCGTTCTAAAATAAGTATTTTCTGATTTTTATCTATCAGTTTTAGCATTAGGGCCAAGGTGGCGCTCATAATACCCCCACCTACACAGATAAGGTCGTATTGATCCTCGAAGTTCGTTTTGCTCATATTGTTGGTTTTATCCAAAATTAAACATTGGCAGGTCGCTTTTTGCTTAAAGAAATATTAATACTTACAATTAATTGCTGCTTCCCAACTTGGTTTTTATTTAATTATTTAGGAAGCTACTTGCTATACTTTAATATTTGACTATTTTTGCCCTTCAAAATTTTGGGCTTTTTTTGGATCATCAAGTTTTGAGGAATAAAAATCGGGATGTAGCGCAGTCTGGTAGCGTACACGCCTGGGGGGCGTGGGGTCGCAGGTTCAAATCCTGTCATCCCGACTAAGTCAAATACCATTTGACAACAAAACCTTGTAAACCGTATTGTTTACAGGGTTTTTCGTTTTTATGCCCATAGCAAAAAAACATTATATTTGGTTCCATTATGGTTCCAAACCATATAAAATGAACCTGTTTTGGTTCCATTTTGGTTCCATTTTGGTTCCATTTTTAAAAAAAACAGCTCCTTGAACAACCACTGATTTGACACTCGTTTTCAACATTTTTTAACCCGAAAGCGTAAATATCATGAGAAATTCAGGCACATTTTCCGTCCTTTTTCAACCACGATTCGAAAAAGAATCCAAAGGCAAAACACTTTTGTACATTAGAATTAATGCCAACGACAAACGAACAAGGTTTAGCCTAAAACGAAACTTTACTACTGCACTATGGGATCCCACCAAGACCAGACTCAAAGGATCCAGCATTGAAGCACAGCAAATCAACGCTTTCCTTGATCAGGTCTTTCTGGGGGTTCACGAAGCTTATGGCCAGCTTCTAAAAGAAAAAAAACTCATCACCCCGCATACGGTAATGGCTAGATTCCGAGGTGAAGATCAAATCCACAAAACCCTGCTCCAGCTCAGTGCATACCACAACCTCAACATGAAATCCGTACTCAAACCAGGAACCCTAAAGAACTATTATACCACAGAAAAATACCTGAAAAAATTCCTCCAAATAGAAAGAAAAATCGACGATATATATCTAGAAAACCTAAACTATGCCTTCATAATCGACTTCGAAAACTTCCTACGGAACAATGTAGCGCAGCTACAATCAAGACCCCTTACCAATAACGGCTTGATGAAACACCTAGAGCGGTTAAAAAAACTGCTCAATCTGGCCCAAAAGCTCGAATGGATCACCCGCGACCCATTTGTAAAATTCTCCCTTAAGTTTATAAAAATTGAACGCGAATACTTAAGCCAGAGTGAAGTCGATAAAGTCTATCAGGCAAACTTTAAAAATAACAGCCTGAACAAAACAAAAGATATTTTCATATTTGCCTGCTACACCGGCCTCTCATATATAGACGTAAAAAAATTAGTCAAAAACCATATTGTAATAGGTATAGACGGAAACAAATGGATATACACCCGTAGGCAAAAAACCGATCAGGTAGTAAAAATCCCCCTATTAGATCCCGCAGCATATATTGTCGATAAATATAAAGATGAAATGACAACGGATAACCGCCTGCTACCAGTCTATTCAAACCAAAAAATCAATGAATATTTAAAGAAAATCGCAAGTAAATTGAAAATCCACAAGAATGTAACCTTCCACTGTGCACGTCATACGTTTGCAACAACTATTACACTCAGCAACGGCGTGCCAATCGAAACCGTTTCAAAATTATTAGGACACACCAAACTATCGACAACACAAATCTATGCACGTGTTCTGGAAAGTAGAATTAGCGACGACATCGGAAATTTAAAAAACATTCTATACCAACAGGAGAAAATGAAAAATAAGAAAATCAAATAACACCAAAACTCCGGGCTTTATCAAGAAGCTTTCTATCATCGACGCCCTCTATCCCGAAAAGCAATTTAATGTTTCGTTTTCGCTTTTCAATGGCACCAAGAGAAAGCGGAAGAACAACTGGAAGGTCTTTCATTTTAGTGCCCAACGAAAGCTCATAAAGTATCTTTCGGTCCCATATATCCAAAGAAATACTGTAATCTTTAGACTTATTAAGAAATCGTAAAACTTGTCCACTATAATACGGATTGTCGATCAACACCTGCTTTATCGCGAATAAAAGAACCTCAAAATTAACATCCGATCGAATTATTAAACCCTCCGGATTAATATTATCAAATATGGTGTTTATTCGGTAACTGTTATCGAGTACTGTGTTTATTAGTATCCTTACGCCCTGAAAACGTTCTCTTATTTCAGTCCCGATATCCTCACCAGACAAATAAGACTTCCGCTTTGAGGGCGGAATTTTAATCTCTAAAAACACCAAATTAATAGTCCCACGTGTAGCTTCTATCCTATCCAATAAATCTATAGCAGAATCGCAACTATTAGCTTCCGATACCCTAAAAGACCACCCCTCATTAGTCAGCTCTATCTCCTTCAAAAGCTTGCGATAAACCTGGACATGTAATGGGTAATTGTCAATAATTAAAACATCGACTTTTTTAGAGTCCATAATTTATTTCTTTAGAGGATTTTGGGGTATAACAAACATAATAAAGTCAATATTTAAGGCAAAAAATAATTTTCATATTTCACATTAACCCCTGAAAATCAATACTATAAAAATTGTTTTTTAGTTAAAATGAAATATAAAGTAAGGTTTTACCTTACTTTTTTTAAGGAATTCCATTACCAGTAATTTCAAAACTTTCTTAATTTATAAGTAGTTACAATCCCCCTATTTAAGCCCCCTCTAGAATCATTTAAATTTTCATAATCATGGAATACTGTACTAAAGTTATAGCCCGCTTAGAAAGGAATATTCACAAAATAAATTCCGAGTCCAATACTATTTTTGAAGAGATCGAAATAGGGGTCATTAAGAGCCAGTTAGTTCTGCAAAAACTACGGAAGAAAATCCTCTCAGATGGTTTTCTATCAACTGCAGATGAATGCCTATTTTTTAAATCAATAAAACCAAAGCCCTTGGGGTATTTAATATATTACCTCAACCTAGCAGAATATGAAACCAATAGACCCAAAAACACTTTAAAAAAGGTTAGAAAGTATATTCAAGATCATATAGCTAATTATCAAAACTATTGCCGCGAACATAAATTTTTCTATCAGTATTTAGAAAGAAAAAGAACCGATAAAGATAAACAGTACTTTTTACGAACTAATCGTCCTGTTAAGTTTCACCCCGATAGCTTATCATATTGCATAGACAAGGACTTTTCAACTTCACACGATTTCATTGCTGCAAAGATTTTCGCACACAAATTACTTATCAATCGCTTAAAAAATGATTTGAAAGTATTAGAAAATCCTCCACCAGATCCAGAGCCAAAATCACTACCCCACCTACAATGGACTAGCAATAAAGTAGATCTTATAGAATTAATTTATGCGCTATATGAATCTGGAGCTATCAATAACGGAAACTCAGATATCAAAGAAATAGCTACAATATTCCAACACTTCCTAAACATCAACCTCGGAGATTATTACCGTACCTATATCGAAATCCGGTCCCGAAAAACAAACCAAACAAATTTCTTAGACCGAATAAAAAATAGCCTTGTAAAAAGAATAAACCAAGCTTACAAATAACCTACATACGCCAAACCTCCAGCTTTATCTAAACTCCTATAACAAAGACTCCTGAGTGTCTCAAATTTACTTCCGGAAAAGTTGAAGAGTAGCCATTAAATATCACCCACATATAACCCCTTCTAACAAAATAAAACACCCACCTTGGGTACAACTTGTGAGTTTACTCAATTCTTCTTTTTACAAACCTTATAATCCGCTCAACATCCCTGACAAAAACCTTAACCCAATCTCTCCAAATGCCTACCATTAATGGCACTCACATATAAACACAATTCAAATCAACATCAAAGAAAATTAAATTCCTCTACATTCTATTGAATCACTTTTCTCCCTATAAATAGCAATTGACTATAGCTTCAGAAGCAAGAATGCGGTAAACCCGCATGGCCATAGAGACTGAAAAAAAATCTCACCCATCTTGGGTACAGCTTGTGAATTTTATTCCTGCAATCTTCAGACCTTTATCACACGAAGGTCAAATCGTACAAAAAGTTGTCAATCTAAAAACCATAACCTTTGGCAACTTTTAAATCCCCGTCTCCCCGCGGGGATTATTTTTCTAACTCTTAAATAAAAGTATTATGCCAGTAACTATTCTTACCACCGATGATCTATACGATTTCAAACTAGAGCTACTCGACGAAATCAAAAAACTTCTATCACAACCCAAACCCAAAGAGTCCAAAGCATACCTTAAATCTTCCGAGGTCATGGAACTGCTCTCCATTAGTCCAGGAACATTACAAAACCTACGAATCAATGGCACCCTCCCCTATTCAAAAATCGGCGGAATTATCCTCTATGAAGAAGAAGAAATAGAACGCGTTTTGGAAGAAAACAAAGTCTCAAATCGCTAGAAATCAAATTATTTGTTTTAAAGCACCTTATTAAAAACCCCATGGCCAATGTCAATTACATCACGCATTTAAATGCATTTTTTATGATTATTGCAAAAGACTCCAGACTTAACCCAACCCACATTAGCCTGTATATGGCCTTGTTTAATCAATGGAACATCAACCGATTCCCAGATGACTTTATCATAATCCGTGACGAGGTGATGAAAAGCTCTAAAATCGGCTCCAAATCAACCTATCATCGTTGCCTTAAACAACTCGATACTTGGAATTATATCCGGTATAAACCCTCGCATAATATCTTTAAAGGAAGTCGCATTAGCTTGTCCATTTTTGGGACAACCTCTAAACCACCTTTAGACTCTGCTGTCCCAAATCAAGGACAAGCCTTGGTATCATATATAAACAATAATAAACTAAATAAAAACCTATTTAAACGAGATCTCCCGCAAAATGAAAAAGAAGTTATTTCATTTTTTATTAAAAATAATTGGCCAAAAATTGAAGCGCAAAAGTTTTTCGCACATTACAAATCAATAGGCTGGCGAATAGGCGGTAAAATAAAAATGAACGATTGGCACGCCTCAGCAAAAAGCTGGATGTTAAAAGCCGAAGAGCTCAATTTAAAACGTCCGCCCCTAGTGTCCCAAAATCAAGACAACCGTTCAACCCACGGAAGTAATAACCTAAAAACAACCAAATCCAAAAACTATAAAGAACCCTTATAAATATAATTAAAAGCAAAATCTAAGATCCCCGAGCGTCGGTCCCTGAAGGACGATCCCTGAGCGACGGCGAAGGGAGCCGAAGGGAACCGACAACTGATAACCGATAACCGTTAACCCACAACCTAAAAAATATGACCACCCTTCCAAAATACAACCCAGAAACCCCTCACATTCTTCAAGAAGGAGGTGTAGCGTTTACCTTAGGAAAAATGAAAGGAGACACCATACAATATGAATTTCCTAAAATGCTACACTATCTATCGGCTAAAGGCAAAATGCTCTTCGGCAAAAAGTTTAAAATCTATAAAGAAGATTATTCCATGATATATCAGCTCTGCCTTTATTTTATCAAAGACAAAGACAATTGTGCAAAATTCAACATCGACATCAACAAAGGCCTCCTACTCAGCGGCCCGGTAGGCTGTGGCAAAACCACCTTAATGAAATTATTACGATACCTAGTACCACATCAGCGACCTTATGATATTATCCCAACAAGAAACATCGTATTTGCCTTTAACAACATTGGATATTCCATCATCGAACAATACGGCAACAATCATTTTTTTTGTTTCGACGACCTCGGCGTAGAACCCGAAGGCAAACACTACGGCAAAGACTGCAACGTAATAGGTGAAATTCTTCTTTCACGATACGAACGCTTTATAAACTACACCTCCAACGTCCAACACCACGCAAAACGTCCCACAAACAACAACCTTACCCACATCACCACCAACCTCAACGCCGAAGAAATAGAAGACCGTTACGGCAACCGAGTCCGCAGTCGCCTTCGCGAAATGGTAAACGTAATAGGTTTTGACAAAAACACTAAAGATAAAAGACAATGAAAACCCCAGCCTTCTGGCGGTGGTTCACCGCCAACAAAAATAAGCTCAAGCAAATACACACACTCCCCAAGCGTGAACAAGAAGAACTATTGTACTGGCTCAACAAACATTTGGATTACCACAATCCAAGAATCAAACCTCAGCTACATATATCAGCCGACAATGATGGGCCACCTTCACTTACTTTTGCAGTCTATAGCGATCACGAAATTCGCGCTGCCATGCTCCAACTATTAGAAACAGCCCCACCCTATAAAGATTGGATCATTTCAGCCTCCCAAGACCAAACCGATGCCGAATATACCCAACGTAAAAAATCTCAAGAAGAGCAGGATATTCAGGATTTAATAAAATATCTTGATAGTTATTCGTAGATAGAAGAACTTCATCGACAAAAACAATAATTGCTAAATCCTCGAAAAAGAAGAAAAAGAACTCTTTTGAACTATCGTAATTCAATCTTTATTTGGATGGCCTATTTTAAATACTGCAAACCGAACATTGTAAAGCAAACTCCAATCTCTTTACATATAAAACCTATCTATTCACAAAATCAAAAAAACCTAACACAATTCCTTAACGTGTAAAGAAAAACGAGTTATTTTTAAACTTTGAAACTAAAACTTCGAAAATATTAATATTGTCTATAATGATTAGACGTAAATTAACGCTTATATCCTAATTTGATTTTAGTAGTGATCTCCAATAAATCGGAAATGGCTGTGCCCTATAATGACGGCTTGCTAAATGCCCGATAATATCAAATCCATCTGTGAATATTCTAAATTTATCTTCAGGAACAAACAATTCAACTTCTTCGATCATCTCAGTTCGATAGTCTTCCAATTTCTCATAAACCTCTACTGAATGCTTTACAGCTCCAGTATCTCTATCGTATGGCTTTCTACAGAAAAGATCTTCCGTTTCCTTAGTTGCAAACCAAATTTGAAGATTCAAATCGGGAAATTTTTCTTTAATAATCTCTCTTAAAGAGTTGTAAAGATGACCTTCATTTAAAACAACTGAATATTCAATTAAAAGAATCAACAACATAGAAGAATCAATATCACAAACATCATCCCCATTTTCTATATCAACAAGCTTATCAAAATTCGTGAGAAAAAGCGGAAAGAATCTGTTCAACGCAAAATTATCATGGATGCCGATACTTAAATTATTAATCCAAGTCTTTGCCACATCCTTATAGTTCATTTTGATTAAAAAATTTAAAGCTAAAGCAACTTCTATATTATGTTCATCATAAACGGGATAGGTAGCTGGTGGATTTTGAAGAATTAAGGCACTTAAAGCCTTTGCAATTGAATGTGCCCCTCCAAGATAAGTTTCTGCAGGCTCCCCATTCTCTTCTCGATAATGAATTTTAAACTCTTGAATTTCTGTTAAACCTATAGTAGACAGAAGTCCTATTTCTTCCCATACAGAAAAAGTATATTCTAAGTTGTTTTTGGAGTACTTATAGAGACTATGAGGTGTGGTGTAATGAGCATTTACTTTATTAAAATAATTAATCCCAATAGTCCTTTTTAAGAAATGTAATTTATAAAATTCACTTCGCGCGTATTCTTTATCGAGACGCTGGTTTTTCTGAAGCCAGTCCCAGGACAACAACATACATCTTTCCCCTGCTAATAGAGCAGGCTTCAAGTTATCTATTTCCTCAGACCATTTGTATATAATGTTCAAGCATAATCGAACTAGTCGTTGCTGCCGCAGAATTTTTCGTTTTTGTTTTTCAGCCTTTTGTAGAATCTTTTCAATCAACTCGTAAAAATGGGATAAATCATAATCAGGTAAATCTATAAAAACCAATGTCTTTCTCAAGTTGGATTGATATTCTAAAGGGAATAATTTTTCGTTATTCAGATACACATCGAGCATTTCAGAGATTTTTCCAATACCCCAAAAAGCATATTCTAAATTATCCTGACTGTTTTCGTTAATGTAGGTACTCCAATTTATTCGTACGTTTTGTACAATTTCTCCATTAGTACATACTATAATTTTTTTCGGTAATTCTTTTAACTTTTTGTCTAGGATAACATTTAGATAAGTATCCTTTATTTCGTTTAGGGTGGGTCGTACTGAATGAATTCCACTATCCCAATTCGTTCTTGTCAAATTTCCCTGTTTGACAGCAATTAGAAATACTTTTTTGATATTATCCGAGGGGTCAACGCCAACCGCAGCTATATCCACCCCATACTGCCTACCCTTTTGAGGTTTAGACAATGGCGTTATTTTCATCCCTACCAAAAGATCAGTAATCAGAGTGTCTAGTTCACCGTCTTCCTTTAAAAGACTTATGTATTCGCTTAATAAAAATCTCATACTTGTCTTTTATGGTTTCGCCAAATCAATCGCAATTTACTTTGACCTATTGGATCAATAAACTCCCCTCTGGGTAGCTCAGCACTTGAGGATACATTAGCTAGTTTCATTTTCTTGGTATATTGGCCCATATATTTACTAAAAGAAGTTTCACCCGCTTTTAACTGAATGTTTTTAAGATGTTTGAGGAAAGAATCATCATTTCTCTCGACTTCTTTAAATGACTTGTTGATTTTTTTTTGTTGAATTTTATGTATGTGTCCAAGTCTCATTTCTGATGGAGAAAATTCTTTTAAAAATTCCAATTCAGAGTATGCTGTGTAATGTTTCTCCCCCTCTAGGATTATGCTTTCAATCATTGTTTTTAATTTAGGAGCTGCATTTTTTCTTTTATTACGTAAATATTCGATTGTTCCATAGTAATTGAAAATAAAATATGCCACGAAAACCTTCTTCAAAAAGCTCACTACAGTCTCGTCATTTATTTTAGCTTCAAGAATTGAATATATCATTGAGGTTGAAGTGTTTTTATCATATATATAACCTAGAATTTTATATGTAATATACTCCACATCAAAAGCCGTCATCTCTTCGAGTAATTTATTTGGAATCCTCATCTCTGGAATATTCCTTATATGCTTGGCGCGCATTATTTCAAAAACGGCGATATGAAAATTGGAATTATCACAATTCAGCCAGTTGGTTATAAGTTCAGCATATATGCTTACATCAACATCAATTATAGAATTAATCAAGAATTTAAATAAGTCTATATTCTTTGCGTGTGCTACATCATGTGCAACCCAGTTATTCAAAAAATTAATTACTGTCTCGGGCTCCTGTTTAATTTTATCGCCAAGAGTATATGAAAGTTGATTATATGCGCCTTTATATTCAATACTTAGAGAAATTAACTTATGGAGCACTTCTATATAGAGCTCCTTTTCTTTATTAATATCTAAATTGTAAGATAAAAGAAAAATCAACTCGATTTGAATTTCTATACTAGGTTCATTCCAAATTCTTCCTATAAATTCATCCGCATTATTTATTACCTCCCGTTTATTTCTACATGCAAATAGAATCGAAGGCCATATTTTTTTGAACTCTTGGTTTTCAAGAAACTCTTCAAATTTATCTTCGATAATTTCTAAAAATTCATGTTCAAGTTTTAATGATTCTGATTCAAGTTCAGCGATAGATTGGATACCAATGATCACTTTGGCATTATCACCAGAATGCACTAATTCTTTAATTTTTAAAACAGTTTCCTTCTTTTCGTTTTTATACAAACCAGATAAGACTTTGGTTAGCAATCTTAATTTATTAGAATCTTCTTGATTAACTAATTTATGGTATAGATCGTTTCCAAAATCAGAACAGGTGGATGAGGCTCTTTCAACACCATTTAAAAACTCAATTAAAGCTCCATCATTTTCGATTCTTTCCAAAAGCAGAGTAAGGGAGTTAAAAAGGATATCCACATTTAAGGTTTCAAGATTTTGACAAAAATCATAATATTCTCGCCAAAAATCACTGCTACTTCCATCAGCATCGAGCCCCAATAAAAAATCTTCTTTTTTGTTCATAACTACTTACCATCCAATTGCAAAATCTTAGACTAACATTTTCAAAAACAACCCCTATCCAATCCCCCCACTTATCCAACCAAACTTCTCCCATTATTTATTTAGCACCAATAATCAATCAGGCTGCCAAATAATTAGCCAACTTAATCATAATCAATACTCTTCTTCTTAAAGCATGGGTAAGCATCTACTATGTTATTTTAAAACGGTATTCTTTCTATGGAAGATTCTTGTCCCCACCACTAAAAACCCCCAACAAATACTCACTCTAAACAATTACTCATTTCGCTCCGTTGGAAACCACATTCTCCTACAAACCCTAGCGAAAGAGAATCTCCAACCCATTAATAAAAGTCTCGGAAAAATCTACCATCTCACTAAGTCATCTGTCGCCAATTGAATTTTGCTTTATAAAAAAGAACTTTCCTACTTCATCAACTCCTTATTAAAAGATAATTATGATTTCCTCAATCCAGCTATTACAATTCAGATAGGTATCTATAATTATATCCTACGTTACTAACAGTAAAATCTTATTCAATATTCTATCCTTCCTCAAGCTCAATAGCCTCAATAAACTCCCTCCCCTTATAGTAAGGAAGCAATTTTTTATGTTGTAAACGACCGATAATCATCGCTGGATGTGTTCCAAATTCTCTTGCGTATTTCATAATATCTTCAGGACTTAAAGGTACTTGGCTCAATACCTCCTCCTCCTCTTCTTGGGTAAAAGTCCAAGCCACTGCAAAATCATCAGCTTCCTTTTCCTTAGCGCTGTCCCAACCATCATAAGAGACATTTTCTATGGAAATAAATTTTTTACCGTGCAATAAAATATGGCCTACCTCGTGGAAAAATGTGAACCAAAATTTATCATTGGTTTTATACCTGGCTGACAACTGAATTAAAGGTGTATTACCTAACCAACGCGTAGATCCGTGAATAGGAGCACCGGGCAAACAAGGGGTGTAAACAACCTTGACCCCGGCATTTGCACAAATTTTCTGTAGTCGGTTGAAAAAATCTTCGGGCTGAGTAGCCATAATTTTTTTGATCTCAGGCAAACTTGCTCGTAACCGTTTCGAATCGTATTCTTGAGTCTCTATAGATGCAGCTTGCAACTCACCTTGTCTTAACCAGGCCGCAACAGCATAAGGTTTATTCGCATGCGCCAAGGAAATTCTAAATTCCACCAGCAGCGCTTTCTCAAAATAGTATCTCTCCCAAGCTTCATGAGTAGAAACCTGAAAAAAGCTGAATAATGCTTTCACTTTTTCCTCCACCTTTCGGGTTTTGGGTACCCACCCTTTAGCAGCCATTTTGGCGTAAGGAAATAAGCGTGCCCAAGATGAAGCGTTTTTTACAATTTCCTCCCTTTCCATTCTCGCCTTTGCCTCGTCAAAATCCTGTTGTCTTTTTAACCAAAAAGAAGCAGGAATCTTTAAAACATCCTCAAATTTCACTGCCATTTCAGAAGTAATCGAACTCTGACCTGAAAGAATCTCGGAAATAGTCTTCTGGGGCTTGTCCACACGAATGGCAAATTCCTTAGGCCCCATTCCCAATTCCTCCAACTTCTGCCCCAGAGTGAAACCGGGATGAGTAACAACTTCTGGATAATATTGATTTTCTTTTAAGCTCATAATTAGTGGTAATCCGTAATTTCGATGATCTCAATTCCTTTTATTTCCACCCACAAATACTGGCCATCTTCACCTGTCGGTATAGGCTGTTCATGGGGTTCAAAAATTAAGCGATAGGGATGCTTAAGATCGCAAGCCCATTGTCCTTTTCTATTCCCAGTCAACTCGTGATAGCGACCGGGCAAGTATCTAACATCTTCAAGAGTAGCAGCTGCTTTTAAATCATCCAGTCGTGTTTTAAATATAACGGCGCATCTTTTGCCAAGTTTCTTAACAGCTTCTCGGTCGTGGTGTGCATATTTGCTTAGTCTCTTGGTTGCAAACGTAATTTTCATTGGTTTAAATATTGCACTCCCCTCGGGAACAAAGATATAATATTTTAATTAACAGAAGGTGTTAATTAAAAAAATTAAGTAAGTTTTCAATATAGTATAGCTATTTGACAACTGTTTTCTTTCTGATAACTTCAGCAAGCTCATTTAAACTATCTCTTAATTGCTAAGTTCTATCAATATAAAGATTAATATCTGAATCCATTAAATTTACTTTTTTTAAGATTGTTTCGTCAATCAAGTCCGTAAATAGCGCATAAATATTATGTGTCAAATAATTTCGTTGTTTAGAAATTGCTTTAAAAGCTGTTTTATCATTTTCAGTAAAAGGTTGTTTTCGTTTGCAATCCTTATTAATGCTCCGAGTGTTGCTTTCTGAAAATCTCGATAAATGCCATTGCTCTTTAAAACTGAATCATTTAAGCTTCTAATTTTCCCGATGCTAAAGCAACTTTCCCTGATTCTGAAGTAAAATCCCCAGCTCCTACAAACAGAACCACATCTTCATCTCGTATTAATTCAAAAAGTCTTTGTTGTGCCATTGAGATCTTGTTAGCTTTCCAAATCATTATTTTTTTAAAAAAGAGATGTGACTTTCTTTTGTTTAATAAATGCTATTCCGTAAGGATTTTGGCAATATGTCTGCCTTTTGATCTAGAGTATCTATATCTCCCCACCAACCCCTTTAAACTTCTCCACAAAAGCAACAATCCTCTCAAATACACTTTGCTTTTTAGTCAAATACTGTGGGTTTAGCGGACTCATTTTGGGCAAAATGGAATTGAGTTCTGTTCCGGTCTCGCTAGCATACTCGCGTTTTAAAGAAGCAGTGATATAACGCTTTGCCTCTTCCACGTTTAAATCCTCTGTTGTTATTAGCTCCGTGGCCTCCATTTGCTGCTTTTCTTGCGCATACACAAAAAAAGCATCTATAATACCTGCCTTATCTTCAATGGTGTCAAGCTCAGTTTTATTAATAAAATCAACAACCAAGCTCTCCTTCGCTCTATTACCCAAACTGGCACGAATAATTCTTCTGATTTCCTCAATTAAAGAGGCTTTGTCTTTTGTCTTTTTATTTTCTTCGAAAATCAGCTCAAGGATATAATCTAAGTTTATCTCTTGTGATTTAAGCAGATCCACTTCAAAAACCACATCTTCCCAATCAATGGAAGACTCTTCCGCTTCTTTACCTCTCTTTTCTTCTCTCAACCAATCACGAATGTCATTATAGGTAGAGCGATAATCTTGGAGGGTACGGTCTGCCGGCAATTCAATGGCTCGCATTGCAGCGATATCCTCATCCGTAACAAAATGAGTTTCTTTAAACTCTTCTACAGCCTCCAAATCAGTCAAATCAACAGATTGAAGTGCTTTAAGATTGGTAAACTCATCATAGTTTTGAAGAATATTTTCAACCCGCAAATACTCACCAAATAACCTTACAAACTCCTTTTTGTCCGTCTCTTTGAAAATCTCATCGGGATTTGGAAATTTTTCGTTTAGTTCTCTTACAACCTCAATATAACCTCTTTTAGCTTCTCCCGTGGCAATGTCGGAAAAGCCTTCTAAATATTCTTTGTAACTCTTCTCTAATACTACGTTTTTAGTATTACTGTCTCCAAACAAGGTGATAGCGTCAACGGTTGCTTTTTCTAAATCGCGGAAAGTAATAATGTTTCCGAATGTTTTGGTTGCATCATAAATTCGGTTTGTGCGGGAAAAAGCCTGAATTAATCCATGATAACGCAAGTTCTTATCTACATAGAGCGTATTGAGCGTAGGCGCATCAAAACCAGTAAGGAACATGCCAACTACAATCAACAAATCAACTTCCTGGTTTTTTACCCGTTTGGCCAGGTCTCGATAATAGTCTTGAAAACCATTACTGTCAACGCCAAAATTCATTTTAAACATTTTGTTATAGTCATCGATCGCTCCGGTCAAAAATTCTTTTGCACTAAGATTCATTGCTGAAGGCTCAAAACTTTCATCCAGTATTTCACCAATGGCGCTTTGCTCCTCATTGGCTGCGTACGAAAAAATGGTTGCTATTTTTAAAGGCTTTTCACTTCCTTTTTGTAGTTTGCTTAATTCTTCATAATAACATTTAGCCGCATCTATGCTACTCACCGTAAACATGGCATTAAAACCCGTGTTGCTGCCGCGTGTTCTATGAGTTTTCTGTCGGAAATTCTGCAGAATATATTGCGAAATTTCTTTGATTCGAACCGGATGGAGCAAGGCTTTCTTGTTTTCAGAAGCGCTCAGCTTTTTATCGTCTATTTCGGTTTCTATTCCCTTAAATTGTGGTCGTACATCATTGTAATCTACCTTGAATTTAAGCACCTTATCATCGCGAATAGCATCTGTAATTACATACGAATGTAATTCCCTACCAAATACGCTTGCTGTTGTTTCTGAACCCAACGCATTCTGCGGAAAAATGGGAGTTCCAGTAAATCCAAATTGATAATACTTTTTAAACTTCTTTTTTAAATTCTTTTGTGCTTCCCCAAACTGTGATCGATGGGCTTCATCAAAAATAAAAACCACTTGCTTTTGAAAAATGGTCAAATTGTTTTCGCCTTTCATCAGATTATTCAACTTCTGAATGGTGGTGACAATAATCTTATTGTCATCTTTTTCAATATTTCTTTTTAACCCCGCAGTGCTCTCCGATCCGTTTACACTATCAGAAGAAAATCGTTGGTACTCTTTCATCGTCTGATAGTCCAAATCCTTGCGGTCCACCACAAAAAAGACTTTATCTATATAATCCAATTCAGTGGCTAATCTTGCTGCTTTGAAACTGGTCAGGGTTTTTCCCGATCCGGTAGTATGCCATATAAAACCACCACCTTCAGGAGTTGACCATTTTTTGGCTTCATAGGAACTTTTGATTTTCCATAAAATTCGTTCCGTAGCTGCAATTTGATACGGACGCATGATAAGCAAGGTGTCGCTTACATCAAAAACCGAATAATTAAGCAGTACATTTAATAAGGTATGTTTTTGAAAAAAGGTAGCTGTAAAATCTTTTAGATCTTTTATCAAGGAATTATCAGCCTTTGCCCAGTTCGTAGTAAAGTCATAACTGTTTTTATTGCGCTTTACGGTGTTGGCAAAATAACGGCTGTCTGTTCCGTTGGTAATAACAAAAACCTGTAAATACTTGTAAAGCGAATTTTCACTGTTGAAGCTTTCTTTACTATATCGATGCAATTGATTAAAAGCTTCGCGGATGGCAACCCCTCTCTTTTTTAATTCCACTTGCACCAAAGGCAAGCCATTCACCAAAATGGTAACATCATACCGATTGGAATGTGTCCCTGTCTGCTCAAATTGTTTGATTACCTGAACCTTGTTGCGTACAATATTCTTTTTATCAACCAAATAAATATTTTGGATGCGCCCATCATCAAAGACAAAATCATAGATATAATCATCGTGAATCTTTCTTGTCTTCTCTACAATATTATCACCAGGTCTATCCAAATACTCCTCTACAAAACGCGCCCATTCCCCATTAGAAAACGTCATATCATTCAGCGTTTGCAGTTGCACTCGAACATTGGCAAGCATAGCTTGAAGCGAAGTAAGATTATCAGGACTTTCATACCCTTGGTTGATTAAATCCTGAATAAATTCTCGCTCCAATGCAGATTCCGTTTGGTAAGAAGCGGAAGTTTCATGTGCCTCCGAATATTTGGTGTATTTATCAAGAACGATGAAGTTATTGGATTCTGCGATTGTTTTGTATGTACTCATTGTTTTTAGTTTTTAACCATGGAAGGTGTTTTTTACGAAAGGCACGAAAAACACGAAATTATAATGCGAGTCGTTTAATATTTGCTTTAGGGTAGGTGCCGAAATTCACGAGTAGCCCCAATTTCATATTTGTTGCTTTAAGGTAATTGAGTACCTGAGCTTCATGTATAGGTGCGGTTTGGTTTGAGGCTTTAAGTTCTACAATTATTTTGCCGTAGCAAATTATGTCGGGAATATACCTTTGTTTTAACGCTTCACCTTTATATGATAATGCCAATACTGCCTGAGCTACAAAGGGAATATTACGAAAACTTAATTCCTTTTCTAAGCACTCTTGATAAACGGCCTCCAAGAAACCAGAACCCATTTCACGATACACTTCAAAAATAGCCCCCTGAATAGCATAGCCTTCTTCTTTATAAATTATCTTCTCGTTCATCATTCTTTTATTACTGTATTTCGTGCCTTTTGTGTTTTTCGTGGTTAGTGCTAGGGAAAGTCAATAACAAATCTCGATAATACTCATACTGTTTATTTCTCAATTCAATCTCTTTGGGTAAACCTTCGCTGATAGAATTTGCAAGCGTGTCGAATTTATCGAGGATAGCTACTATTTCTTCTTTTATTTCGGGTAATGGGGTTGGAATTTTGATACTGTTTAGGTTCTTCTGGTTTAATTTAGGTTGAGCCGCACCTGATATATATTGCGTTAAGTCAATACTGTTCAAAAAGTATTCAACAAATTTTCTATCTGAATAACTCTTGAATTTCAACACATGAGCATGATTGTTCACCCAGCACTTCCCACTTACACTGAATGCTATAGGTGTATTTCTTGCGATTAAATTTGCTCCATCTTCGGAAACCAATAAAAAATCTCCATCGAAAATATAGTCTTTTACATAATCAACAATACCCGATGCGCCATAATATGGTATGTCACCTGATTCTCTTAGTCCACTTGTTATTGGTTTTCTCATTGAGTCCAAATTTTCCGCAACTTCCCCCAACGTCCTCCATTCCACTCGTTGCGGTGAGCTTGCCGAACCGTCTCCCTCCTCAAAACTCAACAACTCCTCCCGATAATACTCATACTGTTGTTTACGAGCTGTAAGCTCTGCTGTAAGCTCTGCTGTAAGCTCTGTAAACGTATCGAGAATACGAACGATTTCTTCCTGAATTTCGAGGGGTGGGATGGGGATTTTTTTCTTAGCATAATTACTAATCCATTGTCTTTTATGGTCACCTGCAACTAATCCACTTGGCAATGTGTTTAACCAATGATACACAAATCTTAATAATAATTTAGATTCATCCTTTGAAGTAATCATCTTCATCGCAGATGATTTAACTTTAAAATCAAAGTCAACCCATTTATTTGCTGTAGTAAAATCATCAAAAATAATTACTGGACTTTTCGAGGCATAATAAATACCATTAAGTTCATCAGTATATCCAAGAATAAAAGATTTTCCTGCTGTTAAAACAGGTGTCTCAAATTCATCATTGTAATTCGTTGATTTTACTCTATACTTAGTTGGTTGTTCATAGATTGTATGCTCTCCCAAATCTTTCCACTCTATTTCAACCCCTTTCAATAATTTCTCTAAATAACTCATGCCTTCCCTTTTTTCTTTGCTTCTTTTTCAATTTCAGCAATCGTTTTTAAATAATCCTTTTCTACCCCGCTAAGTGTTTGGCTTTTATAGTTCTTATATTCTGAACTTACTTTTATCTTGGCATCTTTAGCTGATATTTTGCCGGCATCACTAAGTATTTTACGCCCTGCAGATTTTAAAATAGTATCCAATTCTTTTATATAATCGGCCATACGCATTTCCCGTTCTTCTATGGCATTTAATTCGGCCAAATCAAAATAAGCAGCAACTAAATTATTGAGTATTTTTAACTCCTTTTCCTCCAAATAATTTTTAGCAATCATAGCTTCCGCTTGTGTCGGTTGCTCTCCTTTGAAATTGGTTAAACCTGCAAAGGGTTTATCGCTATCCACACGCATATAGATAACCTCGCTTGCTGTATGGCCATGTGCAGCGTAATGCAATTTATTTTGAACAATTTTGAAAAAAGTGATACTCTCTTCGCTTTTGGAATCGTAATCAATAGCCGTAGCGTATAAATCCAATACCTGCCGATACATCACTTTTTCACTCGAACGTATATCGCGGATACGGTCCAGTAGTTCCTTCCAATAATTTCCTCCGCCTAAGTTTTTTAGACGGTCATCATCCATAGTAAAACCTTTGACAATGTACTCTTTAAGTCGTTGGGTAGCCCAAATACGGAATTTTGTGGCAGTGGAGGACTTTATTCTGTACCCCAATGAAATAATCATATCAAGGTTATAAAAAGGTATTTCTCTTTCTACTTGACGATTGCCCTCTAATCGAACTTGTCGGAAATTCCGACAGGTTGAATTTTTGTCTAGCTCCCCTTCATCATAGATGTTTTTAATATGCTCCACCACATTGGTTCTCGATGATTGATAAAGCGCTGCCATTTGTTGTTGCGAAAGCCATACATTTTCATCTTCAAGACGAACTTCAATTTTAGTTAATCCGTCTTCTCTTTGATATATGATTAATTCACCTTTTTGTTCTTCCATACTGCTTTCCATTCTAAGATATACTCTTTACAATTGAATCAATATCCGTTCTAAGGCGATCAATCTTTTTCACCGTTTCAGCTATTTCAGAATTGAGCACCTCAATATCAATCACTTCTCTGGTATCCTCAAATTCCACATAGGAAGTTACCGAAAGGTTGTAATCATTCTTCGCTATTTTTTTATTATCAACCGTAGTTGACACATACTCCACAGCTTCTTTGCTGTCGAAAATTTTCATAATCTTCGCAATATGCTTGTCGGTCAGCACATTGTTGTTGGTAGCTTTCTTGAAGAAATCTTCACCACTGGCATCGATAAATTGTGTCTTGTTATCTGTTTTACTTTTTGACAACACCAGGATATTTACTGCTATAGAAGTACCAAAAAAGAGATTCGGAGGCAAAGAAATAACAGTTTCCACAAAGTTATTGTCTATCACATACTTTCTAATCTTCTGTTCTGCACCCCCACGGTAAAAGATACCAGGAAAACAGACCAACGCAGCCCTACCTTTACTCGATAGGTAACTCAACGCATGCAGCACAAAGGCAAAATCTGCCTTAGATTTGGGAGCAAGAACACCCGCAGGCGCAAAACGATCATCGTTGATTAGCGTTGGGTCGGCACTCCCAATCCACTTTACAGAATAAGGAGGATTAGAAACAATGGCATCAAAGGGTTTGTCGTCTCCCAACTTTGGATCTATAAGCGTATCTCCAAGTACAATATGAAACTTGTCGTAATTAATGTTGTGCAAAAACATATTCATACGTGCCAGATTATAGGTGGTATGATTGATTTCCTGCCCAAAAAATCCTTCTTCAATAATATGATTGTCAAAATGCTTTTTAGCCTGCAACAATAAAGATCCAGACCCTGCGGCCGGATCGTAAATTTTATTGACGGTTTTTTGTCCATGCATAGCTAATTGTGCGATTAGTTTCGACACATTTTGAGGTGTAAAAAACTCCCCTCCCGATTTTCCCGCATTCGCTGCGTAATTGGAAATCAAAAACTCATACGCATCCCCAAACAGGTCAATCTCATTATCTTCAAAATCGCCCAAGTTCAAGCCTTCTACACCTTTTAAAACTTTTGCCAAACGGCTGTTTTTATTATTCACTGTATTCCCTAATCGACTACTGGTCGTATCAAAGTCTGCAAATAATCCTTTTATATCATCTTCGGACGGATACCCATTGGCTGAATTTTCAATAGCAGCGAAAATAGCAGCCAAATCTGTATTCAGATTTTCATTGGTATTGGCACCTTTAGCGATATTTTTAAAAAGCTGACTTGGGTAGATAAAATAGCCTTTCGTTTTAATCGCATCATCTTTAATCTCCGCTGTTATCACATCATCCGATAAGCTGACGTAATCCACACTATCATCCCCACCTTCAATATAAAGAGTGAAGTTCTCACTAATAAAGCGATAGAAGAGTGTTCCTAACACGAAGTGTTTAAAATCCCATCCATCTACCGAGCCACGAACATCGTTGGCTATTCTCCAAATTTGGCTTTGTAATTGGGCGCGTTGATTTGTACTTGTCATTGTATATTTTCTATTAAATGTTTTAGGTTTATAATGATGCTCCCTTAATGATTGTCCATATTATACAGGACTTAAATTATTAAGAAATGGATTTTAACTTGATCCATTGTCATAGCATTCTTTAGGGACCATATCAAGTCGGACAATTTACAAAAAGAAAAAGTCATCCTATTAAGGGATTCCTCAATAATGTTAAATATTTAATAGTTTAAGCGTGATGCAGCCGAACAGCTAGGACTATATTTTGTTTTGCACTTTAGGAGTAATTGAAAATGACAAAAACCCGATCCTCGTTCTGGAACCGCTACAATCGCTTTTTTTATTCCTTGATGATAAAGCTTATCTAATGCTATAAACATTAATGCACGCGACTTTCCAGAAGCAGAAGGAGCTTTTAAAAGTAAATACTGAGCAGTTCGAGCTTCATAAGCTTTAGTCTGCATTTCTCGCATTCCCATTTCGTTCGTACGCTTACTATTTCCTGTTTGAGCATAGGCTACCTCTACCGTATTGATAGGCTTTACGTAATCAGTATATTTTTTTTGACTCATATGGTTGTTCTGTTTTTAATATGTTTAGAAAGAACCTTATAATTATACTCTAACCAATTTCATCATTGGTTCAAAAGCATATAACGCTGCTCTTCTTCCCGAAGACTCCTCTCTAACCACTAAATATTCTGCTTCTACAAGTTTTTTTATAATAGGGACCGCTGTAGCATTTGGAATCCCTGTGCTCTTCACAAATTTATTATTTCTAAATATAGGATTCGTGAAGATATAATCTAGTATCTCCAAATTCCATTTAGAAGCAAGTAATTCAGAAAACTCTGCTTTTGTTTGCTCATAGAGGTTTTTGATGCTTTCCGCTACTTCTAAGTTTCGTATTGCCTGATTTTCTACGGCCATTAAAAAGAATTTTATCCATTCATTCCAATCATTGCTAACCGATACGTTTCGCATATGCTGTATGTATTCCTCCTTATGCTCTTCAAAATATCCACTGATATAAAAATGTGGTTGAGAAAGCAATTTTTCTTTCCATAAATTTAAAGTAATCATCATCCTTCCTATTCTCCCATTTCCATCTTGAAAAGGGTGTAAAGCCTCAAACTCTAAATGCATTATAGCTGTTTTTATCAATGCTGGTAAATCACTCTCTTCTAAATACTGAAACAGCAGCTCTAAACCATCTATCAGTTTTTCTGGACTAATTGGAATAAATAGAATCTCCTTCTTCAGTTTATCTGCAAGAAAATTTTGTTCTTGCTTAAATTCACCAGGAGACTTCTTTGCTCCACGTCCTAAAAACAATAATTGTTGATGCATTTGTTTTACAAAACTTATCGAAAAGGGGTAGCCATCCTCTAATGCAGATTGTGCATTCTTTAATGCTCGCTGGTATAAGATGGTTTCGATAACATCCGAGCGGACCGAAGTATCCTCTACTCCATCATGATCGGCTTCATATTGTAGAATTTCATCCATAGTACTGATTGTACCTTCTATCCTCGACGAGATGACTGCTTCTTGATTTCGTAATGGGGCCAGCAAAATCTCCGTATTATGCAAATTCTTCAACATCTGGTCAAAACGTGCAAGTGCCTCGGTTGCACCAATTAATTCCTGTATAAATACTGAAAAATCAATGCTTTCTGGCGGAAATTTATCGTAATGATATTTTACAGCATTTTCTATATTGTATTCCATAGTAACTTCTTGTGTATAACAAAAATATTGAAAATATTAATTTAAAACACTTTTGATTACGGAAAAATGGAGAAAACCGTAAATAAACTATCTTGATGACGAAAACCGATAGCTAAATACGTTGATTACGAAAAAAAAAGGGAAACCGTAAACAAGCTATCTTGATGACGAAAACCGACAGCTAAACACTTTGGTTTCGAAAACACAATGAAAACCGTAAGCAAACTATTTCTTGATTCTCTTTTTCCTCTGCTTTGCAAACAAAGTTTCTTTATTTAGCATCTCGTCATATAGTTTAAACAAATATTCTAATCGATCCTCATCACTACCCCCGCTGGTGCGCGAGTCCGCTCACGTTCCCTATTCAATTCTCATCCCAGCACTCTTATCTCGCTGTACAATCTATTCAAGTTTAAGCCCCCGCTGGTGCGCGAGTTCGCTCGCGTTCCTAACAATTGCCCTTCCATTACCCAAGCTTTCCCTCATCTCCCACCCTACAACACCCAATTCCAGAATTAAGATTTCGCTCAATAGCAATCGAAATCGATTTGGTTTCAATTTCGATTTTGCCATAGGCACCCCCGCTGGTGCGCGAGTCCGCTCGCGTTCCCTATTCAATTCTCATCCCAGCACTCTTATCTCGCTGTACAATCTATTCAAGTTTAAGCCCCTGTATTAAACGCATCACAGCAACTTTTCTATGGAGTCAGAGAATCCTGATATATAGTCAAGTCTCAAGATTTTAAACATAAGAATCCCATTTCTAACGACAATCTAAAAATCAACTCCTATATTTTGGAAATATTCCATATTTTTGGATAAAATCCGAGCAATGCAATACATAAAATATTTTAGTAACTTTCTAAACGCAAAAGGAGCCCCTCATTTAAACTCCGATCAAATGAGAAGATTGTTAAACATAGTGGTCATGGAAACCACAATCAAAAATGTCGAAGACCTCAACATCACAGGAAGCCAAGCCTATAAAATGAAAGAAAATGCAAAGAGCTCTTTAAAACACCTCACTAAACAACTACCACCAGATCAACTAATACAAGAAATGATGAGGTTATCACAAAACTAAATCATCTAACATCTCACGTCTCATATCTAACATCTAGAAAAAATGTGTTATGAAACCGCCCTCACAAAAATGAAATCCCAAGTCCAGGAATATTTCCATAAAAAGTTTGCTGATCCAGATGAATACGAGCCATATTACCACCGTTCCGGCTTCACCCATCCCAAGCTACAAATAATAAAAATGGACGAGCCTAACACCATCTATCCTGCAAGTTGGGGATATATCCCTACTTGGGGAATGAAAGACATCCCTGCGTTTCAAAAAAAATATAACACACTAAACATACGCTCCGAAAGCCTTTTTAAAGGCCTCTCCAAAGAAGGAGCAAATGACAAACGCTGTTTAATAATAGCAGACGGCTTTTTTGAACCTCATAAAACCGCAGGAACCTCCATCCCCTACTTCTGTTATATTCCCTCCGAAAATTTTGAAGATGGCCGTCACCTCTTCGCTTTTGGTGGCATCTATTCCGAAATGGAAAAAGATACCAACCAATTTTCCTGTTCCATCTTGACAATGGAAGCCAATCCCTTCTTTACTGAGGTTCACAATATAAAAAAACGCCAACCCTTCGTCATAGACGAAGGCCTATACAACGAATGGTTCAACCCCAATCTAAATGAAGAAAATATCTTAGAATTAATTGCTAACGGCTTCACCTCAAAAGAATTCAAAGCCCACCCCGTAAGCACCGATCTTTACAAACGAAGCATCAATACGGACAAACCTCATATTCTTAAAGAGGTTACTCCACCTGGTTTATTGTTTTAAAATTTTGTTTCGAAGCTCCGGTGGCCGAGCGGAGTCAAGGTATAGTTTTCTAATCCCCCGCTGGTGCGCGATTGCATCGCGTTCCAATGCGTTGAACTGAAAAACAGAGTAGAAAAACTACAAAAAGCAACGTGTTTTTTTATTACAGAGAAGTATAAGAGTCCGGTATAACCAAAACTGGAACAACCAACTCCTGAAAATCCATCCCAAAACAGACCAATCCCCATAGAGGCTAATCGACTTACACCGGTTCAGTCAACACTGCATTCATGTTCGGTTCCCGAAAAATCGAAACAGGCAGTACCTACCACACAGCCTGCCCCGATTATTATCGGGGAATGCTTAGTTATTGGCAACAGTTATTATTTTAATTTTATTGATGTTGAATAAATTTTACTCAAGCCATTTGAGTTTTCTGTAATATATTTTCTAAATTCTGAAATATTGTTAAATTTTTTGGGATTAAGATTGTTTCTTTTGCTTGTAAAATATAAGATTTGGTTTTCCTCATCATAGAAAGGGCAATATTCCATATATTTCGTATTAATAGGAGTCCCTAAATTTTTCGCTTTTTGCCATTCTCCACTTTTATCTTTTTTTGAAATGTATAAGTCACCACTTCCGTGTCCATCTTTCTCATTATATTTTGTAAATAACAGAAAATTTTCTTTTTTGGATATAAAAGCATTAAATTCATATCCATTACTATTTATATTCTTACTTAAAAGGATAGGAGCTAAATATTTATCGTTCTCCCATTTACAAAAATAAATATCATCTTTCCCAAAACCATTTGGGGAATCCATTGTGAAATATAGATTGTTATTGTCGCTAACTGAAGGGTAAAATTCATCTAAATCTGAATTAATAGGTTTTCCAATGTTTTTAGGTTCAGACCATTTATCATCTTTATTATTCCTGTCAACATACCAAATGTCAAAATCTTTATTATTATTATTTACATCTATTGGTTTGTCCGAAACAAAAAATAGGCGGTTTCCATTTGCTGATAAAAAAGGCTCTAAATACATATAGGAATCGCAAAAAGGTAATAGTTCAGGTTCTAGCCATTCGTTATTTTCTTTTCTGATACTTGCAATTTGTGAGATTTCTGAAAAAGGACTTTGTATAGTAAAAAAAGCTTCAGCTCCATCGTTAGAAATACAGAAATCTCGTACATTGTTAAATTTATTTAGTTTATCATTAAATTGAATAATTTCATTTTCATTTTGAGCTAATAATGAATTTGAAATTAAAATTAACAGAATTATTAATCTAATTTTAATCATAATTATTCTTTCTTGATTTTTTTTTCTAATTGTTGCCAACGTGTTTGTATATGGTTTGTTGCGTGGTTTAAGCAACTAATTTAGTAAATAATTACCAACCAAGAAAGTCCGCGAGGACTTTCGTAAGTAGGCGAGAAGCCAGCAATAAATTATATACGGTGTTACCTGCTGGCTTTTCATTCCGCAAACTTGCTAGCGTTGGCAGAGCTATACTCTTTTACAGTTTTGGTGATGTTTTGGCTTAAGCGACTGTAAATGTGTATGGCTTTAAGCGTTGGCAATTCCACTATCCAAAAATTCGTTTAAATATAGTTTTATCTTGGACATCTTGAAATTCAGCTATTACACTTTTGTGAAAATCAAAATCAAAAATTCCATACTCCGAGTCATCATCATTTGTGATTATTTCATCTTCGTTAAATGTCAAAATATATTGGAATTGTTTTTTGTCAATATGTTCAAGATATTTATGATAAACATAATTGATTGTATTAATTTTCGTCTTCATTGAAATTCCGTGGAAAACACCATCGTGAATCAGAAAATCAGGAACCTTTCTGTTAATTTCAATATTGTATAAAAAAACCATTAAATCGTAGGCAACAATTTTAAGTCTTGATTGTCCTAGTGCATCAGCTTTAGGTATCTCAATCTCAATATTAAACGGTAATTTTTTTCTGTTAGAAGAAGGATTAGGTGTAATATCAAAATATGCATTTTCGTAAGATTCATCTACAAATATTGCATTTTTGAGAATATCTATAAATAACTTTCTTAAGTCATCTATATGTCTTTGAAATTCCTTTATTTCTACAGAAATTAATCTTCTTACTTCACTAATTGAAACATTGAGGTTGGTTAACATTTCTTGGTACTCATCAATTTGTTTAATTAATTGAAGGTTTTTTTCAAGGTCTGTTTTTTCGATTACTAGTTCTTCGTATGTGTTTTTTATACTGTCAAGTGCTCCTTTTTCATCTAAAGCCTTGTAAAGTTGACTTCTTTTGTTTTCAAGTATTGAAATGTCTTGAAGTACGCTATCGATTACTAACTGTAATTTTTGTTCTTTTTGTAATAAATACTTTTTTCTATTATTAAGAATGTTATTCTTGAAATCAATAACTTCTTCTAATGTTTTTGCAACTTGATTTCCAAAATTTTCTAATACTTCGTTATAGATTTTTCTAATTTCTTGTGTTTCCACATTCTGGTCTAAATCATAACTTTCTTTTATTTTTGAAACTTTGATATCTAAAGAATTATATTCTTTCAGTTTATCATTTATTTGTTTAGTTACTTTTGCTAATTGTTTTTCTACATCCTTATATTTTTCTATAAATTGATAGCTATCTAAACTTTCTTCTAAAAGTGAAATTCTTTGTTCTATATTAAATCTTTCACTTCTATATTCTTGAATAGATTTACCTGTGTCAATCTTTATTTTTTGTTCTGATGTATCAATTGCAGATTTGAATTTATCATACTCTTTTGATTGTTCGTTATAGTCTATCAAATGTGAAGTAGGTAAGTCAAGTAAGAAAAAATTGAATATTGCTTTTTCTTTTAAATTTGCATTGTATTTAAGAAAATTGAGAGGTTCAAATCTTTTTTGATTGTCTAAATCATCTTTTATAAAGAAGTCAAAAAGCGTTCTAAATTTGTTACCTGTGAAGAATACGTCATTTTTTTCAACAGGCAAATACAAATTAGTCAATATTGATTTCAATTCACTTTTTTCAAAATTATCTAACTTATGAAGTGAAGAGCCAAATTGAATTTTCATTTTAGTACTGAAATCCCTTTGAATGAAATAAGGTTTGTTATTTATTTCAAATTCTAATGTGATTTCGTGTTCACTTTTTCTTAAAAAATCATATTTTTTATTTAAGAATATTTTTTGAGCACTATCTGATAAAAAGGTGTAATCTATTAATCGAATTAAAGTAGATTTACCAATTCCATTTATTCCTTGAGCCTCTTTGTCTTTAGAATATTTACCAAGAATAATATTAATTCCAGCGTGAAAAACAACTTCATCTATTAATCCTGTATTTGAAAATAATTTTTTTAGCATTTTTTATTAAAATAGATTCTGTTGTTGGTGTTTAGGTTCTTTTGGAATTAATTTTACCTTATAGTTTGAGTATTCAATCAAACCGAAACTATATAAAAAAGTAATGCTTTTGATAAATAAATCTGGTGTACGTTTTATGTCTTTTTTCAAAAAAGAGTCCATAATTTTTTCTAAAAGAACAGATGTCTTATGTTTTTGAAGTTCTTTAATAATATCAGATGCAACAACTAAAATGTTGGTTGAAAAATCTGTTTCTGGATGTGGTAAAATCATTTCTCTGCTTTGGTTTTATCTCCAATAATACATTGCTCAAATAAATATAGTAAAATGGCTCTTAAATAATATAAATATTCATCGTCATTTTCAGATGCATATTTGTTTAAGTACTTATCTATCATTTGCTTTAATCTTTTTTTAAAGCTTCCTGATTCATTTGTATAATCGTATTTTATTTTGTGTTTTAACTTTTCAAAATCTTCGTCTTCATAACCAAATAACAAACCGCCTATTACATTGAAAACTCCATTTTCGAAATAACTATCATATTCGTCTAAAACCTTATTAATGTCTTTCTGTTTAAAATTTATAGAAACTTTATCAGGAAAATAGATTTGTGTTTTATAATCAACGTTCTCTATAGTAAACTCTGCATCTTTTATTAAATCTTCAATTAGCTCTTTCAAGTAATCTCTGGCGAATAAATCACGATTGATATTTAAAAAAGTGCCTAATGTTCTTTTTTGAGAGCTAGTTAGTTCTTCAATAAACTGTAGTATGTTTTTAATACCAATTTGAGTCGCATCAGGCTTTAAAGCATTTATTTTTTTTATAGCGTATTCTGGAATATCATTGTTCGTTACAAACATCCAATTTTTATAATCGTCTATCCAATTTTCTTCGTATGATTCAAAATCATCCTCAATTTTTTTTAAATATCTATTTTTGTCAACACTTTTTGGACCATAACAAGCAACTAATGTATTTGATGAAGTTATAATTCCATCTGCACCTTTATCTTTTATCTCTCTTGGTGGAATATAGTTTTCAGAACCATATCTTAAAATAAAAAGTTCAGTTATAAAATCCTGAAATTTGAATAAATTTAGAGATTCAATTTGAACGCGAAAACTGTTTTTTAAAGGACTATTCATTATGCGCTAATAATTTTGAACTTATTAATAGTTCTTTAGCATCTACTTTTAAAATCTTTCCAATTTCATAAAGTATTTCTATACTCGGTTGTCTTCGGTTTTGAGCATATGAGTTTACCATATTGTAACTTTTACCTAACTGTTCAGCTAGCCAAACTTGCTTTTTCCCTTTTTGCTCTAGAACTTCCTTTATTCGGTTCATTTTTGAATCATTTTAATTCAGTCGTCTAATGTATAAAAAGTATTTTCAATATCTCATATTATGAGTATAAAATAAATTTCAAATTTCGTAAGTGGTTGGTAAAGGCAAGCTCTTTTTGTTTTTTGAGGTACGAGAAAAACAAAATGGGCTTGACTGCGCGTTGGCTTTTCAGCTTGCAGGTAACAATCATATAAACCCCATTTCCTTAAAGCCTGGCATATATATATCCCTATTGGACACTACAGTTTATACTGATTTACCCTCAAATGTACCCGAATCCTATTTATAAACCAAATGAAATGTTAACATCAACCATTTAATGTTAAAAACCAACCCAAATCACTACAATCAATAAACCATCTAAACTCTAAAATTAAGATTTGGTTTTCGGTTTCGGTTTCGGTTTCAATTCCCCCGCTGGTGCGCGAGTCCGCTCGCGTTCCTAACAAGTCTCATTCCAGTACCAAGTACCCAAACTCCCATACAACCCCTACCCTACAACACCCAACTCTAAGACTTCGATTTCGTTCCAATAGTAAGGGCTATCGGTTTCCGTTTGGATTTCCCCCGCTCGCGTTCTTTTCTCATCAAACTTAAATTCTCGTCATCTCCCCACTGGCATGCGATTGCATAGCATTCACCCCCCCAATTCCTTATACATTTATAATATTAAAGCCCCCGAGATATCATCCATTCATAAATCTTCCCGCTACCTACCTACCACAACCTTCGGGAGCATGATCTGGTAATTCTGAATAGGAACTGCCAAAGTGTACGACCTTGATATGGGTTGATGACTTAAGACGTTGAAAACTGTGAAAGCAAATGTATATCGTCGCACCAAGGATACGTGCGGGAGCAGGAGATTGTTAAAAATGAAGGTAAGCATCTAGTTATTACCAATAAAAAAGCTGCCTAATTCCTAAAAATAAGACAGCTTTAATAATTATGACTTTAGCATTAATTAATGCACAATTAGTTTTTTAGAAGACATTCCATTTTCCGACACTACATTTATAATATAGGTGCCTGAAGAAAGGTCTAGGTTCATTAAAGATGTACCTGCTTCTATTACAGACTTGCGTAATACTCTACCATGCATATCTATTACACTTACATCAGCTTGCTCGGCAAGTACTATTGAAAATATCCCTGATGTAGGGTTTGGATATATCTGAAAAGCATCTTTATTGTAACTTTCTATGTCAAGCAAGGTGAATAACACTTCAGTTTTTTCAGATACTCCTGTTTCATAAACTGCCTCAACCTCAGCCAAATGCGATCCACTTGTCAAGTTTTCTAAAGTAAATGTTGTTTCGGTTACGGATGAAGAAACCAGTTCCCCATCTAGGTATATATTATATGAAAGTTCATGACTGTAATTCCTTTCATAAGCAACATCATCAATCAAAACGAAATACGTATCGTTACTTACATAGTTAATAGCAACATATTTAGTCTCTTCTGGAGCGTCAAAACTATATTCAGTCCAATTCTCTGGCACAGTGATTTCACCACCAAAAGCCGTAAAATCCGAAGGTTCACTTCCTGAAGTAGAATATAAGACTTTTATTTTTTCAGGATCTGATCCTACAAGCGATGAGGCATTAAAACTAAATTCACCAGGACCTGCAGGAATTATCAGCCAATCATTATTTGCACCATTTGGCCCAGCAAAGGCAGTTAGATATCTACGTCCTGATAATGCTTCACGGTCAATTGCAGGAGTCGTTGAATATGGATTAAATACCATAAAAGACATTGGTGCCCCAGCATTTGGCCAAGTGAAGTTTGTATAAGTATGCGTTTCAAGTCCATCTAAATCCTTGAGTATGTATTCACCTATATTCTCGCGCTCAAAATCTTCATACTTTTCAAATTTATCTGTAAAAGATTGATGAAGCGTCCAATCTAGTCTAGCAGAAGACGCCCCCTCTATGGCAGCTATGAGGTTTGATGGCTGTACTTTTAAAAGTGTAAGTGGTACAACTATGGTATTAGTATCTTCTACAGTTACATCTGTAAGCTCTACAACATCATAGTTCTCTAATTCTACGCTTACTGTATAATCTCCTGTTAATAAGTCAGGGAAGGTTAACGAGTTTGTACCATTAGGAATAAAGCCCTCAACAAAATTATCCGCATTCCAAATAGAGATATAAGCACCTTCAGCACTTCCAAAATCAGTGTTTATTTCTAGAGTGAAATCAAAAAACATATTATGTTGAATTTCATTTGAAATTCCTTTTTCTGACAGTAGATCCGTTTCATAAAGAGCGCTAATTCCATATTTATACATATTAGGTTCTTGGTCAATTAGAGAGGTATCACTAAAAGTAGTTTCAGTAATTGGTGCAGGTGTTAATTCAGTCCAATCATTTACAGCTGCAGGACTTCTGTAAACCTTGTACCCAGAAGGGTTAGCATCCATAGTATTGTTTACAATACCATATATAGTCCAGTTTTTATTAGTAAGGTTTAGGCCTGTCCAAACACCATTTTCATATTTCATTCCGCCCTTTCTTCCAGGTACACTAGGCCCGTCGTCTAGACCTATAGGGTAAGCTCCGTATTGTCCGGCTAAAAACTCTATACTTATCCACAGCTCTTTTGACACATCTATAGGTATAGAGGTAGAAAGCTCGAAGATATACCACCCTTCTTCAGTGATAGATGCAGGTTGAGAATACACTAATTGTTCTGCATTTTCACCTTCAAAAACCTTTACGATAATTTCGGCATTATTAGAGATATATGCTTTAACATGTGTAAGTTTAGCATCTTCGTCAATTAAAGTTTCTAAATCAGAAGTTTCGAACCTAATTCCAGAAATAAATGGATCTCCTCCATTACCCCATTTTTCGCCTGTAGTATTAAAACTTCCCCAGCCAATGGTTTTCTCATTGAAGTATCCTACCGGTGTATTCCAATCCACATCGCCTACTCCATTATTGTTTACAGCTGCAATATCAACAGGTTTATGCAATGCTAGTTCTAATTGAAAAGGATCTAGAGTATAATCTGCTTCTTCGCTAGTAAAAGTTATATTCTCTGATTCATAAAGCGGGTGAAATACTTCGAGTTCGTATCCCTTTTCTCCGAATGCATCTAAAGTAAAGCTCCCTAAAGCATCAGTAGTTGTTATATAGTCAGAATAGCCAGCTAGCGTTAAAGTAGCTCCTTGGATTGCTGTTCCATCTTCATCCATTACAGACCCAGAAATTACAATTGGGGTTGCATTGGTAAGCATTGCATCTAAAATAAGCTCTTGGTTTGCTGTAATAGTAAAACTTGTTTCATAAGTATTATAAGTATCCTTACTAAATGTAGCCAAATAATCTCCTGGCATTAATGCTGGAACTGTATAAACCCCTAACTCATTTGTTAGTACTATTTCCGTTTGATATGCTGAAGCTCCTTCTGGTGTAACTGTAACTGTTACTCCTTCTATAGGAGAGTTATCATCTAAAAGCGAAACTGTCCCTGCAAGGCTACCATAGTCGGTTCTTTTTTCCATAACTATACTTGGTATAGTAGTCACCTCCTCTGTAGACCAAGCTGGCGGTTGGTTTGTTATTAAACTTAAGTCTGTAGTATAACCAATAGAATAATATGTACGCATCCCTTCTACAGGAGTGTTATAAAACTCTCTAGGGTTTACCGAAGGTGGGTTTTCCAATAGCGGTTTGACGATAGTTATAATAACATTTTCACCACTTGCCGCATCATAATAAAATGGCTGGTCTAAATCTATTGTAATGGCATTTCTACCTTCCAAAAACTCAATATCTCCATCATATAAGAGTTTTTGATCTCCAAAATACTCCCAAACCGCATTATTCAAACTTGTACCAAATGTTTCCCTATTTGTTGTACTCATGTATATTTTATAACGACTTGAACTAGTAGTTCCTAAGTTACCAAAGTAAGAAAGCGAAGTGATAAGACCTGTACTACTAATCTGATCGGCTGTATAAATACTTTGTGATATAATAGATGCTCTACTTAGTTCAAACCCTTGATCTGAAGCTTTATTACCATTAGTAACAGACATTTGATTTTCACCCATTCCTGAATAGGCTGAAACAACTGCAGGTATTCCTAAATTATTAGGGCTAGTTTGTGCAATTATTTCATAAGTATAAAGGTTAAAATCTGGAATTTCTGTTTCAGTATACGTTGTATTTGCATACATTTCGACAAGAGTTTCTGTTTGGCTCCCTAGCTTTCTAATGATAGTATATCCAACTACAGGATCTTCAAGCGTACCCCCTAAAACACCGTAATCAACTTCATCCCAAGAAATCACTGTTTGTAAACTTCCATTTTGAGTAAAAGTAATATTGTTAGGGGCTCCAGGAATAGTTTCATACCCAAAAAAAGTAAGTGGGGTTGTATGCACAACTCCATTTCCTGAGTTATTGTACGGTACCATCCTGTGAATATATGAACCGCCCTCAGGTAATAAATCAACATAGGTCATACTCTCACCTACAGCACCGCTTACATCTGCAATTTCGGTCAAGTTCATAGGGTTTGTACCTCTATAAACTTTCACCCCTGTTATGTCAGTTAAAGGATTACCAGCTTTATCAATCTCTGGGTTATTCCAATTGAAAGTAACTTCTATATCATTTCCTAATACAGTATTTACAGATAAGTCTGTAATTGCATTTGGGGCTTGTGAATCTACATTATGGACAAATTGAATATCGTCTACCAACATCATAACAGCTTGAGAAACACAGTTAATCGCAAGGTGTTTTGCTCCAGGAGGAATTACATACTCATACTTAGCCCAATTAGTGGTAGGCGAGGTAGTATTTCCTCCATTAAACAAAGTAAAGTCTTCGGTATTTGATCCCGACATAGAATATCCTACTTTAAACTCATCGAGCCCAGAATAATCGAATGAACTTTTTACATAAAAAGAAAGCACTCCTCCAGGATGATCTTGAAGTTCATCGGAAATTAACCAGTCGTTTGCAGGACCACTATATGAAGAAACACTAGCAAAATATTTTTCACCAGAATGAGGTATATAAGCCTCTAAGGTATTTGGTGGATTTGTTTGTGAAGGCGTGTAAACAAAAAAGCCTAAGGGTCCCCCCTTTCCAGGGAAGCTTTGAAATGGTCCGGCTGTATTTAAACCATCCAAATCAAGTGAAGTCCATCCTTCTAAATTGGTTTGCGAAAAATCTGCTTGTTGTTCTACATCCTCTATAAAAGGTTGTAATAAATCCTGTGACCACCCTTTGAAAGCAAAGAGCAAAGCCAAGAGAATAATTGTGTAAGTTTTTTTCATTATTGAATTTTAGATTAAAAAAATTATTAGCACCCAAAGAAGGGTGTAATTTAATTGCTTAGCAAACTAATCGATTTAAGGGTAATTCGCCAATTTATAGTCCTCCTTTTAGTCCCAAACAAACACTTTTGAACACAACAAATTGACAATTAGCAACCTACAAATTAAGGCGAGATTTACGATAAACTGCTGGAGTTACGTTTTCCATATCCTTAAAGAATCTATAAAAGACCGACATTGTTTTAAATCCTGATTCTGCAGCAACACCTTCGATGGTGTAGTGAAGAAGATTTTTATCTGAAAGCAATCTTTTGCTTTCTTCAATTCGCAACTCGTTTATATAATTATAAAACGTTTTGTTTAGATTGTGGTTTAGCACATATGAAATTGCATTCCTTTTTTCTGACATTTCAGTCGCTAGATCGTTTAGACAAAAGTTTGGGTTTTTATACAGCTTCTTTTCTTTCATTAATTTGTCTAACTTTTCTATTATTTCACTTTCTATTTCAGCTTCTTTGTTAAAGGATTCGTGAGTTACACCTGATTCCTTATCACGCTTCATTTCAAAAGGTTTTACTGTATTTATTGAGCTGACTTCAGATATAGGAATAGGTTGACTAAAAAGTTTTGGATATTTATATATCATAAGTGTTATATAAAAAATACTAATTGCAATTACAGCATGATACGCCATATACAATAAATAGGGGTCTATATAAGTAATTTTAATTATTGCCGAAATTCCACCTATTATAAAAACTAAAGCGAAGCTATAGTTAATAACATGGAACCATTCTAGCTTCCTGCTTTCTATTTCGGAGTATTGTTCTTGGAGGATTTGGTACCTTTTCTTTAGAATTCGATTAGTTTTAATAAAATAGAAAGGCCCCTGTAGGGTTGCTACATATGAACTTATATTCATTCTAATATTATACCACTCGTGTTCACGCATATTTGCTATGGAGAAGTCGCTACTTATAAATAAATAGAGTGTAAATCCTAAGTAAATATAAATGGGTAAAAAATGTAAATGGTCTTTAAATTGAAATTTTTTGTATTCATAAAACATGAATTTTACATACAAATATATAGGCGGAAACAAGGTAAGTGCTAGCATCGGTCCTATAAATGTAGTAAGAGTAACACTGAAAAATGGCTCTTTATGTATAAATGCAAAAAACCAATAACACGAAAACCCCCAAGCAAAAAGAAGCAAGGCAAGCATATTGTTGGAATAGGGCCTTTGTTTATCTTTAAATAAAAGATATATACCAGTAAAAGCCTGTGAAGCACCGAAAAGCATTAAAATAGAAAAGTAGGATTCAATTTTGGGGTACATAAAAAACTATTTAAATAGAACGCTGTAAACTTAACTATTTAAACAAACAGTTTTATGCATCCTAGTATACGTTATATGAAAATTATTTAAAAACGGTCAACACTAAGTAGGGATGTACACCTCCTGATATAGGTTTACCACTTGAGACTTAGAAAACTGTGAAAGAATGAGTGCATCACCACACTAAGGATTCGTGCGGGAGCGAGAGTCGATAATCAACAAAGTCTTTTACAATACTTGAAATTGACAAAATAAAAAAGCTGTCTCAAGGTTTAAAACGGCCTTCGCTAATTTAAACTATCACTTAATTTTAGTTTAACAACTACATCACTTCGTTTATATTATCGCCATTCGGAAATTAATTATTTATGGCATTATATAGGTTTGTAGCATTTTTTACTATTTCATTTTGAAGGTACACAAAACGTTTGGCAATTTTACCATTGTTAACCACTCCCCCACCATCGGTATTAAATTCTGGAAAGCCAGTGCGTCGTTGGTCGTAAAATGTCTGCCACCCAGTATTTCAAAACCCCCGCTGGTGCGCGAGTCCGCTCGCGTTCCTAACAATTGCCTTTCCAGTACCCAAGCTTTCCCTCATCTCCCACCCTACAACACCCAATTCCAGAATTAAGATTTAGTTTTCGGTTTCGATTTCGATTTCGATTTCGATTTCTGTTATGATTCCCGCTGGTGCGCGATTGCATCGCGTTCCAATGCAAGAAATAATGAAATTATCACAAACTTAAAACCTTCACCCCGATCAGCCTTTCCTGAGCAGAGCCGAAGAACAATCAAAGGGCTGAACCTTAATCCCTGAGCGGAGCCGAAGGGCAAAACTGCACCATCTCTGCCTCACATCTCAAATCTACAAAATATGTGCTACGAAACCGCCTTAACTAAAACAGAAAAGCAAGTCCATAAATATTTAAAAAAGGACTTCGCCTATCCTAACAAATACGAGCCTTACTACCACCGTTCAGGCTTCACCCATCCCAGACTATAAACAATAAAGATGGACGAACCAAACATTGTTCACTATTACAATCAAAGAGGAACAATAGAAAGGGAGTTTGAAGTTTTAAAATATGATTTTGGGTGGCAAAAACTGCCTTTTTCCACATTAGAGCAATATCAGGTCTATTTACAGATTACTGCTATTTGCCGAAATATTTATCATTACCTGATAAACCTGTTTTCCAAAAAAGTAAAAGGCCTACATCCAAAATACAGGGTCAAGAAGTTCATTTTTAGATTTATTGCCGTTCCGGCAAAGTGGGTCTATCGTTCCAGACAGTGGCACCTCAGGGTCTATGGAACTATCCTTTGGGAAATTTGACCAATTCCTTTCGTGCCAAAAGTTCTTTAACATTCAACAATAAATTTAGAAAGAATAAATCCTTTAAAGGGAAAGGTACGCTTTTTACAGAGCTAAAAAATCACCTAAAATTGCCAATCTCTGCTTTTTACAGTTTTAGAAGGAGAAATCATAGAAACTTCTATGCTTCTTTATAGAGTTGCGGATTTGAGGTGCAATCGCACGGTAGCTGAGGGGATGGTGATTTCGGCTTCACAGTGTCAGGTATTGGACTTAAATAATGCGACATTTTACCTCCACGTGCCTAGCTTTCTGCAGCCCGCAAGTTAAGCGTGCAGATAACTGCCACACCCACCCGCCTGTGCAAAAGCTTTGGACGAGCAAAGAACTGCCAGAAAATCCAGTTTTGACTCACCGCTTATGCGGTAGTGATTGGGAGGTTTAAAGTAGAATGGGGTTATGATTTATTTAGAAGTTTCGTAGAGAGATAGGCTGGGGTGATCGTTTAATAGAAAGCTGCGAATTGTTGTTTTGATGTTGAAAAACCCATCTATTCTACTCTGATAATCCGTTGATTTTTAAATAAATCGATTATTTTAAAACTTTAATAGGGTTTTTATTTTTGTCTATTGCTACAAAGGTAAAAACGCCACTAACAGCTTTTTCTCTGCTATAGGTATACATTTCCTCTATATATATCTCTACTTTAACCTTTAGGCTCGTTGTGCCCAGATAGGAGACTTTGCCAACCAACTCTACAATAGTCCCCGAAGGAATAGGCTTTGTGAAATCAATACGATCTGAAGACATTGTAACCATACGCTGCCTACTAAAGCGAGTAGCAGTGATAAATGCCACCTCGTCCATGAGCTGCATAGCGGTGCCTCCAAAAAGAGTATCGTAATGATTTGTAGTGTTGGGGAATACTGCCTTGAAAATTCGCGTTTCCGATTTTTCTATTCGTTTTTCTATATTCATTTTAATTATTTAATAAGTAACTAAATACACTTCTTTGTAAATCTAAATAGGTTCATTTTATTCTTGAAACCTATACGTAAAACTTGTACTTCATTTTGAATTGCGGAAATGCTTAAACCGTGTTGCCCGTTATTCACTTAAAACAAAATAATACTATCTTTCATCTCATAGATGGTTGCTTGCACTGCATGCTTTGTGTTCATGTAAAGGTAACTTGTAGTCGGGTTTGGGTAGATTGATACAGAAACTATTTTGTCACTATCAATACTCAAAACCAGATTGTTAAACACCTCTACTCCCTTGAGAATAAATCATCTGACCAAAGCCCATGTAAAAAAACAGGATGTAGAAAATTTCTTTCATAACCCGAGGCATTTTACCCGAAAGCCAACGTATTTAAATTGATTGACAAGTGGCAGGTTTCCTGGCTCGCGTCCGGTAGTTCTCCTTCCCATTCGCCGAGGCGAACAGTGGAATTCTTGAAGATTTAATTACAGGCATCCACCATCGATGGACAAAGCTTACAGTTGCGGGAACAGCTCAGGTTTAGATTGGTGTAAACCAATAGCACCTGATTCCCTTTTAATTGCTCTGAAAGTTTTCAAAAGCAAACCAAATGTGGTGCGAAGGTATGAATAAAATAAACGTAATGGTCAACAAAAAAAGAGTCTGACTTTTTCCCGAAGTCAAACCCTTATTAATATATTTCCAACTTAAGATAGGCGTTGTTTTCTGGCCTATTTTTTTATTATTCGAAGTGTTTCAAAACCTATTTCGTTTTCAACTCTAAGCAGGTAAATTCCATCAGCCAGGAAGCTTACATCCAATTGGGTGGAGGTACTGCCGATAGGCTTTGTAAGTAAAAGCTGCCCTGTTAAGGAGTACAGGCTTGCGGTCAAAATATTCGCGTCGCTCTCCAGATTTAAAATATCATTTACCGGATTGGGATAGGCTTCAATCAAAGAAGAAATCGCAGGTATTCCTTCATTTCCCAATTCATGTAAATCGATTGTATATAGCATGAGTCCAAGATCTATACTCCCTATATAAACCTCAGCACTCTCTTCCTGAAACTTTACGGTGGCATCAGTAGCGGCTGTTTTAAGAAGGTCGTCGTTTTCCAATTCCTCCCAGGTTTCTCCGGCATCGCTAGAATAGACAAGGGAAAAGTCTGAAATGGCCGAATTGAGAACAATCCCCACGATGTGGCCTTCCGTAACTGGGGAGTGGTACGTTTTGTAAACAAGATCCTCATATATCTTAGTCCAATTATCCCCGCCATCAACACTCGTAAAGATTCCCTTATTGGTTGAAATACTAAACTGGTCTGGATTTAATGGATTAACTGCTAGGTCTATAATTAAATCGACATCTGCAACCAATTCTTCCAGACCTCCGCTAGAATTCGTCCAAGTTTCTCCACCATCTTCAGTTTTGTAAATATGGGTGCCAATGGCAATCATGACCCTGCCTGAAACAGCATCATCAAAATATATTCCGTTAACCGTTCCTGTATCTGGAATTTCTATTGGGGTGGTGGTAACCGCATTGAGATCGCTCAAATCGGCTTTCCAAAATTCCACATTGCCCATATTGTTAGATAAAGAATACCAAACTACATCTGTATTTAAAGGGTTTGCTTCCAACGCATCAACATAGTCCATATATGTATTGTGCATCTGATGTTGTGTTTGCCCGTGATCAACACTCACTTTTAAGTCGGCACCCAACCATCCAGCACTAAAGATAAACACTCTGCTTTCCGTGGTTTTATCTACAAACAATGGAGGAGCTCCCCCTTGCGAATAGGCCGTCAAAGGCAGGATGTCAAAGTCTGCTTCATCCCCGGTAGAAAGATTGCGGTGCACATAGCCTTGTTGAACTCCATAATACAGATGATCTGTAGTGCCAGAAAACAATTCTAAAGTTCCTGTAGACCTAAAATAGTTGTTCTTTTTCCAGACCGTAGTTGCCCCTCCATCTTCCGAAAATAACGGAAAATAATCACTGTTAATAAATACTTCGTTTTCATTATAAGGATTGAAAGAAAGATTCCATCCAGAATAATAGGTATGGACATCGTTCATGTCATATACATAGTTTGTCCAAGAAACGCCATTATCCATAGAAATTACGATTTCATTTTCTTCCAGTACGATTATCTGACCTTCATTAATTGGGCTAAATGCTATATAATTGATATTGTCCAATTCTCCAGCCGTCCACATTAACGGAATGATTTCCCAAGTATTTCCACCGTCACTGGAACGGTATAGGTTTTCTGGAGTGCTTCCAAAACTCATCCCTGTTCCTATATAAATTTCATCTGTGTTAAATGGATTAAAGCTTATTGGGTTCAAAATAACCCCCTCCAGCTTTTCATCCCACGTTTGACCGGCATCATTGGAGATTAATATACCCCCCTCTTCCCGATTGGGACCAAAACCTCGGGTTAAAATTAATTGTTGTGGGTTTTCTGGGTTAATTGCAATATCGTTTAAGGAAACATCGTTGAAATCGCTCTTGGAATAGACAACGTCCCAATTCTGGCCTCCATCTGTTGTATAGTAGGTGTTTTCCAATGTTCCGAAATCCAACACTGTATTCATTAAAATGATATCAGGATCCTGCGGATAAATACTATAAGATTGAATGGTACTTATATTTGAAGTTGCAGGTATCTCAATTTCGTTTATTACAGTTTCAGTCTCTAAGTCGAAAATTAAAATTGTATTATCTGGAGAATCTTGATTGTATTTAATAAAGCTCAAGGCTGTATTGTTATTTGTCATCCTCAGTTTTTGAAATTCTGTTACCTCTCCATAGGTCATAGAAAATAAAACATCCCAATTTTCTCCGTTGTCTTCAGAAGCGAGAATATGGTTGTTTAAAGAGGTTGCATAAAGTTTGTTTTCAACCAAAGGGTCGTAGGTTATATTAAAAATACGTCCATAATCTGATGACCCTATAAATTCTAATTGCCCATAGAATGGATTGCATGCCAAAAAGATTAGGAGAAAAAATGAGAAGTGTGTAATTTGTTTTTTCATAGTGTTTATTATTTAAAATGATTGATAGCGCTAAATTGCCAAATACATATCATTTTCAACCGAAAAAAGACACGAATAAGTAGGACATACCACAATAAATTATGCGACAACCCTTTGTTTTAGATAGTTGAGAGATAGGAAAATAATTCTGCCGTTTCTTGTAGATTCATCTTTTTTGCGATGCGTTCCTTTCTTTTTCTACTTGCATCCGGAGTTATGTTTAACAAGGAGGATATTTCTTTTATAGATAAATTCATATATAAATAGGAAATAAAACGAATATCGTTGGCATTGAGACTTGGATGCTTTTCGCGTAAGGAACTTAAGAATCCATAATTGGTTTCATTGAAATGTATTAGAAAGTCATCCTTGGCGGTGTCCTTTTTTAAATACTTGTTTAATTTTGAAACGTATTGGCGAATTTCAGGTTTGTCAGCCAAATCTGGCTGCTCCTTTATATTCTGAATTACCTCTTGCAGCATTTCGTTTCTACTGGACAGATTCAATGCTTTTGCGGCTAATTTTCTGTTTTTCGCTTCCAGCTCACTCTCCATCTCCAGTATTTTAATCTTTTGGTTTCTTTCTTCTATAATTTTTTTCTGTCTGAATTTAATAACATTGCTTCGCCAAGCCCAAATTAATATTAGAAGCAAGATGACAATCCCTCCAAACATAATATATAACAGTTTTCGTTCCGTCTGAAAATTTTTCGTTTTTTCAATAATTTCCATTTCATAATTGCGTAGAGCAAACTTTACGCGATTGGCTTCAAATTGACTGTTGCCATTTAGGCTGTGCAAACTATCCTGAAGTAAAATAACCGAATCTTTATAAGTTCGTGCAAGATCATAGTTCTTATTGTTATAGGTCAAACTGGATAACTGTTGATGTACTAATATTTGAACATCTAAACTATTATTTCTACTTCGAGCAGCAAGAGCATAATTCTTTGCTTTTTCAATATTTCCTTCACTTTGGACCATCTTGGAAAGCAATAACAGACCAGATGCTTTTTGTTCAATAAACTCTGTACGGTCTAACTCTGGAATTAAGATCTCCAATAATTTTTTCGCTTCTGGGTATTCACCTTTTAAATAAAGATTTTCCACAAGCGCATATTTTCCTTGTAAAAGAACGTTTTGATTGTTTTCTAACAACGGCAAGGCTTCTTGCAAATAGGAATGTGCTTCCTCCAGCCGTTCTGCATTATTATACACCAACCCTAAGTTTATAGCATATAAACCTCTTTTAAAACTATCTGAATGCGCTACAGCAATTTCATAGGCTTTAAAAAAATAATTTTCAGCTTCTTTCAGGTTACTTTTTTGATAGAATAAAACACCTATATTGTTTAGAACTACCATCTCTTGTTTGGAATCTAGATGGACAAGGGCAACGTCATAGGCTGCGAGATAATTTTCGAGTGCCTCCCCATAATCTGATAACTTATAATAATTGGCTCCAATATTATTTAGAGATAAAAATAATTCCTTGTACCACCTATTTTCCTGAGCTATCGTCTGGGCCTTGATAAGAAGCTCCAAAGACTTGGTATGCTCCTGCTTGTGCATAGCTTCTATGGCTGTTTGTATATTCACATTACATTCTTGCCTAGTTTCTTGCTGCGCATTCAGTAATAGAAAAAGTGCTATAAAAATGGACTTCATAACGGGTTTAGAGCGTATATGTTTTTCTTGATGAGTTCAACCCAGAAGTTTAAAACATTTGTTTTGCAGGACTTCAGTTGGGTTATTATACTTAAATTCACAACTATCCGAAAGTTTGTTTTTTACAATAGCTTGAGAATCCCGTATTTTTGGTTTGCGAACTAAAAATACATTTTATGGGACTCTTCAAGCGAACCAAAAATACTGACACTCCTTTAATCCGCCAAATTTTAAACCTAGTTCCTTCTTGGATGCTTGCGCGCTGTGCCGAGCAATATAAAAGTGACAAGGGGTGCAGCAGGTATAAGACTTTGGACCAATTTGTGGCCTTAACTTTCGGACAGCTCAATAAGTGTCTGACCTTGAGCGATATTTCTACTGGTATCGGGGTCTCAGAGGCGTTTATATCGAGTTTGGGGCTTGGGCAGAGCCCAGCTCGCTCAACGATGAGCGACGGAAACAGGAAAAGGAGCTATAAGGTATTCGAGACCCTATACCACAGGCTGTTGACCCATTATGAAGCCATCCTTTCCAAGCGCCATCAGTCGCATATTATTAAAGAGATCAAAGACCGAAACATTAAGCTCATTGACAGTACCGTTATCAGCCTGTGCCTGGCGATGTTCGACTGGGCAAAGTTTCGGACAGCAAAGGGAGGTATTAAGATACATACCTGCTGGGACGATACCATGATGATACCAGACGTGGTCAATATCACACAGGCCAAGCTCCACGACAGGCATGGCCTAGAGCAATTGGTCTTTCCAAAAGGGACGGTAGTCGTTGAGGACAGGGCCTATTTTGATTTCCATCTGATGCTGCAGAGGGAAATTGCGGAGAATGTATTCGTAACGCGCATTAAGACCAATACCGTGTTTGAAACGGTCAGGGAATTGGAACTTCCGGAGAATTGCGACCAGGATATCCTGAAAGATGAGATTATAATCCTTTCCAGCAAAAAGGCCGTTGAGACGGGAATTAGTGAAGTGCCACTTCGGTTGGTACACGTGTACAAGGCAGATGAGAACAAGGTAATAGAAATCATAACCAATCAACTGGACTGGACGGCCAGAACTATAGCGGACCTGTACAAAAAGCGGTGGGACATCGAATTGTTCTTCAAGGCCATCAAGCAAAACCTACAGATCAAGACCTTTGTCGGCACAAGTGAGAATGCGGTAAAGTCCCAGATATACATTGCCCTGATTACATATCTTCTGCTCCAGCTAATCCTAAGGACGATTGCCAGGAAAAAACACGCGTTTTCCAATTTCGTAGAAAAAATAAGAATATGCCTCACATTCTACCTTACCCTTGATTACGTCTGCAACCAGGTCGGAGAAGGTGCTAAAAGAATAAGGGGTAAACCGCAACAGGAACTAAGGTTTAAAACAGACTTATTTTCTTGATAAAATCAATATTCAAGCCTGTTTATAGGACTTGACAGTCCAATTTGGCTATTTTTGAAAAACTTTCCCCGCTGGTGCGCGATTGCATCGCGTTCCAATGCGTTGAACTGAAAAACAGAGTAGAAAAACTACAAAAAGCAACGTGTTTTTTTATTACAGAGAAGTATAAGAGTCCGGTATAACCAAAACTGGAACAACCAACTCCTGAAAACCCATCCCAAACCAGACCAATCCCCATAGAGGCAAATCGACTTACACCGGTTCAGTCAACACTGCATTCATATTCGGTTCCCGAAAAATCGGGACAGGCAGTACCGGCCACACAGCCTGCCCCGAATTTTATCGGGGAGTGCTTAGTTATTGGCAATAGTATTTATTCATTTTTCTCAAATTCAATCCAATTTTTCACGTCTCTAAAACTCATACTTTCTCCGTAATATTTAAATAAATTATATAAACTTAAAACAGCTAATGGAGCTAATATCAATATTTTGGTTAGAGTAGATGTGAAAAAACCATAATTCTCTAATATATTATTAGCACCCGCCATTACCAGCAATGGTAAAAATATAAAAATTAAAACTCTACCATAATAAGCACTAATGCTATAAAGTTTGGCATCCATTTCTCTATCAGTATTTTCGCTCTCTGTTGTTTTTAGTGATACTGTTTCAATATTCCCATCTAAGATTGCAATATCAACATCTAAGGGAGAAATTGATTCATTAGTATAGATGATTTCTGCCTTAATTAATTTCCCTTTTTCAAGCCGGTCTATTTCAACTTTTATATCATTTTCAGTACTTTCCCATTCCAATAATGTATATTCAGATGAAGAAAATAATTTAGTTTTTAGAATTTCAACATTCTTGTCGAAAGTTATTGATATTGGATTCAAAAAATCCTCTTTTTTTAAAGATGTGTTTCCACTATTTTTTAAATAGATATCTAAAAGAAAAAGATTTCCGACTTCTTTGTTATTCCATATTAATTTTAGTTCTTCTGTTTTTAATGTTGGATTACTTTTAAATATTGAAAATGTTTGACCGTAATTTAACGCTATAGTCTTCTTGGTTTTATTTCTATTACTTTCAAATAACGCATATAGAAGGCTTAATAATGTTAAAATAAAACCTATAAGACCAATCGATTTGTCGAAGTTCAAAGTGTTAAAATATTCTTCCATTATTTTTTTTAATATTATTGCCAACGTTTAGTATAAAAGAAGTAGGGCAGTAAATAAGCGATTACTTTTCGGATTATCCACAAGCCAAATCTTTTGCATTTTGTTTTATATTTTTGTTCTAAAAGCCAAATCAAAAGATTTGGCGACCTCGCAAAAGTGCTTGAAACATTGGGTTTAGCACTTACTTGCCCTATTTTTTTTATACAGTGTTGGCAATAGTTTTACTCATTACAATAATTTTTTAAATACTCTTTATAAACCGTTGACTTATCGTCTTCATTTTTGAACTCATCAAGTAATTTAGGATTGTCGGAAATGATTTTTTTAAACTTAGAGTTATTTACGTCAATGTTCAACTCTTTTTTATTTAAATCGACTATACTTTGTGAATAATGACTAGAATTATCAAAAGGATCCGGTCGAGAATTTATGTATACTAGACTAATTCCTTCATAATACAGGAAATGACAAATTTGCTCCGCCTTGTAAAATGATCGTCCTCTATCACTTTTTTTAAATGTTGAAGATAAATAGATGTTTTCTCCATCACAAAAACCTAATATTCCTCCCTGTTTTGTGGTTTGCTCGGCTTGTTGCCAAGAAAGTTTCAAATGATAAATGTTTATGTCTGTATTCTTCCAATTGACCATAGTATGAACACTATCTTTTTCAAAGATGAGATTCGGAGCTGGAATAGGACGGTTATTTACAATTTGGTCAACTGTTAAATAAATTCCAGGTTTTAAAATAGAATCATTTAAGATACCATTTTGTCCATTGCTTAAATAACTGATAAGAAGTAATGAAATGTAGATTATGTTTTTCATATGAAAGTTTTAGTTTTAAATTATTGCCAACAATCATATAAACCTCATTTCCATAAAGCCTGGCATATATATATCCCTAATTGGACACTTCTGTTTATACTGATTTAACCTCAAATGTACCCGAATCCTATTTATAAACCAAATGAAATGTTAACATCAACCATTTAATGTTAAAAACCAACCCAAATCACTTCAATCAATAAACCATCTAAAGCTGAGGTCCCTTTACAATCAAATTGAGGTGCTATAATCAGCAATAAATAATCCCATATCAAACCAAGAAAAGCATTCAACTATACCCCCGCTGGTGCGCGAGTCCGCTAGCGTTCCAATTATTTCTTTCCCTAAAGCTCAGATCAAATGAGAAGATTGCTAAACATAGTGGTCATGGAAACCTCAATCAAAAATGTCGAAGACCTCAACATCACAGGAAGCCAAACCTATAAAATGAAAGAAAATGCAAAGAGCTCGTTAAAGCACCTCACTAAACAACTACCACTAGATCAACTAATGCAAGAAATGATGAGGTTGTCGTAAAATTAATAACTACCAGTTTCTCATAAGATCTGTGCTACATTGGCTTAAGCGCATATAAGGCATAATAACACATATTTTTTCAAATTAGGGGCTACCATTCAAATGATTGAATAATGAATTTAACGGGAGTATTTTTTAAAATTATTCCTTCTAAAATCACCTGATATAAAAGGGTCTTCTAAATAAATAGAAGACCCTAGGGAATATTAAAGTAGGAAGCAATTTACTCCTTCAACACCTTATAGCTACTTATTTGTCCATTGATTGACACCTTCATCAGATAAGCTCCAGCAGCAAGCCCTGACACATCAATACTAGAAGAAGAGGCGTTTATTCTATACTCTTGAACAACTTGCCCAAGCATATTATATAAGGTTACAACTTCCATAATCTCATTACTCTTTAGATTGAGCTCCCCATTTGTAGGGTTTGGATAAAAAGAGAATTCATGCTGCGTACTCGTATCTATACTTAGAACATCTTCGCACTCACCTATCCACGTATAAACCCCATCATAGTCAGGGTTAACATTATACCAATCACCACCTAGCTCGCTAGAGGCCACCGGATTACCAACAGAAGTTGAAGAAGTTATCATCCAATAAACTTCTGTAGTGCTTCCGAGATCTGTATATTGAATATTAATCCAATAGGTTGTGGATTCGTTTATTTGCCCTTCGAAAAGAAAAGGGTCTACATCTAGAAAGATTTCATAAACATTCATAGTTTGACGCTGCCCGAGTAATCGTTGTCTTGTTACAGGTATTCCAGTTTCACTTGCTATCTCCTCGCCTGGAAAGCCTGAATCATCGGTGTAGTAATGCACATCTACCTCCATAATAGGATAGTTGGAAATGACACTTGCCACAATCTGGGTCAAAGTAAAGTTTTCACCTGCCGCAACTGTTAGATCATTCGCTGTCCTAAATTCTGAATATGGAGAAGCGTTTGTTCCTGTTTCAAAAGTGAAATCGTTTGGATTTTCTTCTTCACAATTTCCTGCTGGATCTTCTACATTACAACTATATATCCTGAACGTATAATCCCAGTCTGGGTAAGGTTCATAGTCTGTAACATATAAGTGTCCACCAGGGTACACATCTTCGAAACTGCCAGATAAGCAAGGCAATCCATTATCTCCGTCGATGACAAGAAAGTAAACTGCGTCTAATTCAAGAGGGACTATCTCATCCCAAAAGACCTCTACCCAGTTTTCCCCTACAGTTTGAACCGTTTTGGTAGCAAGCATATTTCCTTCTTGATTTGGTAGATTGTCCCAGAGTGATAAAGTTACGTTAAGAGAATTTGAGGGGGCAAGGAACTTTATTCCTGCCCCTGCAGAGGCCTCCATGGTTGCTGTGAAAGATTGAGCTGCTCCTGTATGCGCATGGGTTATACACCCTGTACCCGCAGATTGGTCAATAGCCAATTCTGGAAGTTCACAAGGATTATGTACTATGGTTTCACATAAACCTGAAAACTCATACCTTGTTTCCCAACCGCTTATTACTTCCCAGGTAATTCCATTATCAGGTGAATTATAGCTTTCGTTCCCCATAATTCTACTGGAACCTATACTCATATAAGCACTGCCCAAATTGGCTCCAATATTGAGGCTAACCCAATAGGTGCTTATGTTATCAATTTCACCACTTAAAAACAGTGGAGCTATTTCAAAATCCACTTCATAGATATCAAAACCGTATTTTGTATTTACATATTCGGAAACGGGTTCTACGTTTTCAAAGATTGTCATTACTTCACCCGGCGACCCGTTGTCGTCTTGATAGAAAACAATATCCGCATCGTTAATATTGGCGCCTGGCAGCACCCAAACAAATACTGATAACTTATCTATAGTGAAATTTTCACCTACGGGAACTGTTATATCGGTTGCTAATAAATTATCTTGATCTTTTGAGGTAAGCGTACTATTTTCATCGTAACCTGTATAACCGCTATCACTCTGAATACAACTGATATCATTACAATAATAAGTTCTAAATGTATAGTCATAGTCTGGATAGGCTTGAAATCTAGAATAAGCCTGACCTCCTGGATAGGGATCTAGGGCAGCACGAATACAGGATAGTTCGTCATCGCCTTCTACTCTAATGAAATACTCCGTTCCTACTTCCAAATCGACAGCTTCACCCCAGAAAACATCTACCCACTGTTCGCCGTATGTTTGTGTTGTTTGAGAAGCCAACATAATTCCTCCTTGGGTGGAAAGACCGTCCCACAGGGATAGAGTTACTTCAATACCGCGAGAGGGATCGGTGAACTTTATTCCCGCTCCAGACGATTCTACTTCTGCGGCGGTAAAAGATTGAAACATGCCACCGTCACTCACCATTCCAAAACAATCATTATCCTGGGTTTGTTCTACATCGACAAATGAAAACGGGCAATAGCCATCGTTAGGTCCGTTATTGCCATCAATATCAAAACAAGTGGCATAAAAGGTATAGACCCCATCTTGATTGGGGTTAGGACTTGAATAATTAGCTCCCGTATTTAGTGCTGATGGGTTTCCTAAACTGTTTTCATAGGTAACTTCCCAATATGGGATACTGCTGTCTGAAGTTGATACCGCTATTGCCACCCAGTAAACCGTGTCCTCATCTTCATAACCTCTTAAGAACACAGGCTCCATATCTATCAGTACCTCATATACTTCTTTATCGTCAAAAGTAGTTCTTAAATCCATCGACGTAACGCCTACATATTGTTCATTAATTTCTTCTCCCGGCAAGCCACTATTGTCCTTATAGACTCTAATCTGAACGGCGTCTATTCCTACTCCAGCATCTAGAATTATACTTGGCTTAATGGCTGTAAGAACCTTATCGGTTCCTTGTTCTACAGTGAGGTCATTTGCTGCATATCTAGTACTACTATGACCAGAAAATATACAATTTACACCTTCTCCAAGGAAGTCTGTATCAGTTTCTAAAGCAATATCGCACTCTTCTCCAGGGTCACCTCCAGGATCTCCTCCGCCTCCACCTTCTCTTGGCTCGCATTCAGCAGAGAATTCATACACCCCATCTTTTGAGGTATCGTACAAATCAAACCAACTACCAGTGCTATAAGCTGCTGGCTGGCCAATCATATCCTCATTGGTTACTTCCCAAATAGGTGTGCCGCCATCGGAAGTTGTGGCCGAAATCCCCACCCAATAGCGGGTTTCGTATTCGCTTTGGCCTTCAAGAACAATGGGGGTAAGATCCCACAAAACTTCATAAAGGTCCATATCTGCGTCATTGTAAAGAAAAGTGTGAGAAGTGGGCACCACTACTTGGGAGGTAATTTCATATCCTGGATACATATATGGATAGCCATATTCATCTTCAAAAATCCAAATAGTGGCAGAGGTTATGGTCTCTCCTTCTGCGATGGCCATATTTGCCATTATGCTATTTAGGGTAAGATCGGAATCAACAGGCACAAGAATGTCATTGGCCGCAATTTCACCGTTGGCTTCGTTACATTCAATGCCGTCGGAAAAACCACTGCTCGTTATTTCCGTACCGCAGTCGGTCGTTCCACCTCCTGTCTCCCTAGGTTCGCATTCAGCAGAGAATACATACACCCCATCTTTTGAGGTATCGTACAAATCAAACCAACTACCAGTGCTATAAGCTGCTGGCTGGCCAATCATATCCTCATTGGTTACTTCCCAAATAGGTGTGCCGCCATCGGAAGTTGTGGCCGAAATCCCCACC
>NZ_JAVMBW020000030.1:0-2714 GCF_031631895.2 Aequorivita marina
AAAAAATTGTACGACACTCCAGCGTCAACGTTAAAGTACGAAGTGCTCTGCACAATACCAGCTATCACCGGGTCGTAGTCCTCTAACGGAAAGCTGGTCTCATCAAGCTTCTGCTGGGTAAGCCCAGCGCTAAGCCCAAAGGAAAGCTGGTTCAGGTCCGCCTCGCTTCGCGAGAACATGATGTGGTGCGCATAGGTAAGGTAACCGCCCGTCTGCGAGTGGTACCCGTTCCGGTCGTTGAAAACAATGGCCCCGATCCCTGAGCGGTCCCCCAACCGAATATTAGCACTCAGGGTCTGCAGGTTGGGTGCCTCTTCCATATCAAACCACTGTTGTCGCGCTGTAAGACGCACCTGGTTGTGCGTAGCTGCACCNGCCATAGAGGGGTGCAGCAGGTACAGATTGTCCGAAAAATAATCCGAATAAACCGGGATCCCGTCCTGGGAAAATCCATAGAACGAGGCCAGTAAGAATAGGATAAGGGGAAGTTTCTTAATATACATAGTCTTTTGTTATCGTTTTAGCGTAAAGTGTCCTTTGAACTCGCGGGATTGTCCGTTCTCCTGGTACTCCACGCGGAACCAGTAGTCGCTCGAGGGTAGCGGATTGCCGTTGTAGGTGCCATCCCATCCTGGGCCCAGTGGGCTAAGCTGCTTGAGTAGTTTCCCGAAGCGGTCAAAGATATAGATCTTGGCTTGGGGGTCGCCCGTACCAATGCCCAAAATGTTCCAGGTGTCGTGATAGCCGTCTTCATTAGGTGTAAAGAAAGGCGGGTAGTCTATCACCCCCACTACTATCGTTACCCTGCCACAACCTCCTTTGTCGCGTACGGTAACAATATGGGTTCCGGGAGACACGCCTTCAAAGATCGGACTGTCCTGGAATGGCCCGTCGTCCAACTGGTACTCATAGTCGCCGTTGCCACTAACGGTGACCTCAATAGTATGGTTGTCGGCAAAGGCGGCGCTCACCACCTCGGCTCCATAGACCAAGGGCGGCGAGGAGACCGTTACCGTGGTACTGACACTGTTGGAGCAGCCAGATTCGATACTGGTATAGGTTACCGTGTATTCCCCGCCTTGCATTGCAATGATCGAGGGGCCGGTCTCTCCAGGGATGATTACACCGTCCAGTTCCCATACAAAGGTGAACAGCGCTGGGTCTAGGCCGGTGTCAATTACCGGTGGTGAGGCGCCGCCGTCTTCTCCGGCAATTGGGTTTCCGTTCTCATCTACGCAAAGGCGGTATTGATCCTCTAGTTCTATTTCAGGAAGTCGCTCTACTTTTAGAACGAGCTCCGCCACAGCATAGCACTGGGGCTCATATTGGTTGTCGGTGTTGGTAACCCGTACATAGATCCGTTGTGGGTTGATCAGGTTTACATACGGAAAGGTGATCGGGTCGGTCCCCGCCTCGGCATGTTCTGGGGTCTCATGGAAGCTAATCAGGTAAACATCCGGGTCTTGATCGCCTAGGATACCGGCGCGAAGGGCAGCCACCTGTTGGTTGCTCAGGTCTTCCAAGTCAAATTCGGCATGACCGTCCTGCGGGGGTAGGTTATCACAAATAACGAAGGGTTCCGTAGGGGCCGTTGCTTCAGCACCTCGCTGTACGATGAGCTCAAAGCTTTGTACTCCGCCAATATAGCAGCCCGTATCGGTATCTAAGATACCCACGTAGATGGTCTGCGGGTTAATGGGGTTGTTGTCTGCGTCCTTGTTCTGGTGTGCCTGGGGGTTTACAATTGCTCCCGTTTGGTTCTCCGCATCGTCCGGATCTAGGTAAAAGCTTACCGCAAAGGGCGGGGCAGATTGCTCTCCAAGGATCTCAGGAATCTTGGTGGTAAGGTCAAAGATGCCGATACCGCTGTTATCAGGACTGCAAATGATATAGTCTGAAACTGGGGCACTGGCATCTGGCAAGGGGTTTACCACTAGTTCCAGCTCCACAATTTCAAAGCACTTGGAGTCGGGATTGGTGGTTCGCACGTAGATGATCTGTGGGTTAGTCGTGTTCTGGTAGGCGGTGCGCTCTGGGGCCACAATCTCATTTTCCTCATTGACGGCATCGTCATAGCTTTCATAGTAGCCCAAGGTCCAATCAGTGTTCCCATTGCGGATCTGGTCTTCGCGCTGGGTAAGGTCAAAGAGTTCTGTCTGGTCATAAGGGCCTGGAGGGATGATTACGTTTTCATCACAAAGGGCAATGGGGTCTGGCGTGACTGGCTCGGGATTGGCCGTTACGCGAAGGGTTAACGTGGTAAGGGCAATGCACGCGCTGTCGCTATCCTCTACGCGTACATAGATTATCTGTGGGTTGGTTGTGTTTTCGTAAGCGGTATCGGGATCAATTGGGTTTTCGTTGTTCTGGGCATCTTCCGCATTTACAAAGTACGATACGCCTTGGGTAAGCACCCCATCGGTTATCTCGCCGTTCTTCTGGGTTAGGTCAAAGGTGGTGACTCCGTCAAAGGGTTCGCCAAGGTCATCACATTGCACCAAGGGCTCTGGGTCTACGATGGGCAGGCCATTCTTTACCACCAGCTCAAAACTTCCTACCTTGAAGCAGTCGGTGTCGTTGGTGGCTAGGCGTACCCAGATGGTCTGGGGGTTGGTCTCATTGGTATAGGCTTCTGGGTCGGCAATTGGGGCATTGCCACTGATGGCCTCTGCCTCGGTTAGGTGGTAGGTAAGGCGATAGTCTTCGCGGGGCTG
>NZ_JAVMBW020000031.1:0-996 GCF_031631895.2 Aequorivita marina
TTTCAATATTTCCGTCACAAGATATATTTTCCGCTATTTTTTCAGATACTTTGCAAGATGAAACTGAACATAATAAGGTCATTAATATGATAAAAATTCTATTCATTAAGTTTTTTTCAGATTGCGCACAACGTTTCGTATAAAAGAAGTAGGGCTGAAAATAAGCGATTACCTTTCGGATTATCCAGAAGCCAAATCTTTTGCATTTTGTTTTATATTATTTTACTAAAAGCCAAATCAAAAGATTTGGCGACCTCAAAAATATGCCTGAAACAATGGGTTTAGTACTTACTTGCCCTATTTTTTTTATACAGTGTTGTACTACGTTTTTATACGGTTGTTAATTCCTTTTAATCCTTTGTTTTCGCCGAATAGTTTTATTAATTCACGAGTAAGTTTCTTCGCTTTTTTAGTACTATTCAGTAAAATAAATAATGTATCATTATGACAAGGTGAACCATATTCGAGTTGAATAAAGAGCACAACTTCATTTCCAGAATCAATTTTTTTTGAATTCAATTCTACATATCCACCATTTCCATTATAGTCAATTGTGTAGATTTCCTCCGTAGCAAAGTTTTCGGACAGTAAATTAATGAATTCCATATTTTTTTCTTTAGAGGATTGAATATAATAGTGTTCGGAATTATTGTCCGTAGTTGTCGTGTTTTCATTCAATAGAGTAACAAGTAATTCATTATTGTTTGGAAGAAAGATACTTGTTGTAAGGCAATCTGCATCTCTAATTAAATCAGCTGTATTTGAATTATTTGCATTATAATCTTGTCCGAAAATAATTCCAGAAAATGTCAGAAATAAAATGTTCAAAATTATTCTCAAAGTTTTTTTTAAATGTAGTACAACGTGTTTGTATAAGGAAAGTTGCGTGTTTGTGTGCGAGGATTTTCCGAAGGAAAATCAGAAGCTAGCAAACGAGCAACTAACTTTGGTTTAGCTAAAACTAGCAATTTTTTTTATACGGTGTTGTGCGCAGTC
>NZ_JAVMBW020000032.1:0-1502 GCF_031631895.2 Aequorivita marina
GCTAGTTTGGCACCGGGCGCAGAAGATGCTACAACCTTTACAGCAACTTATACCATCACACAAGCCGATGTTGATTCTGGAATGTTCTCCAACCAAGCTACGGCTACCGGAACTGCTCCTGACAATAGTCAGCCAACAGATCTTTCTGACCATTCAAGTTATACTGAAAACAACCCAACAATCGTAGACATCTGTACCGATGCAAGTATTGCTCTGATTAAAACTTCCAATGTTGAAGTAGATCCAACTACAGGATGTTCAACAGTTGTTGTAGGTCAAACGATTAACTATAATTTCTCCGTTAAGAACACGGGTAATTCAACCCTTACAAACGTAATTGTTACCGATCCAGACGCCACAATGTCTGGCGGACCTATTGCTAGTTTGGCACCGGGCGCAGAAGATGCTACAACCTTTACAGCAACTTATACCATCACACAAGCCGATGTTGATTCTGGAATGTTCTCCAACCAAGCTACGGCTACCGGAACTGCTCCTGACAATAGTCAGCCAACAGACCTTTCAGACCATACAAGTTATACTGAAAACAACCCAACAATCGTAGACATCTGTACCGATGCAAGTATTGCATTAATCAAAACTTCCGATGTTGAAGTAGATCCAACTACAGGATGTTCAACAGTTGTTGTAGGTCAAGTAATCAACTATAACTTCTCCGTTAAGAACACGGGTAATTCAACCCTTACAAATGTAATTGTTACGGATCCAGACGCCACAATGTCTGGTGGGCCTATTGCTAGCTTGGCACCAGGCGCAGAAGATGCTACAACCTTTACAGCAACTTATACCATCACACAAGCCGATGTTGATTCTGGAATGTTCTCTAACCAAGCTACGGCCACGGGAACTGCTCCTGACAATAGTCAGCCAACGGATCTTTCTGACCATTCAAGTTATACTGAAAACAACCCAACAATCGTAGACATCTGTACCGATGCAAGTATTGCACTGATTAAAACTTCCGATGTAGAAGTAGATCCAACTACAGGATGTTCCTCAGTTGTTGTAGGTCAAGTAATCAACTATAACTTCTCCGTTAAGAACACGGGTAATTCAACCCTTACAAACGTAATTGTTACGGATCCAGACGCCACAATGTCTGGTGGTCCTATTGCTAGTTTGGCACCGGGCGTTGAAGATGCTACAACCTTTACAGCAACTTATACCATCACACAAGCCGATGTTGATTCTGGAATGTTCTCTAACCAGGCTACGGCCACGGGAACTGCTCCTGACAATAGTCAGCCAACAGATCTTTCAGACCATACAAGTTATACTGAAAACAACCCAACAGTCGTAGACATCTGTACCGATGCAAGTATTGCTCTGATTAAAACTTCCGATGTAGAAGTAGATCCAACTACAGGATGTTCCACAGTTGTTGTAGGTCAAACGATTAACTATAACTTCTCCGTTAAGAATACGGGTAATTCAACCCTTACAAACGTAATTGTTACGGATCCAGACGCCACAATGTCTGG
>NZ_JAVMBW020000033.1:0-992 GCF_031631895.2 Aequorivita marina
GTTGCTCCGTCTTCACCGTTTTGTCCTCCTGCTTGTACGCCTGTGTCAATGCCATCAATATACCAGTTTCCGTTTTCGATTGTTATAACAGAGCCATCAGCACCATCAGCACCGATTAATGAATCTAGGAAGTCTTGTTCCGTTCCTGTGTTTCCAGCATCTAACCATTCCTGGTAAGCAGATTTTCCATCAGTACCATCAGCACCATCTTGTCCGGCAGCTCCATCAGCACCTTGTAAAGAGGCTAGCCATTCTGTTTCTGTTCCTACAAATCCATTATCTACAGCAATATCGAATGCAGATTTTCCGTCTTCACCTTGCGCTTTTACGCCAGTGTCAACACCATCTATCCACCAGTTTCCGTTGGTTCCAATTTCAGGGGTTGCTCCGTCTTCACCGTTTTGTCCTCCTGCTTGTACGCCTGTATCAACGCCATCAATATACCAGTTTCCGTTTTCGATTGTTATAACAGAGCCATCAGCACCGTCAGCACCGTCTTGACCGTCTTCACCTTTTAAATCATTAATAAAGTCTTGTTCTGTTCCGTTTTCGTTACCTGGAATTTCTTTCCAAATTTCGAATGCAGATTTTCCGTCTTCACCTTGCGCTTTTACGCCAGTGTCAACACCATCTATCCACCAGTTTCCGTTGGTTCCAATTTCAGGAGTTGCTCCGTCTTCACCGTTTTGTCCTCCTGCTTGTACGCCTGTGTCAACACCATCAATATACCAGTTTCCGTTTTCGATTGTTATAACAGAGCCATCAGCACCATCAGCACCGATTAATGAATCTAGGAAGTCTTGTTCCGTTCCTGTGTTTCCAGCATCTAACCATTCCTGGTAAGCAGACTTCCCATCAGTACCATCAGCACCATCTTGTCCGGCAGCTCCATCAGCACCTTGTAAAGAGGCTAGCCATTCTGTTTCTGTTCCTACAAATCCATTATCTACAGCAATATCGAATGCAGATTTTCCGTCTTCACCTTGCGCTTT
>NZ_JAVMBW020000034.1:0-701 GCF_031631895.2 Aequorivita marina
TCGTACCATACTACAGGATCTGTTGAGGTAATCGCTGCATTGGCATCCAACGTTTGCAATGGGTCTTCTTGACATTCCGTAATATCCCCGCCACTAATAGGTGCTTCGGGGGCATCAGTAATCGTTAGCGTTACCGCTGTTCTTGTCAAACTGTTACAGCCGCCACTGATTGCAGTTTCGGCATAATAGGTTGTGCTGCCTACGCTATTAAGGGTTGGACTGCTTACGGTGTTTCCGCCGGTTAATGCATCGTACCATACTACAGGATCTGTTGAGGTAATTGCTGCATTGGCATCCAACGTTTGCAATGGGTCTTCTTGACATTCCGTAATATCTCCGCCACTTATAGGTGCTTCGGGCGCATCGGTAATCGTTAGCGTTACCGCTGTTCTTGTTAAACTGTTACAGCCACCACTAATCGCAGTTTCGGCATAATAGGTTGTGCTGCCTACGCCATTAAGGGTTGGGCTGCTTACGGTGTTTCCGCCAGTTAATGCATCGTACCATATTACAGGATCTGTTGAGGTAATGGCAGTATTGGCATCCAACGTTTGCAATGGGTCTTCTTGACATTCTGTGATATCTCCGCCACTTATAGGTGCTTCGGGGGCATCAGTAATGGTCAAGGTTACTGGTGTACGGGTTAAACTTGTACAGCCGCCACTAATCGCAGTTTCGGCATAATAGGTTGTGCTGCCTAC
>NZ_JAVMBW020000035.1:0-688 GCF_031631895.2 Aequorivita marina
ATCTCATTTTCCTCATTGACGGCATCGTCATAGCTTTCATAGTAGCCCAAGGTCCAATCGGTGTTCCCATTGCGGATCTGGTCTTCGCGCTGGGTAAGGTCAAAGAGTTCTGTCTGGTCATAAGGGCCTGGAGGGATGATTACGTTTTCATCACAAAGGGCAATGGGGTCTGGCGTGACTGGCTCGGGGTTGGCCGTTACGCGAAGGGTTAACGTGGTAAGGGCAATGCACGCGCTGTCGCTATCCTCTACGCGTACGTAGATTATCTGTGGGTTGGTTGTGTTTTCGTAAGCGGTATCGGGATCAATCGGATTTTCGTTGTTCTGGGCATCTTCCGCATTTACAAAGTACGATACGCCTTGGGTAAGCACCCCATCGGTTATCTCGCCGTTCTTCTGGGTCAGGTCAAAGGTGGTGACTCCATCAAAGGGTTCGCCAAGGTCATCACATTGCACCAAGGGTTCTGGGTCTACGATGGGTAGGCCACTCTTTACCACCAGCTCAAAACTTCCTACCTTGAAGCAGTCGGTATCGTTGGTGGCTAGGCGTACCCAGATGGTCTGGGGGTTGGTCTCATTGGTATAGGCTTCTGGGTCGGCAATTGGGGCATTGCCACTGATGGCCTCTGCCTCGGTTAGGTGGTAGGTAAGGCGATAGTCTTCGCGGGGCTGGTCGCCATAAATAAGGG
>NZ_JAVMBW020000036.1:0-656 GCF_031631895.2 Aequorivita marina
TTTAAAAACTTTAGAAAAAATATTAAAAAAGCATTGCGAGATTCAGAAAAGGGTCTTATGTTTGCACCCCGCTACTAGGAAGTAAATTTTTCACTTAAATATAGCAGCGAACGTTCTCCAAAAAACTTTTTTAAATTATTCTCAAAAAAGTATTGCAGGTTTAAAAAAGAGTGTTATATTTGCACCCGCTTAGCGATAAGCACGCTCTTAAAAACAACAGGTGAGAGGCACAGTACAACGGTTCGACTCCGTTACACCGACAAATTGATTCCTTATGTAATAGGGAAAAGTTCATTGAGATATTGAAATTGACAGCGTAGATTAATTTTTCGAAAGAGAGTTAATCAACAAAGAAACTAAACTAAGTAAGATTTCCTGAGGATTTTTTTGAGAGTTAGGCTTTTTATCGATGTATGGTCGCAATATTATTTAAGATTATACGATGAAGAGTTTGATCCTGGCTCAGGATGAACGCTAGCGGCAGGCTTAACACATGCAAGTCGAGGGGTAGATAGGGGCTTGCCTTTATTGAGACCGGCGCACGGGTGAGTAACGCGTATGGAATCTGCCTTGTACAGGGGAATAGCCCAGGGAAACTTGGATTAATGCCCCATAGTATTACGAGACGGCATTGTTTTGTAATTAAAGATTTATCG
>NZ_JAVMBW020000037.1:0-636 GCF_031631895.2 Aequorivita marina
ACAACGTGTTTGTATAAGGAAAGTTGCGTGTTTGTGTGCGAGGATTTTCCGAAGGAAAATCAGAAGCTAGCAAACGAGCAACTAACTTTGGTTTAGCTAAAACTAGCAATTTTTTTTATACGGTGTTGTGCGCAGTCTTTTCTTTTTCAGATTAAATAATATTCGTTTGAGAATCTGACAATCCACTTTCCATTTTTATCTATAAAAAGATAAATAACTTTATAATTTTTATTAATCTCAATGTCAAAGCAAGTCCCTTTTTCAATTGACTCCACTTTTAAAATCGGTGTTTTTAAATCCGACTTATAATTATATCCGAAAGTATTTTCTATGCTATGAGAATTTGCTCCAATTTTCACAAATTCATTAAACACTAATTTGTCATTCACGTATGCTTTTATATTTTCATCAAAATCAGATAAGAATATAACTTGAAAAGCATCTAACTTTTTATCCGCTTTAGGATTATCGTTTCCAAATAATTTAGTTCGGTCATATTGTATTTCAATATTTCCGTCACAAGATATATTTTCCGCTATTTTTTCAGATACTTTGCAAGATGAAACTGAACATAATAAGGTCATTAATATGATAAAAATTCTATTCATTAAGTTTTTTTCAGATTGCGCACAACGT
>NZ_JAVMBW020000038.1:0-986 GCF_031631895.2 Aequorivita marina
AAGACCGCCGAGATCAGTGGAGGCGACCCCACCCTTGGAATCACCTACCACGAGACCCGGCAAGATGCCGCCACGGGCAACTACCCCTTGGCCAGCCCCTATGAGAACATCGTGCTGTTTAACCAAACCCTTTTTGTACGCGCCGCCTACGCTGGACCCCCTATGGGTACGGGCTGCTACGCGATTGTAGAACTGGAACTCGAGGTGCTCCCAACCCCAGTGATACCGAACGACCTTCCAGACCTTACGGCCTGTGACGATACCGGATTCTACCAATTTGACCTTACCGAACAAGAAACCCTTATTTATGGCGACCAGCCCCGCGAAGACTATCGCCTTACCTACCACCTAACCGAGGCAGAGGCCATCAGTGGCAATGCCCCAATTGCCGACCCAGAAGCCTATACCAATGAGACCAACCCCCAGACCATCTGGGTACGCCTAGCCACCAACGACACCGACTGCTTCAAGGTAGGAAGTTTTGAGCTGGTGGTAAAGAGTGGCCTGCCCATCGTGGACCCAGAGCCCTTGGTGCAATGTGATGACCTTGGCGAACCCTTTGACGGAGTCACCACCTTTGACCTAACCCAGAAGAACGGCGAGATAACCGATGGAGTGCTTACCCAAGGCGTATCGTACTTTGTAAATGCGGAAGATGCCCAGAACAACGAAAACCCAATTGATCCCGATACCGCTTACGAAAACACAACCAACCCACAGATAATCTACGTACGCGTAGAGGATAGCGACAGTGCGTGCATTGCCCTTACCACGTTAACCCTTCGCGTAACGGCCAATCCCGAGCCAGTCACGCCAGACCCCATTGCCCTTTGTGATGAAAATGTGATCATCCCTCCAGGCCCTTATGACCAGACAGAACTCTTTGACCTTACCCAGCGCGAAGACCAGATCCGCAATGGGAACACCGATTGGACCTTGGGCTACTATGAAAGCTATGACGATGCCGTCAATGAGGAAAATGAGAT
>NZ_JAVMBW020000039.1:0-1654 GCF_031631895.2 Aequorivita marina
AGTGGAGACACTGATGGCGACGGCGAGTTAGATGTAACAGAAACTTGGATTTACGAAGCAAGCTACGTTATCACACAAGATGACATTGATGCTGGTGAAGTCGTTAACCAAGCAACAACGGTGGGTACAGCTCCAGACCAAAGTACAGTAACAGATCTTTCGGGTACTGATATCGACAACGATGATCCAACGATAATCGAACTTTGTCAAGACCCTGCCATTGCAATTGTGAAAACAGGAGTCTTTAATGACGAGAATGGCGATGAGTGCTCTAATGTAGATGAAACCATCACATACACTTTCACTGTAACTAACGAAGGAAATGTAAGCCTATCGAATGTAATTGTTGACGATCCATTATTAGGAGGTCCAATAGCAGGTCCATTAAGTGGAGACACTGATGGCGACGGTGAGTTAGATGTAACTGAAACTTGGATTTACGAAGCAAGCTACGTTATCACACAAGATGANCAAAGTACAGTAACAGATCTTTCGGGTACAGATATCGACAACGATGATCCAACGATAATCGAGCTTTGTCAAGATCCTGCCATTGCAATTGTGAAAACAGGAGTCTTTAATGACGAGAATGGCGATGAGTGTTCTAATGTAGATGAAACCATCACATACACCTTCACAGTAACCAACGAAGGAAATGTAAGCCTATCGAATGTAATTGTTGACGATCCATTATTAGGAGGTCCAATAGCAGGTCCATTAAGTGGAGACACTGATGGCGACGGCGAGTTAGATGTAACAGAAACTTGGATTTACGAAGCAAGCTACGTTATCACACAAGATGACATTGATGCTGGTGAAGTCGTTAACCAAGCAACAACGGTGGGTACAGCTCCAGACCANTCTAATGTAGATGAAACCATCACATACACTTTCACTGTAACTAACGAAGGAAATGTAAGCCTATCGAATGTAATTGTTGACGATCCATTATTAGGAGGTCCAATAGCAGGTCCATTAAGTGGAGACACTGATGGCGACGGTGAGTTAGATGTAACTGAAACTTGGATTTACGAAGCAAGCTACGTTATCACACAAGATGATATTGATGCTGGCGAAGTTGAAAACCAAGCAACAACTACAGCTACTGCACCAGACCAAAGTACAGTAACAGATCTTTCAGGTACTGATATCGACAACGATGATCCAACGATAATCGAACTTTGTCAAGATCCTGCCATTGCAATCGTGAAAACAGGAGTCTTTAATGACGAGAATGGCGATGAGTGCTCTAATGTAGATGAAACAATCACATACACTTTCACTGTAACCAACGAAGGAAATGTAAGCTTGAGTAACGTTATTGTTGACGATCCATTATTAGGAGGTCCAATAGCAGGTCCATTAAGTGGAGACACTGATGGTGACGGGGAGTTAGATGTAACAGAAACTTGGATTTACGAAGCGAGCTACGTTATCACACAAGATGATATTGATGCTGGCGAAGTTGAAAACCAAGCAACAACTACAGCTACTGCACCAGATCAAAGTACAGTAACAGATCTTTCGGGTACAGATATCGACAACGATGATCCAACGATAATCGAGCTTTGTCAAGATCCTGCCATTGCAATTGTGAAAACAGGAGTCTTTAATGACGAGAATGGCGATGAGTGTTCTAATGTAGATGAAACCA